>PMCF01000229.1 GCA_003154115.1 Anaerolineae bacterium
ATCGCCCCGAAGTCATGGCCGTCATGGAGTACTTCACCAAGGGTGAGCACCTCAAGGCCTGGATGCAGGAAGGTGGCGCTATCGCCCCGCAGAAGGACGCGGACTTGACCGCCTACGGGTCGGAGATCGAGAAGGTACTCGGTCAGGCGATCGTCAATGCCAAGACCCTCCGCTTCGACGGCTCGGACAGCATGCCCGGTTCGGTCGGCGCGGGTTCCTTCTGGAAGGAAATGACCTCCTTCGTCGCCGGGGCCGAAGACCTCCCCACCGCCCTCAAGAATATCGACGCCTCCTGGCCCAAGTAGTATCAGGACGCTGAGGCAATGTGAGTCGGCCCGCTGTTAAGCGGGCCGACTTCCAAAATAGTGAGGGATGAACGGTGCGTTTTATCCGCGGATTGATCTTTATCGCCTTGGTTCTCTGTGGAGCGGCGTGTCGCGGAGATAACGCTGCGCCCGATCGGATGGGCCACGCTCCAGCGTGCACCACGATCGGACAGACGTGGACTTCGCCGCTAGATGGAACGACTCTGGTCTGTGTGCCAGCCGGTGAATTTCTGATGGGCGCCAACAATGATGATACGTTGGCCCGTGATGACGAGAAGCCGCAACATCGAGTGTATTTAGACGCTTACTGGATCGATCAGACCGAAGTGACGAATGCCGCTTTTGCCAAGTGCATGGCGGCAGGCGCCTGTCGGCCTACGGTTTATGACACAGAAACAAAAGCCTATGTGGCCTACGCGGTTCATCCCGACTATCAGAATTACCCGGCGCTGGTGTATGAATATGAGGCTGTGGCTGCGTACTGCCAATGGGCAGGAAGACAGTTGCCCACTGAAGCCGAATGGGAAAAGGCCGCGCGCGGAACGGATACACGCCGTTATCCATGGGGCAATGATGTCGATTGTTCGCATGCGAATTATGCGGAATGTATGATGCCCAGCACTCCAACTCAAAGCAATCTAACTGGGGCACGTTGTGGAAACCATGACCCTTGCCCGACGAAGGCCGTTGATGCTTACGCAGTCGGAGCTAGTCCATACGGCGCGTTGAACATGGCCGGCAACGTGTGGGAATGGGTAGCCGATTGGTATGCGCCAGATTATTACACCGTAGCGCCCTCTCATAACCCGATCGGACCTACCAGCGGGACGTTACATGTACGCCGCGGTGGAGGGAGCAGAAGCTGGGAGCAAGATTTGCGGGTTACAGCTCGCGCCGGTGGCAGTGTCAGTCATTTCTATGACGGCCAAATTGGATTTCGCTGCGCGTTGAGTGTTACCCAGTGAGCGGGCATAGCCGATCGGGTTGGAGAAAGCCGCAAATTCATTTTGCTATCGGAATTAGATTGGAGTAGAATTGATCGCATCGAAGCAATTTGACAATGTTCGCTGCTTGATGCTTTCCGGTGAAAGGATCGGATCACATGGCTACTTCCATACCTCGCAACATACCGCCTAATATGCTTAAGGAGAAAGGAGGCGCTGGTCCGCTTCTCCTAGCGCTTGTTTCCTTGCTCGCGGCGCTGGCCGTCCTCAGCGGAGGATTTGTTTTGTTGCGCAACATCCAGACGCAGCAAAACGCAACGATTTCACCCGTCATTAGCGTTACCTTGGCCATCTTATGGGGCGTCGGTGGCATGGTGATACTCTTCATTACGGCTTACCAATTTGTCGAGCACTTGCCAAAGCCTTGGTCGGCGCGACTGGAACCGTGGGTGTTTGTCGGCCCGGCGCTGCTCATGCTGATCTGGACCCTGGCGCTGCCGGCGCTGCGCACGTTCTTGCTCAGCCTGCAAGATGCCAATAGCATCAACTTCGTGGGCCTCCAAAACTACCTGGGGGTGTTCAGCGATCCAGGCATGCTGACGGTTTTCCGCAACAATTTGATGTGGATGATCTTTGGCACGACGTTTACCGTTTCGCTCGGGCTGCTAGTGGCCGTACTGGCCGATCGCAGTCGGTTCGAGAGCATCGCCAAAGCGCTGATCTTCCTGCCGATGGCCATCTCCTTTGTCGGCGCAGGCGTGATCTGGAATTTCGTGTATGCCGCCAAACCGGTCGATGCGCCGCAGATTGGTCTGCTCAATTCGATCGTTGTATCGTTAGGCGGAAAGCCGGAAGCCTGGACTGCCTTCTTTCAACCGTGGAACAACTTCTTCCTGATCATCATTGTGATCTGGCTGCAAACGGGTTACTCCATGGTGTTGTTCTCCGCTGCGATTAAAGGCATTCCCAGCGAAATGTTGGAAGCCGCACGTGTCGATGGCGCGACCGAGCCGCAGGTCTTCTTCCAGATCATGATCCCGTACATCATGGGGACCATCATCACTGTGTCTACCACCATCATCATTTTCACTCTGAAGATCTTCGACGTGGTGATCGTCATGACGGGCGGTCAGTACGGCACCAGTGTCATCGCCACCGAGTTCTATCGGCAGTATTTCACCTATAACAACAACGGTTACGGCTCGGCCATCGCGACGATCCTGCTCATCGCCGTGATGCCGGTGATGGCTTACAACTTGCGCCAGTTCGCGCAGCGGGAGGTGTTCTAATGACAACGCCCACGACAACACGCAAATCGGGTAAGAGGCGCTGGGGAAGTCTTTGGGTGAATGGCGGATTGATCCTCATCTGCCTATTCTGGACGATTCCGACGATAGGCTTGTTGATCTCCTCATTCCGCGATCGGATCGACATCAACAGCACCGGCTGGTGGACGGTCTTTCCGCATCAAGATTGGGTGGAAGTGGACAAGATCACGCCGGGGCCGGAAGTGGATCGTAACCAACCGATGACCCTGGTCGGCGTCACGGACACATTTGAACAGTTCACCAAAGGTATCGAGAGCAACGGCCAACGTCTGCAATGGATCGGCAACCGGCGCATCGGCTATCTTGAAGTGCAGAAATATGAATGGACCGCCAACACCATCTTCACACTGGAAAACTACAAGCAGGTGTTGGCCAATGGTGATTACACCGCACAACTGAAGGACGGCACGACCGAAACGAAGATCGGCGACAATATGAGCCGCACTTTCCTCAATAGTCTGGCGGTTTCCATTCCGGCGACGGTGATCCCGATTTTCCTAGCCGCATTGGCTGCTTACGGCTTCGCGTGGATGCGCTTCCCGGCTCGCCGCATGGCCTTTGCGTTGGTCGTCGCGCTGCTGGCTGTACCGCTGCAAGTGGCGCTGGTTCCGTTGCTGCGCGACGATGTAGCGATGGGTATTAACGGCACGTATCTGGCGGTGTGGCTGGCGCACACTGGCTTCGGTCTGCCGCTGGCGACGTACCTGCTTTACAACTACATCAGCGGCCTGCCGCGCGACATTCTTGAATCGTCGTTCATCGATGGCGCGTCACACTTCACCATCTTCATGAAGCACATCCTGCCGCTGTCCGTTCCCGCCCTGGCGGCCTTCGCCATCTTCCAGTTCCTGTGGGTGTGGAACGATTACCTGGTCGCGTTGATCTTCATCGGCGCGTCGCCCACCAATCAAGTTCTGACACAGCGCTTGGCTGAGATCGTCGGTTCGCGCGGACAAGACTGGCATTTGCTCACCGCAGGTGCGTTCGTGACGATGATCCTGCCGCTGGCGGTGTTCTTTGGTTTGCAGCGCTTCTTCGTTCGTGGTTTGCTGGCCGGTTCGGTAAAGGGCTAAACTGATCAGCGGCCAACTCCTTGGGGATGGCGGGGCGGGCTTCGGCGAATCTTCACCCGCCCCGCCGACCGGGCCGAGGACAATGACGATGGCAAATGATTCTACCTGGTATAAAGATGCCATTCTCTATGAAGTCTTCGTGCGGGCTTTTGCCGATAGCAATGGCGATGGAATCGGCGATCTGCCGGGGTTAATCTCCAAACTCGACTATCTTCAAGACCTCGGCGTCGATACGTTGTGGCTGCTGCCGATTACGCCTTCGCCCTTGCGTGATGATGGCTACGACGTCAGCGATCACTTTAGCATCCATCCCGATTACGGCACACTGGAAGATTTTCGCCGCCTCGTCGAGGAAGTCCATCGACGCGGACTGCGCCTCGTCGTCGAGCTGATCCCCAATCACACTTCGGATCAACATCCCTGGTTTCAAGCCTCGCGCGATCCCCACCACCCTGATCACGTCTGGTATCGCGACTGGTATGTGTGGAGCGACACCGATCAAAAGTATCAAGGTACGCGCATCATCTTCATCGACAGTGAACCATCCAACTGGACGTTTGATCCGCTGCGTAAGCAATACTACTGGCATCGCTTCTTCTATCATCAACCCGATCTGAACTACGACAACGCAGAGGTTCAAAAAGCCATGCTGCGCGTCGTGCAGTTCTGGATCGATCAAGGCGCGGACGGCATTCGCATCGACGCGCCGCCGTATCTCTATGAACGCGAAGGCACCAACTGCGAAAATCTGCCGGAGACGCACGCCTATCTCAAACGGTTGCGCGCTTTCGTCGATGCTTATGCACCGGGGACGATGCTGATTTCTGAAGCCAATCAATGGCCGGAAGATGTGCTGCCGTACTTCGGCCACGGCGACGAAGTTCACATGAACTTTCACTTCCCGTTGATGCCCCGCCTCTTCATGTCTTTGGCTAAAGCCGATCGCACACCGATGGTGGAGATCCTCAAGCGCACGCCCGATCTACCGGCGGGCTGTCAATGGGCCACGTTCCTGCGGTGTCATGATGAACTCACGCTAGAAATGGTTACGCCCGAAGAACGCGAATTCATGTGGAATTTCTACGCGCCCGAACCGCGCATGCGCTTGAACCTCGGCATTCGCCGCCGCTTGTCGCCGTTGCTGGGCAACGATCAACGCCGCATCCTCGTCGCTAATTCGTTGCTGCTCACTTTCATCGGTTCGCCCGTTATCTACTACGGCGACGAAATCGGCCTAGGCGATAACATCTGGTTGGACGATCGGGATGGCGTTCGCACGCCCATGCAATGGGACACCGGCCCGAATGCGGGATTCTCGACGGCCCCCCCAGATCAACTGGAGGAGCCGCTCATCGATGATGAAGTCTACGGCTATCAAAGCGTCAACGTTCAAGCGCAGCAAGCCGATCCCGATTCGCTGCTCAACGCGCTGCGGCACATGATCGACGTGCGGAAACAGCATCCGGCATTCGGGCGCGGCGACTTCGCCTGGGCCGAGGTGGGATCGAAGGCGGTCGCCGCCTACTGGCGCACGCTCGATCACGATCGCGTGTTAGCGATCCACAATCTCTCGGGCCAAGCTCAATCCATCGAGTTGACCGATCAAGCGCCTGACTGGATCGATCTGCTCAGTCATTCACGCATCACACCTCTCGCAGCACTGGCTCCTTATCAGTTCTTATGGCTTGTGAAGGCGTAGCCCAGCCTGACGTCATCTCACATGGCGAAATGCTCATCAACTTTTCACCCCATTCGTCGCCACAACCTTAAAATTTCCGTCTACCCTATTGACTTTCTGCTTGATCGACGCGAGCCTCTCGGGGCAGCGCCAGGCGAACGAGGCGTGGGCTACGTGCGCAAGAGCGAGCATAAGACGGGCCTGACCCGCAAGAAGAAGACCGCGACGCAGTAAACGCGCCGTAAGCGCACAAGTCGCCCGCCATAATTGAGGGACAGCCGAAGTCGAAGCCAGGGACTTCGGCTTTTTTGTGTTTGATGCGCTACGGCCTCAGCGTCTTGCCCAATTCGATGCAATCGCGGATCAACGTCGGCAGGTTGGGCGCGTCGAATGAGATGCCCGGCGCGGGCCGGCGGTTGTGTTTGATGTCGGGCGGGGTGTGACGGTGGTGAGGAAACGTCGGGGCCGGCGCGGCATTATCGGGATGGGGCTGCGGATCATACCAGCGGACTTTCTCCGCGCCGAGATAGACGGTGTAACTGTAATCGCGAATCTGGCCGCTGAGGAAATCGATAAACTCGGCCACGCGCAATTCAAGACCGCTGGCAAATTGAATGGAACCCGTCACCCGCGCGGTCAAAGCGCTCGTACTGAACAAATGCACGGTAGAGGCAGTGATGTGGTCAGCATACTGCTCGCGCCCCATTCATTACCTCCTGAGTGCTTCAGGATAACACCTCATCAATCAAACGGGCACAACTCTCCCACTAATCTGAGAGCCTGTGAATTTATTCCCCCTTATGTTTGCCACCTCGAAAAAATGGATACAGGTGGGACAGTAAGTTCATTCTACCCCCACCTGTGGGGGCATCCATCAGGAAGAACAAATAAATTCACAAACTCTGAGGAGAACCAAGCTTGTTGAACCCAAACGCAAAGTAGCCATTTGTGGAAACCTGTCTCCCATGCTACCCTATCAGATCAAGAGCAAAGCTTGGAAAACCAACCGAGTGGCTGGAAGAAGGAACTCGTGCGTTCGTTGAGCGTCATCGCCTGGGCCAATTTGATGAGCGGCGCGAGGGTGACACGCGCCCCGCGTTTGAACCCGCCCAACAATGTCTCTGAGATCAACAACGTTTGCAAGGAACCCGGCGTCGCGGCCGCCGTCAAACCTAGCGCCGCGCCCTGTGAAAAGAACCGCAAAAACAAGGTGAGATCCATGTCACTGGTCTTGTCAAAAGATGCGCAATCTTACCTGACACGGGCAGCAACAGCAAGGCGATAACTGTTTTTACGTTATTGTGACGCCGGGATCGCTCCTAATGCAAGGTTAAACTCAGCAACAGGTTGAATTAAGGTCTAAACGGTAAGATTTGTACGAACACAGGGAAAGACTAAGATTATCAATTTCTGGAGGAAATCAGATGAAATCCAAATCAATGTTTGTAACGATCGTCATGCTCATCGCGTTGACGTTAGCGGCGTGCAGTCCGGCGGCGTTGTCCTCAACCGTGGGCGTTGCGCCCGCTGCGTCCGCCTCGTCGCAGGCAAGCAATTTACAGCCTGTCTCGGCTGTGGGTTCAGCGCCCGTTGCCAAGAGTGCGGCCGTCATTGGCAACGTCTCCGACCTCGAAGCGACGTTAGAACAAATTTATGCGCAGGTGAGTCCGTCCGTCGTAGCCATCCATGTGGTGGAAAAGGCAACGGCAACTTCTGGCCTGCCGTTCTTTAACAATCAAGGGCAAGGGCAGCCCCAGATTCAACCACAAGCGTTAGGCTCTGGCTTCGTCTGGGACAAAGACGGCCATATCGTGACGAATAATCACGTCGTCGCCGGCGCCGATAAAGTGTCTGTCACGTTCTCGGACGGCACGACCGTACCGGCGACGGTGGTTGGCACCGATCCCGATAGCGACTTAGCCGTGATCAAAGTCGACTATCCGGCGGATCAACTCCAGCCGGTCAAGTTGGCCGATTCGATGCAGGTGAAAGTCGGTCAGTTGGCGGTGGCGATCGGCAATCCCTTCGGCCACGAAAACACCATGACCGTTGGTTTCGTCAGCGCCATCGGACGTTCGATCCCCGCCGATGGTGGTACCTCGAACGTATCGTACACGATCCCCGATGTGATCCAGACCGACGCCCCGATCAACCCCGGCAACTCCGGCGGCGTGTTGACCGATGATCAAGGTCAAGTGATGGGCGTGACCGCCCAGATCGATTCGCCGGTGCGTGCGTCAGTGGGCATTGGGTTCGTCATTCCGTCCAGCATCGTGGCGAAGGTTGTGCCCGAGCTGATCAAGTCCGGCCACTTCGAGCATTCGTATGTGGGCATCAGCGGCGGATCGTTGATCCCCGATCTGGCAACAGCCATGAACTTGAAGAGCACACAGCGCGGCGCGCTGATCAACAAAGTGACCTCGGGCGGCCCGGCCGAGAAAGCGGGTCTGCGCGGCAGCAATAAGCAAGTGACCATCAATGGCGAGAGCGTCAACGTGGGTGGTGATGTCATCATCGCCATCGACAATCAACCGGTAAAGACCTTCGACGATATCGTGGCTTATCTCGTGCGCTCGACCAGCGTGGGTCAGACCGTCACATTGACTATCCTGCGCGATGGTCAGCAGCAAGACGTCAAGGTGACGCTCGAAGCGCGGCCGGCAGCCTCACAACAAACGCAGCTGGATCAGCAGGCGCCGGATCTGCCGCAGATGCCACAGGTGCCACAAGGCGGTGGCCACACTGCGGGGCAACCGTGGTTAGGTATTCAGGGTTTGTCGATTACGCCTGATATCGTGAATAACCTGGGGTTGTCGTCGGATCAAGCCGGCGTGCTCGTGGAAAGCGTTCAGCCCAACAGCCCGGCGGATCAAGCAGGACTGCAGGGCGGCACCAAGTCGGTGACCATCGGTGGTCAGGACGTGATGACGGGCGGGGATGTGATCACGGCCATCGATGGGCAGGCCGTAGGCAGTATGAATGACCTGCTCAGCGCCCTGCAACAGAGCAAGGTCGGCCAGAAGGTGACGCTCACGATCGACCGCAACGGCAAGTCGATGGATCTCACCGTGACGCTGGCCGCCCGACCAGCAAATCCGTAAAGGAACAGCTAGAAAAGACCTGCCAGGTTTTTAAAACCTGGCAGGTCTTTTTTGATCCGAGGACGACTCTTCAATTCCCGCCGCCGTCCCACCACTTGGATAAACGCCCCGCCGATCGATCCGGTTGATCGACGTAGTGCGACACGTCGTTGAACAACATCAGGCGCGCCCGCACCGCATCTTTGAAGTCCAGCACATTGAGGCACGCCGGAGCTTGATCGAGCCGATCGCGGTAGCCGCGTGGATCGAATCCTAGCAGGCTGCTGATGATCAATCGGATCGTCGCTTTGTGTGACACGATCGCAACGTTTTCACCGACATGATTCAACACCACTTCACGCACAATCGGCAGCGCACGCGCCATCACACTCAGGCCGGACTCGCCGCCGGTGGGCATGAAAATGTAGGGATCTTCTTCCCACGCCGCATATTCTTCGGGGAACTGCGTCTCGACATCGCGTCGCCGCAGCGACTCCCAGCGTCCATGATTGATCTCGCGCAAGCCATCACGCGGAATCGGCGTGAGGTGATGCGGCCGCGCGACGATGGCCGCCGTTTCGGTGGTGCGCTTCATCGGGCTGCAATACACCGCTGCGATGTGATCATCTGCCAAGCGAACGGCCAACGCCTGAGCCTGTTGACGGCCCTCGTCGGACAGATCGACATCGATCGCCCCGGCGAAGCGATCTTCGGCGCTGTGGGGCGTGGCGCCGTGACGAATGAGATAAACGCGGGTAGTCATCGAATCACCTCCGTGCCGGGAATAATGCAATCAGCTTGATCCAACCGGCAGCCTGTTTGGCAAATTCTGGAATCGAGGCTTCAGCCGGTTTGATTGGTTGCCACATTTCCGGCTAAAGCCTCGACTCCAGTTATACAGTGGTCCAGTGGGATTTCGCGTTCAATTCACCGCCGCGCCCGTCAACGCGAAAAGGTTGTACTCTTTGCTCAAATCGTGTCTAAACTGGCGCGTGTACAGATTGTAGTAATGTCCGCGCTGACGCAGCAGTTCGGCATGCGTGCCCATCTCGGCGATGCGGCCTTGCTCGATCACCAGGATCCGGCTGGCCCGCTTGATCGTCGAGAGGCGGTGCGCGATCACAAACGTGGTGCGATCTTTCATCAGCGTTTCGACGCCGCGTTGAATCAGCGCTTCGGTCAACGTATCCACCGAACTCGTCGCTTCGTCGAGGATGAACAACTCCGGTTTTGCTAACACCGCGCGCGCCAGACTGATCAACTGCTTCTGTCCCGTCGAGAGCAGGTTACCCCCTTCCCCGACCGGTTCGTCGTAGCCCTTTTCGAGCGTCACGATGAAATCGTGCGCGCCGGCCAACTTCGCCGACGCTTCGATCTCCTCATCCGTCGCAGTGAGTTGTCCATAGCGGATATTCTCGCGCACGGTACCGCTGAACAAGTGCGGCGTTTGCAGCACCATGCCGATGCGTGATTGAATCGCGTGCAGCGTCAACTCCCGGTAATCCTGCCCCCCGATCGTGATGGCGCCCTTCACCGGCTCGTAAAAACGGCAGAGCAGATTCACGATCGTGGACTTGCCACCGCCCGTCGGCCCTACTAAAGCAATCATCTCGCCATGTTTAATGGTCAAACAGAAATCGGTCAACACCGGCTTGCCGTCGCCGTAATCGAAATCGACATGATCGAACCGGATGTCACCGCTAATCGTGCCGGGATCGATCGCGTTGGGCTGATCGACCACGTCGGGCACCGCATCAATCAGCGAGAAAACACGCTCGGCTGACGCGATCGACTGTTGCATCTCCGCGTAGACGCGCGCCAGATCCTGAATCGGCCAGAGCATGAACGTGACGTATGAAATGAACGCCGCCAGACCACCGACCGTCAGTCCGCCCTGTTCGACCTGTGATCCGCCGAAGAAGATAATCACGCCGACGGCGACCGCACTGATAATCTGGACCGCCGGCAGGAACAACGCCGACAGCCACGCGGCGCGGAATCCGGCTTGATACATCTCGCCTGTCAGCTCTCCGAACTCACGCAGGTTTTCTTCTTCGCGGCCTAACGCCTTCACCACACGCACGCCGGTGATGTTTTCGTTGTACGCGCCTGTGATCTTGGAATTGATCTTCCGCACCCGGCGGAATTCCACGATGATCCTTTGCTTGAAGGTCACTGCCACGAAGAGCAGCACGGGGATGATCAGCAACACCAGCAAAGCCAACTGCCAGTTGATGGCCAGCATAAAAACAAACGCCGTGCTGATGCTGACCGCTCCCCACGTTACATCCAACATGCCCCACGTCACCAGCTCGGCGATGCGCACCGTGTCGCTGGTCACGCGCGAAATGATCCAGCCCACCGGCGTCTTGCTGTAATACGTCAACGACAAGTCCTGCAGGTGCTCGAACGTCTTCTTGCGCAGATCGTAGCGCACGCGCTCGCCCAGCACGCCCGCCAGGTAGATAAAGGCGAAAACGCCCGCGGCCTGAAAGAAAATCATCACGAAGTAGATCACGCCGATGCGTGCCAGCGCTGCGGTGTCGCCCGGCGTGATACCCACGTCGATCATCTGTTTGCGCAGAAACGTGAAGTACGAGTCGAGGCCCGCGACGAAAGTGATGGTGACGAGGAAACCAACCACCCACTTCCAGTGCGGCTTCGTCTGTGCCAGGATACGCAGCATCGTCTGGCCGTTAAACTGGGTGGTAAATTCTTCTTCTTCGAATTCGATCTCGTCGGACATGATCTTTTCCCTCCACGAATTAACACGAATCTGCGCGAATCATTAGTGTGAATTCGTGTCAATTCGTGGACGATATACTCACAGCCGGTTCGGCAACGCTGCCAACCTCTTTCTCCAACTCCGCCTCAATCTTCGTCTGAATGTCGTAGATTTGCCGGTAGATACCCGGCTCCTGCAGCAGGTCTTCATGTTTGCCGCGTTGCACGATGCGCCCGTGATCGAGCACCAGGATCAGATCGGCATTCATCACGCTCTGCACCCGGTGCGCGATGATAAATGTAGTGCGATTCTGCATCAGGCCTTCCAACGCTTCGCGAATTTCCTGTTCGGTTTCCAGATCGACGGAGGAGGTCGAATCGTCCAGAATCAAGATGCGCGGATTCTTCAACAACGTGCGCGCGATCGCCAGACGCTGCTTCTGGCCGCCCGAGAGCGTCACACCCTTCTCACCGACGAGCGTGTTATAGCCATCGGCGAAAGACATGATCACCTCGTGGATGGCCGCCGCGCGCGCCGCCAGTTCGATCTCGCCCTGCGGCACATCGCGCCCCACCCCGTACGTGATGTTCTCGCGAATCGTGCGGGAGAACAGAAAGGGCTCCTGCTCCACAATGCCAATATGCTGGCGCAAGAACCGGCGAGGATAGGCGCGCAATTCCACGCCGTCCAGCAGCAGCACACCGCCGGTGTAATCATAGAAGCGCGGCAGCAGATTCACCAGCGACGATTTGCCGGAGCCCGTCGAGCCCAGCAGCGCCACCACCTGCCCCGGCTCGCAACGAAACGAAATCTCGTGCAGCACCGGCACTGAGACATCGTACTCGAACGACACATTGCGAAACTCGATCGCGCCGCGCACCGCCCCTTGCGGCCGATAGGCCCCTGCGGTCAACGGTTCACGCTCCTCTTTGATCACTTCCATCACGCGCCCGTAAGACACCAGGCCCGCTGACATCTGCACGATCAAGCGGCCCAGATTGCGCATCGGCCAGATCAACCATACCACCAGGCCGACGTAGGCCACGTACTCGCCTGTCAGCAGCGTCCCGTTGATCGTCATCACGGCGCCCGCCAGGAAGCCCGCCAACATCTGCACGCCGCACAGCACATCGGTGATGGGCCAGTACAGCGCGTGCCACTTCAACAAATTACGCCCGCGCAGAAACAATTCCCAACTGACCTTCTCAAACTTGTCGCGCTCGTACGACTGGCGCGCAAAGGCCTTCACCACGCGCACGCCCGTCAAATTCTCTTGCAGCGTCGTCGAGACAATCGCTTCCTGTTCCTGATGCTTTTCGTAGCGTTTGCTGATCCGGTTGAAGAACCACATGGAGATGACCAGCACGAACGGGATGACGAGGATCGAAAAGACCGCCAGCGGCGCATTCAAGCGCAGCAGCGCGATAAAGTTGATCACAAACAACAGCACGATGCGTCCGGCATTGACGGCCTGATCGGCGAAGAAGCGGCGAATGGCATCCACGTCCGAGGTTGACCGTTGGATCAATTCGCCGGTCTGGGCTTTGTCGTGGTAGCGAAACGATAGGCGCTGAATATGATCGAACAGGTAATCGCGCAGTCGCTGCACGATGCCTTCCGAGGTCTGTGCGGCCAGGCGACCGCCCAAAAACGTAAAACTCCCTTGCAGCAAAGCTAACCCGACGAAGCTCAGCGCCACCAGCAGCAAGACACCCGGCGTGTAAATGCCCTTGCCCAGCACTTCGTCGATGAGGTAGGCCAGCAGCACAAACGTCAGCGTGTTCATCAACGCCGCCAGCCCGATGAAGCCCAACGCGCCCACATAGATCAAACGATAGCCACGCATCATGCGCCACAGGCCGCGCAGGCGTTTTTCCGACAGCGTGGCTCGAAAATCAAAAGTTGCGGGGACCGTTGTCACAGCCATTCTCCGGAGAAATCAACGTGAAATTCATTGTACCACCTCCCGTCAAGCTCGCATCACAAAACAAACCGCCGAGGCACCCCTGCATTACTTCCGGGAGGCCTCGGCGGTTCAATTTTTGGAACAGTAAGATTTAGTGGGCGTGAGCGCGCGCGGGCACAATTTGCGGCTTGCGCCGATTGGCTTCCACATACCGGCGGATCGCGTCCGCATCGGGAATCTTCGCGGCGGGCGTGCGATAGTCAATGCCCTCGACTTTGCGCCGTTCCAGTTTTTGTTTCAGCACAAATTCGATGCGATTCACCATGCGCTCGTCGGCGGGCGTCACCAGGGTGTACGCTTCCCCGATCGCTTGAGCGCGGCCCGTGCGGCCGATCCGATGCACGTAATCTTCCGCCTGCATCGGCACGTCGTAATTCACCACGTGCGAGATGCCTTCCACGTCGATGCCGCGCGCGGCGATNNGCGGCGATGTCGGTGGCGACCAGCACACGCATGTGCCCGCTCTTGAACGCATCCAGCGCGGCCACGCGCTGGCTCTGTGAACGATTGCCATGAATCACCGCCGCGGGAACCTTGGCACGCTGCAAATCACGCACGATGCGATCGGCACGGTGCTTGGTGCGCGTAAAGATCAACACGCTGTCCATCTTGTCATCTTCCAACAGCTGCTTGAGCAGTTGAAACTTCAGATGCTCCGGCACGGGATACAACGCATGCGAGATTGTATCGGGTGTGGCCGTCTTTTCGACTTCCACCCGCACCGCATCGCGCGTCACTTCGCGGGCCAGCGCGATAATCGGTTGCAGCGTAGCCGAGAACAGGAACGTCTGGCGCTCCTTGGGAACCTGGCGCATGATCCGGCGGATGTCAGGCAAGAAACCGATGTCCAACATCCGATCGGCCTCGTCCAGCACCAGCACCTTCAGTGCCGCCAGCGTAACGTTGCGTTTTTCCATGTGATCGAGCAAGCGGCCCGGCGTGGCAATGACCACATCGACGCCCCTGCGCAGCGCCTGCTCTTGCGGGCCATACCCGACGCCGCCGTAAACCGTGCAGATCCGCAGGCCGGTGCCGTGGCTCAATTGCTCGGCATGATCGGCCACCTGCAGCGCGAGTTCACGCGTCGGCAGCACGATCAGCGCGCGCGGTTCACGCAGCTGCGGCGAATTAAGTAGTTTTTGCAACAGGGGCAGCAGAAACGCGGCGGTCTTGCCCGTGCCAGTCTCGGCTGAGCCGAGAATATCGCGCCCTGCCAGCGCTGGCGGAATCGTCGCGATTTGAATGGGCGTNNTTTTGCCGAAGTGAACAGCCGCGGGGACACATCGGGTCAGGTGAGGAAATAAAAACGCCACTGGGTCACAAGACCGGGTGGCGGAGTGTACCGGATTTACTTGCTCGCTAACGAGGGTAACTATATCACGGATAGAGTAATCCGTCAAAGGCGTTAGTTGAGAAACTCCAAAACGCACCGCGCAAATCGGTCAAAATCATCAAGATTGTTCTGCAAATCATCGTAAATCTGAGCGTCGTCAACTTGCGATCTGTTCCGGCCAAGACCTGAAGATAGCCGGTATAAGTCGCCCGATTGCGCAGGAGTCCTTCAACTTTGGAAAGATTAGCCATACAAACTTCGCCGGCGCACAGCGGCAAAGAATGCCTCGCGCAACCGTTCGGCAACGGGAAGATAATCAAAATACTCGCTACGCGTACGCGCTTCGAATTCAATTCGCGCCGCTTCATCGCGGGCGAAAATGAGATGGCCTTCAGTGACGATCTGTCCGCGCAGCATCACAGGACCTTCATTGATCACGCGCACATCAGCATTGCTGATTTCGCAATGTTGCGCCAGTGCATCAGCCATGGCCAATTCCAAGTGCCGACGTTCACGGGGAGTCAAAGTCGAAACAGTTACAAGCGCAATATCGACATCGCTCAGTGGCGTCATTTGCCCACTGGCCGCCGAGCCAAACAAAACCCCTTCCAGCAGCCCCACATCCACCGGCCAGACGCGCTCGTGATACAATAGCCCCGCCATCATCCTATCCTCATCGAGGTGATCATGTCTCGCGCTCGCAGTTTTCTTGTCCCCTTCAGTTTAGCCGCCGGAGCCGCCGCCGCCTTTACCGCGTGGTGGATCCGCGCGGGCCGCGCGAATCGAGCGGCGTATGCCAGCAACACCGAAGATTTGTTGTGGCAAGCCATCCGGCAGTTAAACGTCGGAGCCGAGTCGCGGTATGTGACGGTGAATGGCTTGGATTTGCACACGGTGATCGCCGGCCCTAGCGACGGGCCGCTGGCGGTGCTGCTGCACGGCTTCCCGGAAAACTGGTATACGTGGCGCAACCAGATCACGTTTTTGGCCAACGCCGGCTATCGCGTGGTCGTGCCCGATCAGCGCGGCTACAACCTCAGCGACAAGCCGCAGGGGGTGCACAACTATCGGGTCGAAGCTTTGGCGGGCGACATCAAAGAATTGATTCACACTTTCGGACGAGACACAGCGATCATGGTGGGGCACGATTGGGGCGGTGTGGTCGCCTGGCATCTGGCGATGCATCATCCTGAAGTCGTGGAGAAGTTGGTCGTCATGAACGCGCCGCATCCCGCCACTTACTCGCGTGAAATCCGCGAGAATCCGGCGCAGCAGCAGAAATCGTGGTACGTGGGCTTCTTCCAGATACCGCTGCTGCCGGAAGAACTCCTCGGACATGATCCTATTGAAAGCGCGAACCTATTTTTCCGCAAAGGAGCGATCAATCAAAACGCCTTCAGCAGTTTCGAGATCCACGTCATGGCGACGGCGCTGGCTCAGCCCGACGCCTTGACCAGCATGCTCAACTGGTATCGCGCCGCCGTGCGTTATCAGGCCTCGTTCGAAAATGTGTGTCCCATCGAAGCGCCCACCTTATTGATCTGGGCCGAGGAAGATCGGGCGCTGGGCAAATCGTTGACGTATGGCTTGGAGCCGTGGGTGAAACATTTGCACATTCACTATATTCCCCATTGTGGACACTGGGTGCAGAACGAAGCCGCCGCCGAAGTGAATGCGCAGCTGTTGGCCTTTATGCAGTCCTAGCAGCCTGTCGGAGAGGAAAT
>PMCF01000253.1 GCA_003154115.1 Anaerolineae bacterium
GGGCGGCTGACGCCCAGCCGTTAGCCCGCCCCACTACATCGTAATCTTGAAGATGAGCGTAGTAAAATGAAGTCAAACGGTAAGCCACCCTCAGATAATACAAGAGCCGAACTGGAGCGAGTGTTAGGAGCATTTGACGAAGCCCAGAGAGCGGGACGAGAGTTTACTAGAGACCGAACAGGCAGACCACACACTAGAGCCGATATTTATAGTTCATTTGGTGAGTACGACAGAGCACTTCACGAATGGGAAAAGGAGATTTCCATTGCTCGTCAAACCAATAATGTGGAAGAAGAAACCGACCTACTGATAATTGCTGGAGCATATTACGCAAAGGCGGGAAATATTCCACAAGGCTTGGAGTATATCAACCAAGGGTTGGGACTGGCGAAGAAAACAAGCCATCGTGAACAGGAAGCACAAGCCCATATTGAATTGGGGCAAATTTGGTCTATGCTCCAACGTCATAGAGATGCTCTTGAGCATTTCAATGAAGTGGTCGCAATTGCTCAATCATTGAACCACAGTCGCTATTTGCATGTGGGACTTGGAAACACAGGAGCGATATATGGCCGGATGGGGCGCTACCAAGAAAGCATAGAGTTGCTCACTCAAGCCGGTGGAATTGCTCAAGCAACCGGCGACAAACTTGATGAAGCCGAATATGCCAGATCTATTGGCATGGCTCATTTTCATCTAAGAGAAGGCGGCAACGCGTTCCTGTTCTTTGATCACTACCAACAACTTTGCCAAGAAATCGGTATTCCGGCTGACCCTAAAATTACTCAGCTAGCCCAAGAAATACGAGAGGTTTTTCGCAAACGGGCGGGCTAACACGGCGTGCAGCCGGATGAAGGCGGTCAACGAATAGACAACGGATAAACGGATGCGCGCATGACGAATGTTTTATAGATTGGGGCCATGGTTGGCAGGCAAAGCACTTGTTCCGCAGGGAGCGCCCAACACGGCATGCAGTCGAGACCGTTGGGCGCCATTTTTTTTGCAACGGAGAAATTTATATGGAATATACAGTAAGGGATGTGACCATCTACTACGAAATACACGGCTCTGGTATGCCGGTTTTAATGATTCATGGTTGGAGTCCAGATCACCGCCTGATGAAAGGTTGTATGGAACCTATCTTTCAATCAATGGATACGCCATGGCAGCGCATTTATTTTGATTTACCAGGAATGGGTAGGACCCGAGGGCAGCCCTGGATTACCGGTACCGATCAAATGCTCAGTTTGATCCTTGAGTTTATCGACAGGATAATTCCCAACCAACATTTTGTCGTTGCGGGAGAATCTTATGGCGGCTATTTAGCGAGAGGTGTCATCAAAGAGCGCGCAGCTCTGGTCGATGGGCTGCTGCTCATTTGTCCTACTGCCATTCAAGAGACCTACAAAGACAATGCGCCTGCGTTACAGGTGCTGGAAAGAGATGAAGAGTTTCTCAACAGTCTTTCGGAAGAAGACCGGCAGTACTTTGAAGGTATAAACGTGATTCAGAATAAACGGGTTTGGGAACGGTTTAGGGAAGACATCCTGCCAGGATTGAAACTGGCCGATTACGCATTTTTGGAGAAGAGTTTAGGCCAACAAGTCCCTTACACGGTCAATGTTGATTTGATTGAGAAACCTTACAGGCAACCAACTCTCATGGTCATGGGCAGACAAGATTCGGTCGTTGGCTATCGCGATCATTGGCAACTCATAGAAAACTATCCCAGAGCGTCCTTTGTGATACTTGACAAGGCTGGGCACAACTTGCAAATTGAACAGGATATTCTGTTTAATGCGCTGGTGAAAGAGTGGTTAGGCCGAGTCTTGGCGGAAACTCGTTAGATTTGGTGGCTAATGACATCCAAGAAGTGTTTGGTAATCCTTAAAACGCGCCCAACAAGGCATTGCACCAGACTGCCTAACGCTCGATTTTCCAGAGGTTACGCGCCAGTATAGGCACTTGTAGGTGAGGCGAGTCTTGCTGTGACTCGGCAGCCGGTGAATGCCGGCGTTGGACAGATAATACAAGAGACCCGGCCTCTATGTTCCAGAAGCCGGGTCTCTTTATGCCAGCAAGGCGTTCGTGCTAGCTTTCGCGCACGTCGATGATGCGCTCCACGATCGGCTGGAGCGCTGCGACGACGGCTTCCTTCGACACATCGATGACCTTCAACAGCACTTCGTAGTTGGTGGAATCGCTGCCTGGCACTTCGACCGTGGCGATGATGTTGCCGCCGATGTCGGCTACGGCCTGGCCCACGCGCGCCAACTCGCCCCGCACGTCCTTCACATACATCGTGATGCGCACGCCCTTGCGGCGCGCGCCGATCAGCTCCAGGAAGGTCTTAAAGATGTCGGTCTCGGTGATGATGCCCACCACCGCGTTCTTCTCATTCACCACGGGCAGCCCGCCGATCTTGTTATCGACCATGATGCGCGCGGCCTCTTCGATGGGCGTGTCTTCCGTCACCGTAATGACCTTCTTGATCATCACATCGTTGACCTTGACCTTGGACAGCAAATACGGAATCTCGAAAGCGCTCAACGTCGTAGCGGGTGACGGCGAGACGCGCAGCAAATCTTTATCGGACACGATGCCCACCAGCTTGCCGCTCTTGTCGACCACGGGCATCCGGCGGATGCGCGATTTCTTCATCAGATCAAAGGCATCCGTCACCGAAACATCCGGCGCACACAACACGGGATTGCGAGTCATACGTTCACGGATCAGCATGGGACTTTACCTCCGGGTAGTTTGAGTTAGGGATGTATGCATTTTACTTAGCGACGGCGCACAAGTCAAATGAACCTACGCCTCACGCCTCGCGCGCGGAATTCTCAGCACCACCAATAACCCTGCGATCGGAAACACCGCCGTCACCACGAACAACGCTTGAAACGAGGTGGCTTGCAGCAGCAGTCCACCGATCGTCGGCGCGATGACGGTGAGTCCGCCGATCGTGTTGCTGAGGCCCGTNNTGCTGCAAGAAGCCCAGCAAGAACGATCCGTCCGTGGCGCCCAGGGCCACAAAGATTGCCAACATGCCCACCGTCGCCAGCGTGGCATTGTCGCGCGCCAGGAAATTCAACAGCAGCGCCAGGATCGGCGGAATCAACGCCAGGATCATCGTGATGCGGATGACCAGATGCGATCCGCGCTTCTGGCTGATCGAGCCGCAGATCAAACTCGACACCACGCCGCCCGCGGTCTGCGCAGCCAGAAACAACCCGATCGTATCGTCGGGCACCTTCAAGACCTGCGTCGCCAGCAACACATAGAACGGCGTGGCAAAGCCGATGCCGCCGATGAGAATGCGCCCCAGCGCGTTGAGGCAGAAAGAACGATCGGACGTGAGGATGTGCCGCGCATGCGCGCCGATGCTCAGCTGCGCCGACACGTTGTTCGATACATCGCCCGGCGGCTCCACATAGAACAACAAGGCGCTCCACGAAATCAGCACGAACAACCCGGCCAGACCCATCAGCAGCGCGTAGTTGTAAGGGAAGGCCAGTCCGGTATCACCCAGCGCCCACGCCACCACAAACGCCGACATGAATTGCAGCGCAAAGGCCGCCGACTGCGTCCAACCCAAAATCTTGCCGCGGATGTGCGGCGGAAACATCTTGCTGATGATGTCGAACCACGCCACCGCTGCCACGCCATCCAGGCCGCGAAAGGTCGCCAGCACCAGCGGCAGCAAGATCATCAGCAGGCTAGGATTCAGATTCAGCGCCAGCGCGATCGCGAAGAGCACTAATGAGATACGGCTGAAGAACGCGACACGCAGCAAAATCGGTTTTTTGTGAGGCCGACCGGCCATCCAGCGCCCGGCGGGCAGCTGCGGCAGCAACCACAGGCCGCTCCAGATCGTCGTGATCAATCCCACAAACGGCTCAGAGTGCGACAAGGCCAGCGCCATCGTCGGCAGCACGGTGCTGTACCCGATAAAGCCCAACGCCCCGCCAAACGCCCCGCTGTCGGTCAATGCCGCGACCACATTGCGGCGCAGCGAGCGCTGCAGCATGATTTCCACTTTTTGATCTTTGACATCTGCTTCTGACATGATCCCTCACATCGCCTGTCATGCCACACAGTGCGCCCCCGCCTTGCGGACAGGGCGTGAGCGCAGCGAAGCATCTCGTTTTATGAAGCGAGACCCTTCGCTGCGCTCACGCCGTGTCCCTGCCTATGGCCGGGCGGCACGCTAGGGGTATACCGCAAAACTGTTGGGCAGCCTTCGGATTTCTGGTAGTGCTCCGCGATGAATGGGTACATCCATCGCCGCCAACCGCCGGATGTACTCATCCGACGGGAGCAACTGAAAAGTCACCAACACTTTTGCGGCGATGATTTTCGTTTCGGCCATAGGCTCAAGTGGCAACTAGGAGCAAGTAGGCCTTCGGCTGCGGCTGGGATCGTTTTTGCGCCGACCAGCCTGGCAGATCCACCCGCTCCAGGATCCAAGCCAAGAGGTCTTTGGGCTTAGCGCCAAAGAATCGCTCGGCCGCGGTCGTGCCATCACTCCGCCGGAT
>PMCF01000173.1 GCA_003154115.1 Anaerolineae bacterium
CGCCGATTGACCCGCACGATCCCCGCGCTGGCTTCCAGATCGAGTTCGACGCGCAGGCGGACGCCCAGGGTGCTATCAGGATCGTGGAACGTGAATTTCACATCGCCCACCGAGACGATGTCGCCGTCGCGCAGCTCCATCGGGGCGATGATACGCTCGTCGTTGAGATAGGTGCCGTTGGTACTGCCGGCATCCTCCAACATCACCCGGCGCCCCGATCGATTCAAGCGCGCATGCTCGCGCGAGACACGCTTGCTGGTAATGACAATGTCGCATTCGACCGCGCGGCCAATCGTCGAAGTATCGTTGCGTAGCGAGTGCTCGCGGCCAGTGGGATCGACAAGGTAGGGGACTGGAAATTCGGCGGACATGGCGGGTCTCCGGTTCGGCACGTATTATAGCACCACGCCGCAGATTGTATGAGAAGGCGCAGCACTTCGCGTATAACGCAAAAGGGTTGGTGACTTTTCAGTCGCTCCTGCCGGATTGTAAATCCGGCGTCTGGGGCGATGGATTTACAATCCATCGCGAGCATGACCGGAAACCTGAAGACCCCAGCAGTTTTGCTGTATACCCCGTTACTTCGCGCAAACAGCGGCCTGCCAAACGGACTTTTGTTTAGCGGGCCGAGTTGAAACAGGCAAGCGAGTTACATCACGCCTGGCTGTGCAGCTCGCAGACCGTGCGGAAGTGATAACCGTAGATCGCCAGTGTCACCGCCAGGGTGATGAGTTTAGGACGATACAGCAGCGTCCAGAAGAACAGGTTCCAGTATTGAACCCGTTCTTTGCCGATGAGGCCCAGTCGGACGATCGACCGGAAGAAAGCCAGGAGCTGCTGGGAATTAGGGGCAGCTCTCACGACGTGCGGCGGCTGATATTCGCGCAGGAAAGTCTTGACCCGCTGATAGTAATGCCGCGGCGCGTAGATGTGCTGCAAGATGTACTGGTAGCCGTCACGTAGGACATCCAGATTCATCGCAGGGATGATGTTGGTGGTGCCGTCCACATTGTCGCCCGAGGATTGAGCCACCAGGCGGCCTTCGCCTTTCAAGCGTTCGTACAGGCCCGTGCCGGGCGGCGCTTGCAGCAGTCCAACCATCGCCGTAACGATGCCGCTCTTCTGGATGAAGTCGATCTGCCGCTGAAAGATGGAGGGCGTGTCGCTGTCGAAGCCGACGATGAAGCCGGCCTGCACCTGCCTGCCGTAACGCTGAATGCGCTTCACGTCTTCGACCAGATCGCGTTTGAGGTTCTGCTTCTTGCTACACTCGGCCAGGCCGGATTCAGCGGGTGTTTCAATGCCGATGAAGACCCCCGTGAACCCGGCGGCGCGCATCAAGTGCAGCAGCTCTTCGTCGTCGGCCATATTGATCGAGGCCTCGGTCTGGAAGGTGATGCCGGGCTTGTCCTGACGCCATGCGATCAACGCGGGCAGCAGTTCGGTTTTGAGCTGGCGCTTGTTGCCGATGAGATTATCGTCGACGAAGAGGATACTTTCGAACAGTTCACGCTCGATGGTGAAGAGCGGCCCGCCCGCGACGATCTTGACCCCGGCGGCGTGGCAGCGCTCCAGCACTTCGCGCGCCGATCGACGCTGCACAGTCATGCCGCTGATGAACACCACATCGGCCCACGCTAAATCTTGATCGGCGAGCGCGCGCGTGTTGAGATCGACCAGGCGCTTGTCCCACTCCGCGGGCAGCATGGCAGCGATGGTGAGCAGGCCCAGCGGCGGCGAGATGGATTTCTTGCGCACGAACCTGAGCGCGTAACGGAAACTCCAGAACGTGTCGGGGAACTCGGGATAGATCAGCAGGATATTCATGGCGCTGGCTCCGTGTAGGTGATGGTTGATGAGGCGAGACGACGATCGAATCGACGAGTTTGCGGAGGCCAACGCCTCGGCACAGGCCGCCTGCTCTTCACCAGGAACCAGGGGTGGGATCGGCACAACTATTTGTATTATACTTGCATTCTGTGACGGCGGCGAAGAGTGAGGGACGTGAGAGTATAACGCAAAAGTGTTGGTGACCTTTGAGGCACGCTCCTGCTCCGCTGCGCGTGGTCACATCCGGCGTAAGCATGGCCGGACAGCACGCGTGCCCTACAGTTTCGCGTTATACCTGGGACGTGAGCCGCACCAATCAAAAAGAGAGCACCAGCGCTATGTATCCACATGATTATCATCTCCATTCCAACTTCTCCTGCGATGGCAAAGCCTCGATCGTCGAGCAATGTATCAGCGCGATCCAGAAGGGTCTGCCGGAGATCGGCGTGACCGATCATTTCGATCTGCATCCCGGCGATGAATGCGCCGGTTTCTTCCGCCCGATCGAGTGGGCGGAAGAACTCGATCGGGCCCGCCGCGAATTTGAAGGACGCCTCACCATCCGCGCCGGGATCGAACTCGGTGAGCCGCATATCTATCAGGCCGAATGCCAGGCCCTGCTTGCCAGTTATCCCTTTGATTACGCGCTGGGGTCGCTGCACTGGGTGGGTGCTGAGATCATCTTCGACCGACACTATTTCCGGCGCTCACCAGATGAAGCGTATGGCCTGTTCTTTGAGGAGTTGGAACGCATGACGCGTGTGGGCGGCTTCGATGTGCTGAGCCACTTCGATGTGGTGGTGCGCGTGGGCCAACCGCTCTACGGCGGATACGATCCGCGCCGCTACGAAGAGACGATTCGCGCCGTGTTAAAAAATTGCATCGATCACGGCATGGCGCTGGATCTCAACACGCAGGGCTTGCGTAATCGCTGCCAACTGTTGACGCCGGGCGTGGAGATTTTGACGTGGTATCGCGAAATGGGCGGTGAACGGATCACGCTAGGTTCGGACGCGCATCAGCCGGATGTGATCGGCGCGAATTTCGACGCGGCGATCGAGGCCATGCAGGCGGCGGGGTTGAAGTACGTGACGCTGTTTGAGCAGCGGCAGACAAAGCTGATAAAGGTTTTATAACCCCAAGCCTTTGGTGTAGAATGAGCGTGATTTCACAAAAAAGATCGTCGCTCGAAGCTTGGCATCTGCGAAATGCCTGCCGCTTTTGATTTCTGATCTGATTGATGCGGGAGATCGATGTCATGTGCCGCTGCCTGGAGCAGGAAGAAGGTGAGCAGGCTGTGCGCGACTGGCCTCGACGTGCGGCTCAGTGTTTTCTGAAACGGCTGGCGACCGCCAGCGCCGCTTAGTTCCGGATCGGTTTCCATCAATTTCGATTTGCGATTCGGAAACAGTTCCTCATGATTCTTGTTGGCTGTTTCACTGATACTCATTGTTTTGCCTTTTCCGATTGACATTCTCACATACAGTTCTGGGGACTGCTCTAATACCGATCGCCAACCACCGTGATCTGTGACATGGCCTGTTCGATGTCGCTGAGATCATTTGAAGTCAATTCGACAGACGCTGCGCCGATGTTCTCTTCGAGCCGCGTGAGCTTGCGCGAGCCGGGAATGGGCACGATCCAGGGTTTTTGAGCGAGCAGCCAGGCTAGGGCGATCTGCGCCGGAGTGGCGCCTTTTTCTGCTGCGATCTTCTCAAGCAGCTCAATCACAGTCCGATTGGCCTTGATCGCTTCCGGCGTAAAGCGCGGATTGCGGCTGCGGATATCGGTGCTGTCGTAAGTGGTGTTCTCATCGATCTTGCCGGTCAGGTAACCCCGGCCCAGTGG
>PMCF01000418.1 GCA_003154115.1 Anaerolineae bacterium
CAATTTATGCCCGTGGGCAGTATACACTTCAGAGGATGGCTTGGTGAGTGACAAGATTGCTGATGTTAAGGTTGCCCCTGATGGGACAATCTGGTTTGCAACCGCAAAGGGCCTTAGTCATTGCACTTTTGACTCCAAACGGTGAAGCAACCCTTTCCTATGCCGGCTTCAACGCCCTTCGAATAGCCCATGACCACCGCTCTGCAATCCAAAATTCTGCTCGTTCTCATCCTTGCTCTGGCGGCGTTCCTGCGCTTCTATCTCCTCGATGGTCAATCCTTCTGGAACGACGAGGGCAACAGCGTGCGGATTGCGGAGAAGAATCAGGCAATGTATTATTCTCACTTGGTTGATCCTGGCTCCACGCCATTGCCGGTGTACGATGCGATGAGGTCGTATACGCAAGGAAAGTGATCAGGGATCAGAAAACGAAGGAGTATCATGCAGGAGCGACCTTATCGACGTAGACGGCGGAAGTACTTGCTCTACATCCTGATCTCAGCCCTGGTAGCGTGTGTAACTGTGTTTGTAATTTTCATCATGGTAGGGCCAATGATTGGTAGGAGTATTTTCTCGAATATTATGCTGAATGATTGTACTTGGGGTGAAGCGGTTACTACTTGGCTTGATGAAAACGCGAATGGAAAACGCGATGCTCAAGAGCCACTCTTGCCAAATGTAACGATTGTGTTCAAGCGGCGCATTGACGACGGGGTACCTTACGAAGAGCGCGTAGTGAGTGATCAGCGCGGCGTAGCTTCTTTTTTTGAGCTTATGCCTGGTTGTCCTAAAGTCGAATTTGAAGTTTATCCTGAAGTTCCCGCAGGCTTTCGTCTTACTACCCCAAGCAGTTTATTCATTACTATAACTATCAGTCGCACTTTTGGGAATGAAAACCCATTTTTGTTCGGCTTTGCCTCTTTGCCCGGCACTCTGACACCGACGCCTACATCACGCAAGTGATTAAACACCGTGGCATCTAAAATCCAAAATCCAAAATCCAAAATTCTACTCGTCCTCATTCTCGTTCTGGCCGTTTCCCTGCGCTTCTACCTGCTCGACGGGCAATCCTTCTGGAACGACGAGGGCAACAGCGCGCGGATTGCGGAACGTTCGCTGCAACTCATCACCGAGGGCGCGGCGGGCGACATCCATCCGCCGTTGTATTACTACTTGCTGCATCTCTGGCGCGGCATCTTCGGATCGAGTGAGGTGGCGCTGCGCTCGCTCTCGGCGGCGCTGGGCGTAGTGCTTGTCGGGCTGACCTTCCTCATCGGGCGCAAAGCGTTCAGCGCGGGCGTGGGATTGCTGGCAGCCTTCCTCGTTACGATCAATCCGTTTCAGATCTACTACTCGCAAGAAGCACGGATGTACATGCTGCTGGCCGTCATCGGCGCGGCGGCAACCTACGCACTACTTAGTCAATTAGTCTGTTGGTCGCGTAGTCGTGTAGTCGCATCGTCGTCGGATTTCCGTGTCCTCTTGTCCTCTAGTCCTCTTGTCGTCTTGTCACTCCCCATCTTGTACGCATTGGGTCTTTACACCCACTACGCTTTTCCGTTCGTTCTCGTCACGCACTTCCTTATAATACTCGCGTGGGTGTTCGTTTTGCCTGGAGTCGAGGCTTCAGCCGGTGATCGGCAGCGCTCAACGAATCCGGCTACGCCCAGCGGCCCGCCGCCGCAACGCGACGGGTACGGGCAAGCCTCGACTCCACGGAAGGTTAACCGCTGGCATTACTTCATCATCTGGATCGGCCTGGTCGCGGCGGCGGGCGTGCTGTTCTTGCCGTGGCTGCCGACCGCATGGCGTCAGATCACCACGTGGCCTTCGGCGCGATCGACGATCGATGGCGGGCAGATGCTGCTCGATACGCTGCGCCTGTACGTCGCCGGGCCGACGCTGCCCACGGCTGAGGCGACCGGGGCGATTGTGATCTGCGGCTTTTTCATCCTCAGCGGGCTGTGGAATCCCATCGGGTTTGACGAGCGCCGCGCCGAAGCGCACGACGTGCTGCCGTACTCCATCCGCATGGGATCGATCGTGTTGTGGTGGCTCGTGCCGATCGCGTTGATCTTCGCCTTCGGGCTGTTCAAAGAATCGTATCTAAAATTCTTCATCGTCGGATCGGCGGCGTTCTGCATTTTGCTGGCCAAAGGCATCGCCACTATGTGGGGCATCGGGAGCGGGGCGTTGACCATGCCGCGTGAGTTGGCGGGCAAGCGACGGGTAAGTTGGGAGTGGCTGATCGGCGTGTTGTGTTTATGCGCCATCATCGCCGTGCCGACATACAATGCGCTGCGCAACTATTATTTCGATCCTACGTATGCGCGCGATGACTATCGCGGCATCGCTCAACGGATTCTGAACATACAACGTCCTGGCGATGCAGTGATTTTGGATTCCGCGAATCAGTGGGAAGTCTTCACGTATTACTACCCCAACGGCCCGAACGTTTATCCATTGCCTCGGCAACGGCCACTGGATCAAGCCGCTGTCGAAGCGGAGTTGACCGACATCGCCTCGAAACATCCGCGTTTGTTCGTATTGTATTGGGGCGACGGCGAGGCTGATCCACAACACATGATCGAAGCCTGGCTTGACGCGCACACCTATAAAGCGACCGAACAGTGGATCAACTCGATCCGCTTTGCGACCTATGCCGTGCCGAGGAAGTTATCTGATGCGCCGGAGGTGAAAAGCGGCGTGCGCTTCGGCGATCACATCACGCTTGAGGGTTACACCCTGCCTGCGACGCAGGTGCAGCCCGGCGATATCCTGCAACTCGATCTGTTCTGGCACACCGACGCGCCGTTGAGCGAAAGATACAAAGTCTTCGTGCATGTGCTGGATCAGAGCGGCAAGATCGTCGCGCAGACCGATCGCGAACCGGGCGGGGGACAGCAGCCTACAACGAATTGGGAAAGCAACGAATTGATTGTCGATCGCTATGGGGTGTTGATTCCGCAAAATACGCCGACAGGAATCTATACGATCGAAATCGGCTTGTATGACTTTGCCAACACGCGGCTGCCGGTCAGCGCGGGCGGCGATGCGCTGATTGTCGCGCGTGTTGAAGTGCAGTGAAGTGATGGTCTTAATTAGAACTTCAATTAAAGCGTCGCGATAGCTTGAGCGATCTCGTATAACGTTGGTTGCCCGCTTTGCTGCTCGATCACATTTGCCAGAGCAGCAAGGCAGTTTAAGAACTGTGAACGGTCTGTCTCCCCAAAGGCCGACAAAGTCGTTGTAAGCTCTTCAATGTCGTGACACTGGTTGGCAGCGCACATCGCTGACCAGCGTGGAGCAATCGATGCCAGAATGACAGTTGCCCCAGGCTCTTTACGCAGCAAGCGTGCTTGTTCCAATGTTGCCCACAGCCCGCGATCTGGTAGCCACCGGATCAGCATCTCGACACCTCGGAGGCGCGCTGCTCGACCCGAGATACGAACGGCTGTTTTTAATGCTTCTACTGCTATTTCACCACGTTGTTCAGCAGGCAGATGTGGCAGCAAATCCACCCATGCCTCAACACGATGCTCAGCTTTAAGTTGATCGGAACGTGCCCAACCTGACGCCTCAATTAATACTTTGAACCGATCAGGTTCGGGCAACCAGGTGGATAATTCACTCAGGGCGCGTACACGTGCCCGCATGTCCCACCAGATCTCGCGTGCCGCAACAAGGGCTTCGGCGACCACTGAAGTTCGCTCGGTTTCCGGCAGCCACCGAATCAGAGCCGTCAGCGTGCACCAACGAAAACTTGCATTGCCGATGGTGTGCGCAACTTCAAGTATGCGTTGCCAGACTCGCGGCGTGACCTCATCGCGCAATGCTTCCGTATAATCGCCCAATGCTTCTGCACGATAGGTCGTAGCTGTGTCGGCAATGGATTCCAACACCTGGAGCCATATTTGCTCAGGAATTGGACTCGGTAGTGTGCGCAAAGCCCAGATGAACGTTCGCGCATCATGAACGCCAGCCAGCGCGGTTAAAGCTTCCTGACGAATCAGCCTTCGTTCTACAGCAGGTGCCTGTTTTGCCAATGCGCCAAGAACTCGCGCACGTAGCGCTCGTTGGCCGATCTGACGTGCCATCATTATGGCTTGCTCAAGATCTGCTCCTGTGAGGCGAGATGATATTGCGCCCAATACGACACCTCGCCATTCGGCTTTATGCAATGAAGAGACTTCAGTCAGTATCTCGCCGAGTAGGCTTTCCGGCGCTCGGCCAGCTAATGTCGTCAGTGCTTCGGCACGTGAAGCCTCATTTTGAATAGCACGTGTTAAACGCAAGGCGTGTTTACACCAAGGGCGTTGTTCACTTGCCGGTAAATGTTGCGCGATGGCACTCAAGGCGTTTGCCTGCGCGGCCTGGTCGTTGAGCTGGATCAAGTGTTTGATCACATCAGCCGAGGGTGTCCCCCAATTTGACTGGATAAAGCGCAACATCTCAGTACGCGATCGGGGTTTGTCGATCGCGCGCGCGGCATCAATTGCCTCAATCAGAATGACAGACTTCTCTGGATCTACAAGGCGGGGTGTTATCGCGAGAAGCATCAGTGCGTGTTGACGTGGCTGGGTCGTATGGCGGGCAATATCCAACAGCGCACTTACGAGATTATCTGGCAAACTCTGGGCCAATTGCTCCAGAAACTGTACGCGAGCAGTCATTGGCCTGATTTGGTGACATAGTGTCAGAATTTTGCGCCACAACGAATCATGTTCATCCTTGGGAAAAAAGGCGAGCAGGTCAAATAGCAATTGGGCGCGCATTCGTAGGTTAAGCTGTGCCTGAATGTCGGCACGTAGCTGCATAAAAAGCGCTTCATGTTCAGCCGGTGATACACGCGCTACAACTGGATCGATCAGATATGGACCTATCGCGGGGACAGGCCATTCAGGCAATTGGGCCAGCGTTTGAGCAAAGATCGCTTGCTGCAATGTGGTGGGAATTTGCTCGGCCAAATCGATCATGCGCTGGGCTAAATGATCAACCTCTTTTCGACAGTCACGATATTTTAGTCTGACACTTTGTGCAGCAGATTTCTCATCTCGCAGCAGCAGTTGTACGTCATCGGGTAATTGATCCGCGATTGTTAGCAAAGCCTCACCACGGGCTCGGATGTCCGTTATCTGAGCGGCAGTCGCGATCTCGCGCCCGAGCAGAGTACGAGAAGCGGTCGCGGGTGTTTGTGCGAGAAGGGTTGCTAGCGCTATGGCGCGTGACCAACTCGAAGGGATGGCGAGAGTTTCACGAACAATCCGATCGAGCTCGTTTCTCTGCTCTTCCTTGGGCAGCCGTGTTAGAATGTTCAGCATCACACACGTGCGAAATGGTTCGTACTTGAAAGACTGCGCCATTTCATACGCGGGCTTGATCAGTTCGGGTGGCAGCCACGGCGCGCTGGCACTTATCGTCTCGCCTTGGTTATGCTTGAGAATAAGTTCCCAGAATTTCTGAATGAGCGCGATCCGAATATTTTCAGGCATTTTCAGCGCTAGCGGAATTAGCCAAAACTTGTAGGGAACCGGTGCTTTGAGAGGATCAATTGCGGCCACGGCTTCTTCCAGGATCGCGGTCTGATCAGACAGCGGATATAGATTCGCTACTTTTACGATTTTCACCAGACGGTCGTTGACCCAGCTTATACGGCGGGCCTCAGCCAGCGCTTCTGTTAGCACTTTCCCTCGTTCAGCAGTCGGAACGAGGGGCCACAGTTCGATTAGGGCCTCAACCCGAACGTTCTCACCCCGGATCCGCAGTGGAACCTTGCGGTAACCTGTTCCGTCAGGCACGCGAAGAGCGATCATTTCTTCTGGGCGTGGAATAGGATCATGATTTGCGCCGAGTGAGTAGGCGAGCCGCAGAGCTTCTTCAATGATCTGGCTGCGTTCCGGTTCAGGTAAATAGCGTACCAGTGCCATGAGGGCGGAGAAACGAGACCAGCCGTCGTCTAAAGCGCGTGCACTTTGCAGAACTTGAGCCAGTTGAGTAGGTGATAAGTGTTCTCCTAAAGCTCTAACAATATCAGTCATGAGCCAGTCATAAGGCATACTCTGTGCAATCGCAAATACCTCGGCAGCATACTTGCCTGGAAAGAGCTCGATAAAGCGCCATAACAAACTCGCCAGCTGCAGGCTTTGACGAACTTTGCCGATGGCCTGCCATATCTCTTCTAGAAATGATGTACGTTCATTTTCAGAGTAGTGAGCAGCGATCGCCAGCAACACGTTGGCTTGCTCTGCTGGATCTGACTTTAAGCGATCTATTTGGAGTGCTTCGGGGAGACTCAAAACATTGGCTCTCAGTGCGTCTACTATCAAATCGGTGTCAAATGCAGCAACTTGGGTAACATGCGTGGTCTGTTTGAGCTGCAAGACTATCTGCTGGCCAAGCGTTTGGGGATCAGCAGCGACCTTTCGTTCTTTGGCGTGTGTCAGTTTGTTTGATTTGCTGGTGGTACGCTTCATGCAGGTCTCCCCTTAATCTGAAGCTGGTCCAATTGGGCTGTGGTATTATCCCACCTGAATACATTGCGATAATTGTATGGATGATGGCATATCAAGTCAATTGCATTTTTAGGTGAAGTCCGATGAAACGCTCTCTCATTCTTCTCCTGCTGATTTTGCTGCCTGCGTGTAACACATCTCGGCCAGCGCCGCAAGCCATCTCGTCTCCACCTAATCCCTCCGTCTCTTCATCTCCCGTTCCCTCTATCCCTCCGTCTCTCATTCCCTCCCTCGCTCCATCTCCCGTTCCCTCCACCTCTCCTGCGAGCAAACCGTCACCCGTCCCCTCGGCCGATGCGTCGACCAACGAACCGACCCGCGCGCCGGTCCAATCGGTCGCTGAGGTGCTGCTGCCTGTCCTGGAAATGACTATCGAGCTTGGCCCGGCCGATTTTGAACAGCTCAACAGTTCGCAGCCGATGGCCCTCGACGATCAAGCCGATCGCCTGTATGTAAGTCTCTCACCATCGCGCACGGTCGTGTTGGATGCCGGCACCTTCGCGCCTGGCGGCGAGATTCCTGCGGGGGGTACGTTAGGCGTGAATTCGGTCGCGCAGCGTTTATACGTTGGCGTTCCGGGTAGCTATGCCTACCAGGCCGACGGCACCAGCGTGATCACATCGGTTGAACTCGAGTTGTTCGACACGACGAATCTGGCGTTGCTGCGCAGTCTGGTCCTGAGCGACACCTCGATTGTGCCGCCGCTCGTGACGGCCGATCCATTCAACAACAAAGCGTATATCACTCAGATCGGAGTGACCATCGCGGATGCGACCACTCTCGATACAATCGGTACGCTCAGTGGTACGTTCCCTGTCCCCAATGGATTAGTGCCCAATTACAGCGCTGTCGAGGCAGTGGTCATTCCGCAGCAGCAGCGTTTGTTTGTCAGCTTGAACAATGGCATTCCCGGATCCAATAACGGCAACGTCCTGGCGATCTATGATCTCACGTCGGGGCAAGTGATTGCCCAAGACCCGGAACGCAGTGTGTCCGGCTTCGCGGTCGATGAGACGACCGGGGAAGTGGTCTCGCCGCGTAGTTACATCGACACGGCAGCGATCGTGAAGTACGACGCCCAGGGCCGAGTGCTTAGACGGCTTGACGGGGCCAGCGGACGGGCACAGATCGATCCGCAGCACAATCGCGTTTACCTGGTGGAAGGCAGTGACCCCTGGTGCCTGAAGGTGCTCGATCGGGATTTGAACTTCCTGGGCGTGATCGATCTGCCCGGCCGTGCGGCGCGGCAAGGCTTTATCTTCGATGCAGAACGCGATCGGTTGCTGATCTTGCAGAACGACGGCAAACTGCTTGTGCTGAAAGGACAGGGCCAACCGCTCGGCGCGCAGCGTGCCGACACCGCCGTGATTCCCGTTCGCCACTCCGTGTTATCCATCCAGCCGTCACCCGGCGCTGAGCAATGGTTCGCGATCTTCGCGCCCGACGAATACACCAGCGGATACGGCGCGGCGTTTCGCAGCGATGACGCGGGCGTCACGTGGAAGTTCGCGGCGGGCTTGCCAGCCGCCGTCACCGATCTCAAATCCGCCGATCGAACCATCTATGCCGCCGTCGGCGGCAATGGCGTAACGCGCGGCTATGGCATCTGGCGCAGCGATGATGGCGGACAAGTGTGGCGGCCTTCGTCGCACGGCCTTACTGATCTCGGCATCACGCGCCTCGCCGTCTCGCCGGACTTCGCGCGCGATGGCATATTGGTTGCGTTGAGCAAGCGCGGTGTGTTTCGCTCCACCAATCGCGGGGCCACCTGGACTTCATTGATCGATCGGTATGCGCTGCTGCTCAAAGACCTGACGGTGTCGTTCAGCGCGATCGCGCTGTCGCCTAACTTTGCCCACGACGACACGGTGCTGATCGGTCATTCCAGCGGCTTATGGCGATCGACCGATCGGGGTGAGACGTGGACGGCTATCAGCGGTGGTCCACCTGCCACCCGATTGGCTTACGCGCCCGATGGCTCGATCGTGTTTGCCACGGCCTACGATGGCGTGCATCGTTCTAGCGACGGCGGACTAACCTGGTCGAACGTCAGCACTGGTCTGGATGTGAGCAACGGCAGGCTGGCAGATGTGCAAGTGTCCGATCGAGAAGCGCTGGTGCTGCTCACCAGTTTCGATCAGCCTGGCGCGGTGTATCGCTTGCCACTGAATGAGACGATGTGGCAGCGTCTGCCGATCGAGCTGGATGTCACCGCGTTGGCGGTGTTGCCGGATGGTGGCTTGCTGATCGGCACAAGAGACGGGCTGATGAAGCGCTATCCATAGTTTGCAAGCGGTTGGGCGCGCGTGGTACAATGCACCGAGGTTAGAACGTACTTACCAACGGGGGATAGAGGTTCGCATGCCTGAAAAGATTCTGATCATCGAAGATGATGATTCGCTGGCGACATTGACACGCCTACAACTGGAAAGCAAGAGCTATCTGGTGCAGATCGCCCACAACGGCGCCGAGGGTCTGCGGCAAGCCTACTCGTGGCAGCCCGATCTGGTTTTACTGGACATCATGATGCCGGACATGGACGGCTGGACGGTGTGCCAGCGCCTGCGCGAAATGAATGATGTCCCCATTATTTTTGTGACGGCGGTGGGGCAGGAGCGCAACATCGTGCGCGGCTTGCAATTGGGCGCGGACGACTACATCATCAAGCCGTTCAGCACCAA
>PMCF01000105.1 GCA_003154115.1 Anaerolineae bacterium
CTACGGCGGGACATACAACCAGTTCAATTACACTTCCCCGCGCATCGGCATCGACGTGACCTTCGTCGATCCCAAAGACCCGGAGAACTTCCGCAAAGCCATCAAGCCCAACACCAAGATTCTGTACGGCGAGACGCTGGGCAATCCGCTGATCAATGTCTTTCCCTTTGAGGAAGTCGCTGCGATCGGGAAAGAGTACGGCATCCCGCTGGTGATCGACGCGACGTTTGCGACGCCGTATCTCAATCGTCCGTTCGAGTGGGGCGCGAATATCGTCACGCATTCGACGACGAAGTTCATCGGCGGGCACGGCACCTCGATTGGCGGTGTAATCGTCGATGGCGGCAACTTTGAATGGAAGGGCAATCCGCGCTTCCCCAATTTCAACACACCTGATCCGAGCTATCATGGGTTGGTGTATGCCGATCTCGCTGCCGCCGGCCTGCCGCCGTTCATCATCAAAGCGCGCGTGCAGATTCTGCGCGACATCGGCGCGAGCCAGTCGCCGTTCAACTCCTTCCTGTTCTTGCAGGGGTTGGAAACGTTGAGTTTGCGGATCGATCGGCACGTGCAGAATGCGCAAGCCGTGGCCGAATATCTGGAGAAGCATCCCAAGGTAAGTTGGGTCACGTATCCCGGCTTGAAGAGCCATCCCGATTACGAACGCGCGAAGAAGTATCTGCCCAAAGGCGCGGGCGCGATTCTGGGCTTCGGAATCAAAGGCGGCCTGGAGGCTGGACGCAAGTTCATCGATAGCCTGAAGTTATTCAGCCATCTCGCCAATGTCGGCGATGCGAAGAGCCTGGCGATCCATCCAGCCAGCACCACCCACAGCCAGCTCTCGCCCGATGAGCAAGCCACCGCGGGCGTCACACCGGACTTCGTGCGCTTGAGCGTGGGGTTGGAAGACATTGAAGATATTCGGTGGGATCTGGATCAAGCGCTGCAACAAGCCTGAGGCACTGTGCCTATCGTGCGCGCCGTCGAATTCGTAAGAAATGAGCCTTGACGACCGGCGCTTCAACCCGTAGAGTATCGCACCAATGAACCCTTCACACGCTGCCATGACGAATTCACATTTGGCGATCATGTTGAACATGATGGCAATGTCGATGCGTGTGTGGAACTCAGGCAGCGGCGCGTAAACCACCGATCGGTTTACCCCACCCAACGAGCGAACTCGGGCTGCCGGCAAGGTAGCCCGAGTTTTTCATTTTAGCCAAGGAGCATACACCATGACCGACTGTAGTAGCTCGACGACATCGACAGGACCTTCCACCCGCGCTGTCCACGCCGGCGAAATTCGCCGCAAGCCGCAGCATTCCCTCATCGATCCGATTTTCCAAACTTCGACGTACACGTTCGACAACATGGCCGAGGTCTGCCAGTTTCAAGAGGCGCACGCCAAAGGGCATGTCGCCGATCGGTTTGAGTACGGCCGCTATGGCAATCCCACCGTGGCCGCCGCCGAAGCTCATCTCGCCGCACTGGAAAAAGCCGAAAGCGCGATTCAAGTCGCCTCGGGCATGGCGGCGATCACGTACACGTTTCTCAGCATTTTGCGCAGCGGTCGGCACATCATCATGACCGATGACAGTTACCGGCGCACGCGCCAATTTTGTGAAGAGCACTTGAAGCGCTTCAACATCGAATGTACGGTCGTGCCGCTGGGCGACTATGCTGCGTTGGAAGCAGCCATTCGTCCCGAGACGCGCATTCTATTTTCGGAAACACCGAGCAATCCGTTTATGCGCGTGTTGGATGTGGAACGTTTTGCCGAGATTGGCCGGCGGCGCGGCGTGCTCACGGTGATCGATGCAACCCTTGCCACGCCAATCAATCTGCGCCCGATCGAGTGGGGTATCGACCTGGTCATTCACTCTGCCACCAAATATCTGGGCGGGCACAACGATCTACTGGCCGGGTTCATCGCCGGCTCGAAACGCTTGATCGATCTCCTGCGGGAAGCGATCGGCATCTTCGGCGGCATCTCTGATCCCAACACGGCTTACTTGGTGTTGCGCGGGATGAAGACCCTGAGCGTGCGTGTCGCGCAGCAGAATCGTACTGCGCAGCAAGTAGCGGAATTTCTGGCGGCGCATCCCGCTGTGGAGCAGGTGTGGTATCCGGGCTTGAAGTCGCATCCGGGTCATGAGCTAGCCGCGCGTCAGATGCAGGGCTTCGGCGGATTACTCTCGTTCGCCGTGAAGGGCGATCGCGCCGCCGCGTTCCGCTTTATGGATGCGTTGCGCCTGCCGTATATTTCGCCCTCGTTGGGCGGCACTGAGAGTCTGGTGCTGCATCTCGCGGCGATGGCCTATTACGATTGCACACCGGCAGAGCGCGCGCAGCTGGGGATGCTGGATAACATTGTGCGGTTGGCCGTGGGACTTGAGGACGCGCCGGATTTGATCGCCGATCTGGATCAGGCGTTGCGATCGATTCAGTAGACGAGGCATTCCCCTCTGCCGCGTTGAAATGGAGTCAACGATGATTGACGATTTCGATGCCTGTCCCGCTGGCCGGACTGGCGGTGGCAGAATCAGGCGGCGAAACGAATGATCCTAAGCAAGTGGATAGGACGCTGCAAGTGCTGTCGAATTGGAAGTGGTTCGGTGGTGAATAAGCACAGCCTATGCGATGCGCTGATCGCATAGGCTGTGTAGTTTGTGTCGGTCGGCGGAATGCCGGCGTGGTACTGTCCCCGTTAGACAGTAAAGGCCCATTCGCCGTTGCGCATAATCGGTTCCGCGCCCCCGCCCAGCAGCTGACCATCGATGTTCATCTGGCCCGATCCGACCATGAAATCGACGTGAATCAAGCTGTGATTGCCGCCCCGCGCCCCATACTCTTCATCCGATAAGTGGATGCCACCCTGCAGACAATAGCGGATGCCGTCTCCCAGGGCGAGGTGGCACGCCGCGTTCTCGTCGAAGAGCGTGTTGAAGAACAACAAGCCCGACTGCGAAATAGGTGAATTATGCGGCACTAAGGCCACTTCGCCCAGCGAGGCCGCGCCCGCATCCGTGTTGATCATGTTACGCAGGGTCTCTTCACCCTGCGCGGCTTTGATCTCCACGACGCGCCCGGCCTCAAAGGTGAGGCTGAAGTCTTCGATCAAGGTCCCGTTGTAACTTAACGGCTTGGACGCGCGGACCACGCCCGCGATGTGATCTTTGTGCGGCAGCGTGAAGACTTCTTCGGTCGGCATATTTGCGGTGAATTCGATGCCGCTAGGTGTCTTGGTGCGCCCGCTGACCCAGACGTGTTGCTGTGGCAGCCCAATCGTGAGATCGGTGCCCGGCGCGGTATAGTGCAGGCTGGTGTACTGCTTGTGATTGAGATACGCCGTCCACGTAGCCAACCGGGCCAGATGCGTTTCCCACGCGGCGATCGGATCGGGTTGGGTCACACGGCAGACCTCAAAGATCGCCTCCCACAATTTTGCTTCACACTGATCGGCCGGCACATTCGGAAAGACCTTGGCGGCCCAGCTAGCGGTAGGATAAGCGGCAATGAGCCAATTGAGCGCATCGCGCGACACATAGGCGCTAAAGGGTCTCAGCGCTTGACTGCGCGCCAGGTTATAAGTGTGGACGAGCGCCGGGTTCTGGCCTTTGAGCAAATCGGGATCGGTCCCGGCTAGCTGTAGAACGGCATCGCCGCGTTCGGCGTAATCGAGGGCAGCCTTGTAGAACCAGTCAGTCACTTCGGTGAACGAATCGCGTGGCGCATATTGAAACCGCGCCAGGGTCACGCGCTCATCGCCATAGAAGACATCGACCAGGCGAGCGCCGTTTTGATAGGCGCTGATGACGACTTGTTCCACCAGCGGCGCACTGGGCAGCGGCGCAAAAATCAATAGCCGCTGCCGGGGCTGCAAGTTCAAGCCGATCTTGACCAACAGTTCGGCATATTTTTTGAGACTGGTTTCGAAGTTGGGCAGCATGGTGGGCTCCTGGAAAAAAATTGGGCGGGGCTTGGAGTATAGATCATTTTGCGAATAGGTCAATCTCCAGGCGAAGCACGGTTCTCACAAAGTCGCTCAAAGCGCCGTCCCCGGCGCGGACTTGTGGCCGAGACGCCGCCGAGGACGGCGGCTGGAGCACCCAACGTCATCAAACTCATTCCACGTCAATGGACTTTGTTAGAACCCTGCCAGGCGAAGTTCAGCCTGTTAAAGATTGACGGTGATGGGCTATCCAGCGCCGTCAGCATGAATCGTCAAATCCATTTTTCTCCGCCAGTCAAACGTCGCCAGGCCGAGGCCGAACGTGAAAAGCGCTCGCGCGTCCTGCTGGCCGAGGGCGAATTCCTGGCCGCCGAACAGCTCACCAATGCCGGGGCCCAAATGGCGCAGCAGCCCACGGCTTTGCAACTGCGCTATCTGGAGACGTTGACGGAAATCGCCGCCGAAAAGAACTCGACGATCTTGTTCCCGGTACCGATCGATATTCTGCAGGGCCTGACCGATCTGCTCACTAAGCACTGAACTAGGGATCGCTCAACTGCGGCTCATGCGTGCGCGCGAGATTCTCCAATCGCTTTACCGCTTCCGAAAGATCGGGCAGCGCCTTGATGTCTCGCTGTAACTGTTGTGCCCTGATCCGATAACCGGGCTGCTCGAGTACGGCCCTTACCGCTGCGCGGATCGCGTCCGGCTCCGGCGGCTGCTCCTTCACCAATATCCCCGCGCCGAGTTTCGCGCACAGCAGACCGGTGGGATACTGATCACCCGCGCCCAGCGGGGTGATGACCATCGGCAGGCCATGCCACAACGTCGAATGTAAGGAGTTGTAACCGCCGTGGAAGATGACGGCATCGCACCGCGGCAGGATCAACGTCTGCGGAATATAGCGCTCGAGGTGGATGTGAGGGGGCAGCGGCTTAAACTGCGCGGGATCCATCGAACGGCCCACGGTGATGATGACGTTCACGTCTTCTGTGCTCAACGCGGCGAGAATCGCTTGAAATGTGCCGGGAGCCTGATTGAAAGTGGTGCCCAACGTCGCGTAGATCGTCGGCCGATCGGGCAGGGCGGTGATCATCCAGTCGGGCAGGCGCGCATCACTGCTCAGATCGAACGGCGGCGCGCAGAAGCGGTGCGTCACGGGTGGAAACGGCGCCATGGGAAACTGCCACGCATCCGGCAGAAAATTGAAGACAAGATAACGGTCTAACGTGTTGAGTTCCGGATCGTCGGGCAACCCATAGCGCTGGCGTAGTTCAATGAGAGCCTCTGGACACAAATGCTTGGGATTGATGTAGATCGACCATGTAATCGTCGCATGGGGTAGGCCCAGCGATTCAGCCGCAAGGTAACCGCCGAACTCCAGGGGATCACGAACGATCACATTGGGCTGCCACGATTTCATCAGAGTGATGACATCATCCGCCATCTGCGGGCCTAAGGCTTGAACGAAGCCATAGACCTGCTGTGCTCCCACTGATGGATACTTCGCTTTGACGGCCTCCCAAGCGGGCAACGTTTCGAAGATAGCGTTAGGCTCGCCACTCAAATCGAGGCCGCAAGGAAAGTGTTGAAAGCCGACGCGCTGCAGCGTTGAACCAAAGCTCTGGCCCGTGGCAAAGGCCACCTCATGACCGTGTTCTTTGAGGGCCAAAGCCAACGGCACCATGGCGTGAAAGTGACCGAAGAGTGGTTGAACGGTGAAGAGGAATTTCATACACTAACCGGCTAAACGGCGGTCTTCTAAAACCAATACTGTTTAGTTTGACAATGTCAGATTCGTAAAAATCGGCTGATTTTTTGAGGGTGCGAATGCCGTAGAAAGCTGGTATGCCTATAGCATGAAGAAACCGAAACCCTCACCACCGATTGATCCACTCGACGTGTT
>PMCF01000246.1 GCA_003154115.1 Anaerolineae bacterium
GAGGTGGAAGACCCGCGCCGTTTTGGCGTAGCGATTGTCGGCCCGGACGGATACATTCAAAAATTCGTCGAGAAGCCTGCGGTCATGACCGATCGCCTGGCCGTCATCGGCATGTACTACTTCACCGACGGCCCGGCGCTGATGCAGGCCTGCCAGGAATTGATGGACAAGGGCTTCCAGACTAAGGGCGAATTTTTCTTGACCGATGCGTTGAACTTGATGATCCCCAAGAGCCAACACTTCATCACGCGCACGGCCAAGGAATGGCGTGACACCGGCAAGCCGGAAACCGTGCTCGATACCAACCGGTATCTGTTGGAAAATGGCAGCGACAACAGCGCGCAGATCGAGTGTGAAGGCAGCGTGATCGTGCCGCCNNTCGATCATTGAAGCGGGCGCGCTGATCGAAGAAAGCACCATGGATAAATCGCTGGTCGGCAAAGAAGCGATCGTGAAAGGCCGCTTCCGCCGCTTTAACGTTGGCGATTCGGCGATGGTGGGTTACAGCAACAACGAGGAAGAATAGGGTCTGCGCTCTTCGACTTCGCTACGCTCCGCTCAGAGTGCGGGCACAAGGAGAATATGATGCGTGACTACGTTTCGGCTCGTGTGAATTCCATTCCACCCAGCGGCATCCGCAAGTTTTTCGACATTGCCGCCACGATGAAAGAAGTGATCTCGCTCGGCATCGGCGAACCCGATTTCACCACGCCTGATCCGATCATCAAAGCGGGTATTGCTTCGCTGCAACACGGCGATACGCATTACACCAGCAACTCGGGTACGGTGGAACTGCGTCGCGCGTTGAACGGTTACTTGCAGCGGCGCTACGGCGTCGACTACGATCCTGAAACCGAACTGCTGATCACCGTGGGCGTGTCCGAAGCGTTGTACCTGGCCCTGACGGCGATTCTCGATCCGGGCGACGAAGTGATCGTGCCGCAGCCGTGCTTCGTGGCCTATACCGCCGAAGTGACGCTGGCTGGCGGGGTGCCCGTCCCGATCGCGACACGCGTCGAAAACAATTTCATGGTCACGCGCGAAGAGATTGCCGCGAAGATCACGCCGCGCACCAAAGCTATTTTGATCGGCTATCCCAATAATCCGACCGGCGCGGTGATGAGCCGCGAGCGCCTGTTGGACATCGCGCAGCTGGCCGAACAGCACGATCTGATCGTGCTGTCGGACGAGATCTACGATCGGTTGGTGTACGCCTCGATGGCGGGCGGCGCAGCGGTGGCGCATACGTGCTTCCCCACGCTGCCCGGCATGCGCGATCGTACGATCCTGCTGGGCGGCTTCTCCAAGTCGCACGCCATGACGGGCTGGCGCATCGGTTATGCGGCTGCGCCCCAAGAGATCTCGGCGGCGATGCGCAAGATTCACCAGTTTACGATCATGTCGGCGCCGACGATGGCGCAGGCGGCGGCCATCGAAGCGATCGCGCAGGGCGAAGATTACGTCGAAGAGATGCGGCAGGAATACGATCGGCGGCGGCGGTTGATCGTGAGCGGCTTCAACAGCTTCGGGCTGAAGACGTTCGAGCCGCAGGGCGCCTTCTATGCCTTCCCGTCGGTCACGATCAGCGGCATGAACGAAGACGAATTCGCCAATCGCTTGCTGCAAGAAGAACACGTCGCGGTGGTGCCGGGCACGGCGTTCGGCGCGGGCGGCGAGGGTTACGTGCGCTGCTCGTATGCCACGGCGTACGAAAAGATTGAGGAAGCGCTGCGCCGCATGGAACGGTTTGTGAGAAAGCATGGCTAGTAGGGGAGGTGTTCAGATGTCACTGCAGCATACGATCAAGGCTGTCATCCGATCGGGTGAACAGTCCGGCTATGTGGCGGAATGTGTTGAGATTCCAGTCGTAACACAAGGTGCTACGTTGGATGAAGTAATCGCTCATCTTAAAGAAGCTGTGGAATTGCAATTGGAGGGTGAGGATCTAGGTCAATGGGGGTTATCTCCTCGGCCAATGGTTGTCGTGACGATGGAAGTGGAACCGGCTTATGCCTAAATTACGACGGCTATCAGGCGCAGAACTGGTGCGCATCTTTGGCCGGTTCGGTTTTGAGGTCTATTCGCAGCGCGGTAGTCACGTTAAGTTGCGACGAGTGAAAGCGAATGGCGAGGTGCAAACATTGACCGTGCCCAACCATGCTGAGTTGGATACCGGCACGGCGCGTGCTATTTTACGACAGGCCATGCGCTACATTTCAGAGGACGAGTTACATTCTTACTTCTACACTGAATAGTCGAGTGTGAGAGCATTATGGACTACGAAGGCGTCATCGGGCTGGAAGTTCACGCCGAACTGGTTACAAAATCCAAGATGTTCTGCGGGTGCGCGGTCGTCATGTCGGACGGCGAGTCGCCCAACTCGCACGTGTGCCCCATCTGCACGGGCATGCCGGGCATGCTGCCCGTCATCAATCGCCGCGCGGTGGAGCTGACGATCATGACCGGGCTGGCGTTGAACTGCACCATCGAAGAGTTCAACATCTTTGCGCGCAAGAACTATTTCTACCCGGACCTGCCCAAGGGATATCAAATCTCGCAGTACGAATTTCCGCTGTGCAAGAACGGCTGGCTGGAGATCGAAACGTCGCAGGGCAAGAAACGCATCGGCATTCGACGCGTGCATCTGGAAGAAGATACCGGCAAGAACATTCATCAGGGCAGCGTCTCGCTGATCGATTTTAATCGCAGCGGTGTGTCATTGATGGAGATCGTCTCTGAACCCGATCTGCATACCGCCGAAGAAGTGAAGGCCTACGCGGAAAAACTGCGCGCCATTGTGCGCTACCTCGGCGTGAATACGGGCGATATGGAGAAGGGCGTCATCCGCTTTGAGCCGAATATTTCCATTCGCCCCGTCAGTTCGAAGGAACTTGGCACCCGCACCGAGTTGAAGAACCTCAACTCGTTCCGCGCACTGGAACGCGGCACCGCTTACGAATTGGTGCGCCAGGCACAAGTGCTGGATGGCGGCGGCAAGGTGGTGCAGGAAACGCGTGGTTGGGATGAGGCGCGCAACGTCACGGTCTCGCAGCGCAGCAAGGAAGAGGCCGAGGATTATCGCTATTTCCCCGAGCCCGATTTGCCCCCGTTGATTATCGAACGAGCGTGGGTGGATGAGATTCGCGCGACTCTGCCGGAACTGCCTGACGCCAAATACGATCGATTTGTGAAAGACTACGGTCTCTCGGCGGGCGATGCAAGTGTGCTCGTGACCGAGCGTGCGGTGGCCGATTACTTCGAAGGGACGGTCAAGCAAGCGGGCGGCAAACATGCGAAGGTCGTGTGCAACTGGCTGACCGGCGAATTGTTTCGTTACATGAATGAGTCACTGCTGCCGATCGATCAGGTGAAGATCACGCCGCAGGGTCTGGCGGAATTGATCGGGATGGTAGAAGCCGGGACGATCAATCTCAACACCGGCAAGCGCGTGCTGGCCGAGATGTTCAAGACCGGCGCGTCGGCCAAATCGATCGTGGAAGCGCAGGGCCTGGCGCAGATCAGCGATAGCAACGCTATCGAAGCGATTGTGGCGAAGGTACTCGATGCGAATTCCGCTCAAGTTGAGAAATACCTTGCGGGTAAAGAAACGGTGCTGGGCTTCCTGGTGGGTCAGGTGATGAAGGAAAGCCGCGGCAAGGCCAATCCGAATGCGGTGCAGGAGATTATGAAGCGGCAGTTGGCGGAACGGAAGAAGTAACGAGTAATGCGTAATACGTAAAAAGCCCCACGTTCGAAAGAGCGCGGGGCTTTTTCATTCGTAGTGCAGCGCTTCGAGGACATCGACTTTGGCAGCGCGGCGGGCCGGCAGGTAAGCGGCTAACAGCGCCGCCATCAACACCAACCCCAATGAGATCAACACCTCATGCGGCGCTAACGTGAAGCGCACGGCGAACATGCGCGACATCAGGAGCGTGTTGCCGTAGGTGGTATACATACCCATTGGCACGGCTAACAGGCTGATGAGACTCGCTAGCACGATGACCTCCAGCACCAAGCTCAAGGCGACCTGCCGCCCGAACAACCCCAGCGCGCGCAGCAGGCCCATCTCGCGCTGGCGATCCAGCACGTCGATGACGAAAGTGTTGGCGATGCCGACGATCAACGTCGCCAGCAAGAGCAGCGACAGAATCTGCGACACGACCACCATGTTGTCGATCGCGGTCGTGAACGCGGCGGTGATCTCGGCCGGGCTGACCACGACAAGCCCGCTTCCGGCATAGTCATGCTGCAGATCGCGCCGGGTGGCGGCCGCATTCCGATCGGGTTTGAGTTTGAGCGACAAGCGATCGATCCGATCGTCTTGCCACAAGCGGCGATACACCTGTCGATCCATGATGATGCTGGCTTCACCGGCCTGCACCGGCTCGATGGTATCCAGCACCGTGCCGGCGACTTCAAAACGCTGCGGCCCACGCGGCGTGCGGAGCGTCACCATATCGCCCGGGGCCAAGTGCCGTGTGACGGCTGCGAAACTCGATACCAAAATGGCCGGATGGCTCGCGTCGCTTAAGCGCGTGTAGGCGGCTTGTTCGTCGCCTTTGTCCCAGATGAAACGTCCGCCTTGCGCGCGAAAGGTCGCCACATCCAGCGCGCGCAGATCAAAATCGCCGGTGGACGATTCAGCCGTGGTGATGCGCTCGGCGACGACGGCCGCCATGTCGGCGCGGGCAGATAACCGGCCAGCATCGGCAAGCCGACTCCGGCCAGCAAGGCGACGCAGGGCAGCCATGCCGGCACCTCGGCGATGATCTTGCCGTGTGGCGCCGCTTTGAACATGACGCTAAGATTGAGCGACTGTCCGGCGCTCTGCACCAACGCATAACCGCACAGCATCCCCACCAGCGATCCCAGCAGCCCGAAGAAGCCTGCTTCGATCACGAACATCTGGCGCACCCGGCGCTGGGTCACGCCCAACGCGCGCAGCACACCAATCTCGGCGCGCCGCTGCGCCACGGCTACCGCCATCGTGTTGTAGACCAATGTCGAGCCCACGCTCAAGATCATGAAACTGGCGAAGCCCATGACGAAATTGAGCATGGTTTGAATATCGCTCAGCGCCCCGCGCTTGGCTTGTGCGAGGTCAACGGTCAGTGAAGCGGGCAGGGCGGCGCGTAGCTGGGCGATGACGGCGTTCGGATCTTGAGCAGGCTGCAAGGTGAGAGCAATCGTCGCGAGGTTGATGTTACCGCGCAACGTCTGCGCGTCTTTGTAAAGCATCACCAGCACATCGCCGTTGTTGAGCCGGGCCACGCCGCTGCCGGCCAGCAGCCCAACGATTTTGAAATCGAACGAACCCGTCGGGGCGATGACGGTGATGCGCTGGTTGAGATGCAGTCCACGTTCGGCGGCATACGACTGGCCCAGCAGCACTTCCCCCAATCGATTGAGGAAGCGACCCTGCGCGAGGTTGTAGGCGCGGATCGCTTGATCGAATTTAGGATCGATCCCCATGACGACCAACGGTTCCGATCGATCCGGCAGCACCCCGACGGCCTGCACGAGCGGCGCGGCGACGGCGACGGCGACGCCGGGCACCGTGCGGGCGATCGACAAAGCACGCGGATGGAATCCTTCCGTCGGGCCGCGAATTTCAAGATCGGCGCGGCCAGCCAGGTCTTCGCCGGATTCTTGCACAGAGCGGGCGATCGAAGCGGCCAGCGTGGGCGCGAAGATGAACGTCGCCACTCCGGCCACGATGCCCAGCAGCGTTAGCAGCGTGCGGAGCTTGTGCCGGGCGCTGTGGCGCAGACTGGTGAGCAGAAACAAAGTCAGCGTAGCGCGCATTAGCCTGTCACGACTTGCCCATCTTTCAATTCGATCACTTGATCGGCATACCCGGCGGCGCGCAGATCGTGTGTGACCATGACGATGGTACGCTGTTGATCGGCGACGAGGGCGTGCAAGAGCTGCAAAATTTCCTCGCCGGTGTGGCTGTCGAGGTTGCCGGTCGGTTCATCGGCGAGGAGGAGCGGCGCTTCGTTGATCAACGCGCGGGCGATGGCGACCCGCTGTTGCTGCCCGCCCGACAGCTCGTCGGGGCGATGCGCCAGCCGATCGGACAGGCCGACCAATGCGAGCAGCGTTTTGGCTTTGGCACGCGCAGCGCTCAGGCGCGCGCCGTTAATCAATAACGGCAGTGCGACATTTTCCAAGGCGCTCAATGTAGGAAGCAGATTGAAGGATTGAAAAATGAGGCCAATGCGGGTGCGGCGCAACTGCGTCAGTTGATCGTCGCTCATGGTGTGGATGGCTTGATCGAAGAGCTGAATCTCGCCGGAAGAAGGACGCGCTAACCCGGCCACGATGTACAACAAGGTGCTCTTGCCCGAACCCGAAGCGCCCATCACGGCGACAAACTGCCGGGCGGGGATGTTCACCGTAAGCCCGTTCAGCGCGCGGACTTCGGTGTGACCCTGAGTGGTAAACCTTGCTAACATGGTTGAGACGGATCGCCAGGGGTGACGGCATGGCTGGCCTCACTTCGAGCCTCCCGTCATTCCCGCCTGCGCGGGAATGACATCTACTGTGCAGCCTTGCGAGGGGTGATCACGAGGATAGCTAATCGCCCCTAAACCCAATGCTCAGTAGATGCAATGGCCGCAAATGCACGGCCGAGAACGTCTGGGAGATCATACTGAAAGCGTCGGCCGGGCGGACCTCGGTCAATGATGTGTGTGATGACTTGGCGGGTGTCCCGAACGGGAATACCGTGCTGGGGCAGGTCCATGCGGCCTTGCCCCAGCACCTGAACCAACTGTGGCGTTGGGAGGCGCAACTCAACCGGGTGCTGTTGTTGAATGTGCCGGCGCGATTGTTGCGGGTGCGGTGTGATCTGGCGATCGATTTGGTGCTGGTGCCCTATCACGGCGAACCGGCGAAGGACCCGGAAGAAGTCAAGCGCGGGGTAGCGCGCGAGGGCACCACCCATTTTCATTGTTACGCGACCGCCTATATGGTCTACCAGAATCAACGGCTCACCTTGGCGATGACCTTCGTGCGCAAGAGTGATACGATGGTCAAGATTCTAGGCCGCTTGTTCAAACGGCTGGACGTGCTGAAAATCCGTATCAAAAAGGGGCATGGCTCACAATCAGTTTGACACTGTGCGATACGGTCTTGTGGGGTGATAATGGGTCATCCATTTCGGTTTGCCAGGAGTCTCCCGATGGCCGCTCGAAGCACGATGTCACTGGACGCCTGCCTCACGATCGCGACCCACCTGCTGTCCCCCGAACGTGGCTATGGGCACCTTCGGCAGCCAGTTAGCCCGCCGGTATCAAGTGAGCCGTCAGGCCGTGTACTACCTTGCAGCGAAAGCCCGCCAAGCCTTGGAAATCGCGTTGACGCCGCGTTCGGGGCCGACACCCAGCGGCGCGACGCTGACCGTCACGCCCGTCCGGCTAAAACGGGCCGTGGTCACCTTGAGTCTGCTGGGCGTGTCCGAGCGGGACAGCCTCATCGCGTTGGACGAGTTGTTGGACACGCGCCGGTCGGTCGGGTATATCGCCCAGGTGCTGCGGCGCGCCGAGCAACTCGCGGCCGCGCAGAATCTCAAATTAACCCCGTCGCTGAGTGGCCTCTTGGCCGCCGATGAGATTTTC
>PMCF01000123.1 GCA_003154115.1 Anaerolineae bacterium
GGCTCATTGGGAATTGCCGTGGCGAACCTTTGTGCTACGCTAGATACGGGGGTGCTGGACACCAGGTTCCCCATATGTGGCGGCGGATTAGTCAAAAACCGCAGAATACCACGGCAACTCCCAGAGAGCCAAAAATTCTGTGAATCAGGCAGGCCCACAATGATTCAATACGTTGATCCCACTCGTCCCGATTTCTCGCCGCGCTTTGATCAAGCGCTCGTCTACGCTCATCAACTCCATGCTCGACAAACCCGCAAAGGCACGACGGTTCCTTACCTCGGGCATCTGCTGGCCGTCACCTCAATTGTCATCGAAAACGGCGGCACAGAAGACGAAGTGATTGCCGCGCTGCTGCACGATGCCGTCGAAGATGCGGGCGGAGCAGAAACTCGCGAAGAAATTCGGCGGCGTTTCGGCGAAAAAGTCGCTGTTATTGTCGATGGGCTGACCGACACCGATCAAACGCCGAAGCCACCGTGGCGCAAGCGCAAAGAAGATTACCTCGCGCACCTAAGCCACGCCGCGCCCTCGGTGTTGCTGGTCTCGCTGGCCGATAAAATCCACAATGCCCAATCGATTTTGCGGGACGTGCGGAACGAAGGGGACAGCGTGTGGAAACGCTTTACGGGCGGCCAAGACGGGTCGTTGTGGTACTACCGGTCGTTGGTCGAGGCTTTCCGCGCGCGGGGTCAATTCGCCGCCCTGGTCGATGAACTCGATCGCATCGTCACAGAACTTGAGCATTGATCATTGTTCATTGTTCATTGCCAACTTGAATTTTACCGTCATTTGTAATATACCTTACATGCGTCCCGTAACATCCCACAAACCACTCAGGAGGAACAACCATGCCCCCCGTCGTGTATGCCGTCTCTGGCGGTGTCTCCAAGTTCGCCAAAGCGCGCCCCGATAAAACGTTTCAAGCGATCGTTAAAGAAGCCTACGATTACGCCATTCGCGACATCGGCCTGTCGTTTGAACGGTTCACCGAGTTGGTGGACGGATCGGTTGCGTCATACTTCTCCGATCACTTTCAGCGGCAGTTGATGTCGGGCATCATGGTACAGGATTATTTAGGCCTGTGCCCCAAGCCCAGTCATCGCGTGGAGGGCGGCGGGGCCACGGGCGGCCTATGTTTCCAAGAAGCGTGGAAGTCTGTCGCGTCAGGTCACATGGATATCTGCGTGGCATATGGCTTCGAAACGATGAGCCATGTGGAAACATGGAAAGGCAACGAATTCATCGCGCTGGCCTCCGACGTGAGCTTCGATTACCCCGTCGGCGGTTTCTATTCCGGCTATTACGCGATGATGGTCACGCGCCACATGAAAGAGTTCGGCACCACGGTCGAGCAGATGGCGCACGTGTCCGTGAAGAATCACTTCAACGCACTGCACAACCCCTATGCGCAAAAACGGCAGCGCTACACCATTGCCGATATTCGCAGTGCGCCCATGGTGGCGTGGCCGCTCACTCGTCTGGACATCTGCGTCATGTCCGATGGCGCGGCGGCGACGATCTTGTGCAATGAAGAGGGTTTGCAGAAACTGGAAAAGGCGGGAGCGAAAATCGCGCGACCGCTGGTCAGGGTCACCGGCATCGGGCGCGGCACCGATGCGATGCGCATGGCCGATCGGCCGCACGTGGATTACGACACTTTCATGCAGCAGTACGCGACCGAGCAGGAAAAATCATCGGACGAGACGCGCGCCTACTATCGGACGCTGTGGGACAAAGGCTTTCGCTATCCAGGCGTGCATTCGTTTCGCGCGGGTCGCACAGCGGGCAACCAGGCTTACAAACACGCGGGTATCCATGATCCCTTGCGCGAACTGGACTTCGTCGAACTGCACGACGCGTACACGTCGAGTGAGGTTCAGACATATGAAGATTTGGGATTGTGCCGCTATGGCGAGGGCGGAGCGTTCGCGGCTTCGGGCAAGGCGTTTTTGCCGGATATCGATTACGGCCTGCCCCTGCCCGATCGGCCCGTGTGCCCCGTCAATCCCTCGGGCGGCTTGATCGCGTGCGGCCATCCCGTCGGGGCGACCGGCTTGATGCAGGCGGTGTTTGCGATCTGGCAGTTGCAGGGAGCGATCGAGAAGCACTTCGGCGATGACACGCTGCAGATCAAGAACGCCAGGCGCGGCGCGATCCATTCGCATGCGGGCACGGGCACGTATGTGAGTGTGTCGGTTTTGGAACGAGAGTCCTAAAGACCTTTCGGGTTTTGGAAACCCGAAAGGTCTCTCAAAGGAGATCACTCATGACCACTTTACCCGATCAACGCCCCGAATCGTTGGGCGGATATATCGTTCACAACCTTCCGTTTCCGAAAGTGCTGAATGAAGATACATTGGCGCTGCTCAAGCAGATGACGCCGATTCAGATCGAGCAGGTTTACTCGATCGCCTATCTGCACTCCTATGGACAGGATTCGCCGTTCTTTGCCGGCCTCACCAACGGCGTCCTGCTCGGCTCGCGCGATCCGCAGACCGGCTACACCTACGCCAATCCGCGCGGCCACGATATGATCACGGGCGAGGAAACGCAGTGGGTCGTCTTGCCCAACGAGGGCACAGTGCATGCTTTCACCGTGTGCTATTTCGGTTCGGAGGAGTTTCTGCCGGAATGTCCCTTCGTTCTGGCGTTGATCGAATTTGAGGGTGCGAATACGTTGTTCCTCACGCGCCTGTTGGGCGTCGATCAGGCCTCACTCGACTGGATCGGCATGAAGGTGACGGCGAAGTATCTGCGGAATAGCAAACTCAAGCCGACGGATGTGTATTTTGTGCCGAGAGAATAGAGGTATTTGTTTACCGGAGTGTCATTTTGAGCGTTTTCGCCAGACGCGCCCCCGATGCTCTGCATCGGACAGGGCGTGCGAAGAATCTCTGCCACGACCGGCACTCGATGCTGACCGACGCAGAGATTCTTCGCTCCGCTCAGAATGACGCTCCAGGAAACGCAGTAAACAAACACCAAATACGAATAGGAATCAGGGATTAGGAAGGCACGATTTCAACTGAAGGACAAAACGCTCTAGCTCCGCGCGCCGATCGAGTAAAAACAGCACGTCGACATGATCGTTTGGGGGCAGTTGAACAGTAAGTGCCAGCAGGCCGGTAGCCTGCTCAGTCAAATCGACCGCGGCGATCTTGTTCAGCGGGACGTAATTCCACACGCCGCCATAGCGCGTGTCGTCCCGCCACTTGGGACTGTCCTGATCATCGTGCACGATGATTAATTCGCGATCAGTTAAGATCAAGACGTGCGACATGGCAATGGTGCGCTGGAAGGCGTGCCCCAAGACCTTCACCACGGTCTTGTGAATTTCCGGCTGTGAGACGACGGCATTGATGTGCGCGCCTGGCAGGATGCTGCGCCGGGCGTAGTTCTTGAACTTGAACGTCAACATGTCGGCGCTGTCGAATTTCTTCAGTTCTGTTTCGCGATCGATCGCCGACGGATAGTCGGCCGCACCCCTGATCTTTCCAATAAAAGGCGTGAAGAGTCGTTCGGACACGGCGTTGAACTTGAGCCTGGTTACGGCGGAAATCCCATCGTCGGCACGCCCCCGGATCTGAAGCCACGCGCTCAAGAGCACGGCTCCCACTTCGAGGTAATGGATGTCCTCAAAGGCATAGCTCGTGGTATTCAGTTCGCCTTTGACCTTTTCCACCACATACAGGTGATCGCCCACACTGCACACCAGCTTTTCGGTTTCCCGGCGCAGGAAGCCCGCAAACGTGGGAGTGATCATCGCGTAGGGAAAAGCACCCTCGGTAGGCAAAGCATCAATGAAGGGACGATAAGCCTTAGGAAGTTCCTCAGCCGATCGGACAGGCCGCGCCCACGAGAGACGTGTCTGCTCAGCCGCCGACATGACAGGCGGCTCGATCTTACCCCGGCTTTCAACTGGATCTCCAACCAGTTGGAACAAGGTATTAGGACTGTGCATCATGGTGCTGTCCTCCGTATTCTAGTGCTGCCTGCCCTTAGCAAAAAACTCGTCGCACGACAGAGGCAGCAGGCACACGCCCTGCACGGCTTGTACGGCTTGCGGAAATTGATCACTTGTCAGTTCTTCCCAGCGCATGAGGTTCTCCTTCATTTACCGGCTTGAGGTTGATCGTGGTTGGCAGATGATTCACTTGGACCTGCTTCAGTCATACGAATGATGACCATCGCCAATTTCTGCGCGTAGGCTTCGAGGTCGGCACGGGTTGGTCTGGCAGGTAGCCCATCGCGTTTCAGAATCATCCCCACTATACGGGGATGGCGGCGCAGGCGGAGCTCGAGAAAGTCGGCAATTCGATCGGGCGCGGTGACAGCCTCGGCCTGCCCGCAAAAGCGCTGCGATTTGACCCGGACTTCCACCTGCGGATTGGCAACAAGGTTGCGGAACCAATCGGCCTGGACGCCACGTGCAGAGCCCACATAGTACGCCCCATCGATCTTCTCGTACTGGAGGGGCGTGGTGCGTGGCAGACCGGATTTGCGACCAGTGGTAGTCAGCAACAAGATGAAACGCCCGATGAGAGGGCCCAGACCCAAGTCGTAAAGTTTGGGAATGACGCGATTAGGTGGCGGCGGAAAGTGCTGCATAAACATAGAGGCTGAAGTGGTCGTAGTCTTGTCGGCAGTATAAAACCGACTGGGCCGTAGGTCAACGGGGGAAATCCCTTGCGCAGGCGTAGGGCACGCTGCGCGTCCATATCGGCCAACTTGCAAGCGGCACGCTTCGCAGAAAGCCGCTCTACCTGCGTAACATGAGCAAAAGAATACAAAAAGGACGAGGGTGTGCGACCCCGCCCAGTGTTGTGCTAGCCGATTGGTCCATGTCGCCAGCTTACGCTGCCTAGTCGGAACTGGATGATGATTTGGTGTCAGACGATTTTGACTCTGAAGACGAACTGCCGCCCGAACGCGAATCGTTAATATACCAGCCGGAGCCTTTGAAGACGATACCTGTGGGGTGAATGACACGCTTAACCTTGCCCTTGCACCGGGGACACGACTTCAACGGCTTGTCGCTGAACTTCTGGAGCTGCTCAAAATGGTAATTGCACTCTTCACACTTATAAACATAGGTGGGCATTTCCCGATAACCTCCAAAACTGACTCACGCGCGCCGATTATACTGCGCTCACTGTGGGGAAGCAAGGGCAACCCATCAGGCAATGTCCAAGCAATCGGGCAAGCGTGAGGACAGTACGATGATGCCTCTTCAACTGAGCATCTCGATCTCATCTTGGGCGAGACACACCGTTGCCTTGCCTACGAGCAGGCGTACCTGGGTGAAGGTCGCTCGCTCGTAAAGAGACATAATCGCATACGAGGGGAGTACCTTGCGCCGTATGGATAGGCATGGTAGACTCAGCCCATGCCACCTCGTGTGAAGTGGTTACACGTACTCAAATATTCCATGGGAAGAACACAGGAGGAAACCTACCATGACCGAAGAAATTAAGGCTTATTGCATGAAGTGCAAGGCCGAGCGAACGATTCAAGGCGTACAGATTGTGATGACCAAGAACGGGCGTCCCGCAGCGAATGGCACGTGCCCCGTATGCGGCACGAAGATGTTCAAGTTCCTGCCCTCATCTTATAAATCACAAGCAACGCCTGCGCCAGCAGCAGAAGCACCTGCGGCAGCAGCGCCAGTCGCCAGCGAGCCAGCGCCTGTGGCCGAATCGGCTCCGGTGTCCGAGCCACCCGCCGCATAGTTGTAGTCAAGAATCAAGAGCCTTTGGTTTTGAGCAGCACGCTCTAAATAGACGCGTTTGCAGACTGGCAATGCAAAAGCCTCCCAAGTTCGATGTGAACTTGGGAGGCTTTTGCATTGGACGGATATGTAAAGTTATGGCGCTAAGCCTAAATTTCGCACTTTAACAACTTGATAGAAAATCAAAATCAGGATTGCCTGAACGATATCCGAACACGGCCGATCATCATTTTCGTCGCTAACCTGGTGAGACACTCTCATGGGCGGCTCCGGGAGTCTGATTCGATAGGTTGATCCATCT
>PMCF01000334.1 GCA_003154115.1 Anaerolineae bacterium
GTGTTGACGTTGGTCGAGAGACCATCGACGACGGCTTGCACTTCGGCCAACGGCGGCGCGGTGAAGCGCTGTGCGGCGGGGCGGGCCTTCTCGGTCTTCGCATACCGATCGAGCACTTTGACGATCGCCGCGCGCCCATCGGGCAGACGGATGGTGCCCGCGCGTTTGCCCGTCTGACTGATATCGAAGCCCCACTTGCTGGCCTCAGCGGGCGTCTCGGCAAATTCGTACACCATGGCCCGATGAATCTTCTTGATGAGTTCGACCGATTTCTTGTCCAGCGCCTTGACTTCTTCCGAGGACAGCACGCGCTGGCTTTCGCCCGTGCTCTTCAGGCCGAGCGCGGTATCCACCGTGGCGAGCAACTCGCGGATGTCCTCCGTGTAGACGGTGCGCTCGTCTTCATCCAACTCATCCTCTTTTTTGAGGAAGGCTCCGGCCAGCGTGAAGATGGGCGCGACTTTGCCCGGCACCGGAAACTGCGCGTTGAACTGCCCCTTCATCTCGGAGGTTTTAGCCTGCTATCGTTACTGCTCAGCCGTCATGCCCGAGTGCTTCTATCGGGCATCCAGATTCGCTGCTGACATGCCCTCTGGATTCCCGCTATGCCGTACCCAAGCCCCAGTGGGGCTTGGGTACGGCACGCATGAGCGAAAGCATGCGGGAATGACGGCGCTGCGCGACGGCTGAGTAGATACCTGCTATCTATCCTTGCCTGACGATCGATCACGTTGATCATCTATTCATGCCCGCCAATCAATGAAAACCTCCGAGGTCTGCCGCGCCCATCCGCTGTCGATGATTTACGCGAGGCGATGTTCGTCAAAATGTCCGATGATCTCAATGTGCAGCCGATCGACGATCTTCTCATCCTGAAACGCTTCAGCGGGCAAGCCGTTGACGAGATCGATCCATTGTTGGCGCAAGTCTGAAAAGATAGCGATGATGGCCGATTCATTCAGATAGTGAAGTCGATCAATCGCCTACGCGTTGAATTGATCGACATCGTAGAACACGGGGCGAGTGGGCAGGCGGTGGTTTCATGCTCCCAGTAGTTTGCGTGTGCATTCGGCATCGTAGGCCGCGCCCAGCCGCTCAAAGATCGCCAGCGCCTGGGTGAGATGCTCGCGCCGCGCCGGGTCAGTCTGCGGCAAAAAGCGGCCCGCGTGATAGTGCAGCAAGCCTTCTTCATAAGGCATCCGCAGCTCTTGCGCCAACTTGATCCCCTTTTGTGCGATCTTCTCGGCCCGGCGGTGGTTACCTTCCGCACCCGCCTGCCAACATTCAGACACCGCCAGGCGCGGCCTGCCTACTAAATGCATCGACGCAAACTGGCGCAAGTTCAACATCGCCCGAAACACTTCCCACCGCCGGCGAAGGTCTGGCTTTTGCTCCAGGCAAGTGAGAGCATAGTCGGTCATCCCTGCATGGCCAACCACCAGCCAGGCAACCAGCGGCATGGGCATGACTTTCCGCGCCTTCTCCGCCCACTGCCGGGCCAGGTCCATTTCGCCACGGGCCAGGTAAACCTGGGCCCTGATCCCACAGCTGTCGAAAATATTGCCCAAGTCGCCGGCCCTTTCCAGTCCTGCCTGGCACTCGTCCAGCAGCGCGAGGGCCTCGGCCTGATGCCCACGCCGCAGTTCCACTTCGGCCCAAACCCGGAGTCCCACCGCTGCAAAATGGTCGTCACCCTGGCGGCGACAGAACTTGATCATCTCGGAAGTCAGTTGCCACTCTGCCTCCCAGCGTCCCTGGAAATGCAAGGCTTGTCCAGCGATGCCATACATCTCGGTACATTCGATCATATCGCCGATCTTGATCGTCTCTTCAGAGACCTGGCGGAAATCTGTCTGTTCCCATTGCGCTTGGTCGGCCGCACAGAGCATGATGTTCTTGGCGATCCGAGATCTGGCAAGTTGACTTGTGCAGGAGGGGAGGGCGGTGGTTCTCTTTTGCAAGAAGAATTCAGCAATCTTTGAAGAAAAACCTAAGGTCACCACTGCCACCGTGCTGTAACCCAGCGCCAAAGATGCTAGAGCCGCCTCTCCCCCGCATTCAGCTTGATTAAGGAAGCGCAAGCAGTAGTAAGCGGAAGGGAGTGCTCTCGTTGTATGAAAGCCGACCGTACAGCCTACCCATGTACTTTCCTTAGCAACATCCCAGTGAGCAGCGTCAATGGCCGTTTTCAGCGGATGGCCCAAAACATCAATCTGCAAATGGTGCTCTAATTGCCTGACAACCTCGCCGAGGATGCCGAGGAGATATCCCGCCGTGGTGGTCGGGTAACGCCATTTCAGCAAGCTCAATGCCTGCTGTGCATGGGTTAACGAAGCGTCGAATTGTCCCAGTCCTAATAGTGCCGTGGATAACTGCACTTCAAGTTCAGCACGCCTGATGATGGGCAAACCGGCCTGCTCGGCCTGCGCCAGTGCTTGCTCCAGCAAGGGCAATGCGTCTTTGTAGACGCCATTCGACAGCGCATAAATGCCTGCCAGCGCCGTGTAATGAGTCTCTTTAGAAATGTCGCCTGCCTCGCACCAGTGATGGGCCAGCAACGCCGCTTGCGCCGGATCATCCGGGTGCACCTGCTCAATCGCCTCGGCCACCTGCCGATACACTACCACCTTTTCTTCCGCCGGCATGGCGACCAACAGCCCTTCGCGCAGCTTGTCATGGCAAAAGCGCCAGCGGTCACCCTGCGCGCCGCGCTCGCCCACTTCCAGCATCAGCGCCTCGGCACAGACCTCCAGCCAGCCCTCCAGGCTCGCCGCCTCTCCCTGAGCCGCGCGGCCAGCATCGGTCGCCTGCAACACCGCCAGGTCAAGCTCACGCCCGGCTACCGCCGCCACACGTAGCAACGGGCGGGCGGCCTCGGGTACGCGCAACAGTCGCCGCCGCATCTCGATGCCCTCGACGTAAACGTGCTGTGGCAAGGTCATCGAGGCAATCCGGTCGAGTTGTCCGGCTTCCTCAGCCAGCGTGCGCAGCACCTCGATCACAAAAAACACATTGCCTTCCGTCTCGCGCTGCAACAGGTGAACGATGCGCTCTTGCCGCCCGGCTTCTTCGCCCAGCATCGAAGCGCTCAGGTCGGCCATCGCCTGTTCATCCAGCCGCTCCAGTTTGAGCTGGTGCACTTCAGGTGCGTTCAGGTCCAGCCCCGTGCGGGCTGGCAGGTCGGGGGCTTCTTCGATGCGGTACGTGCCGATCATCAGCAACGCATGCTGGCCCGCCGACCTACCCAGGCGCGCCACCACCGCCAGGCTTTCACCCGCCCAGTGCAAGTCTTCCAGTATTACCGTCATCGGCTGCGCTTGGCGTTCAAACACGTCCTGCACCGTCGAGAGAAACCGCATCTGCGCCGAGGCCGGGTCAACTTCCGGCGCATCCGGCACCTCGCGCCCGATCAGGTGGCCGATATCGGGGACGAGCGGCTTGAGCACACTGGCTTCCAGGTCGGATAACGTCGTTTGCAGGCTCAAGTGGCGCAGTGCGCCCTGCCAGGCGATGTAGGGCGCCCCGCCTTCGCTGATGGCATGTCCCCGCAGCACCTGCGCGCCTTCCACCAACGCCCGGACGCGCAACTCTTCGCACAGCCGCGTCTTGCCCACCCCGCTCTCGCCGCCGATCAGCCACAGGCTGCCCTGGCGGCCCCCGATGGCATCCGCCAGCGCCCCGGTCAGTTGCGCCAGCTCCGCTTCCCGCCCAACAAAATCCGCCGCCTGCAAAAAGCTCTCGCGCAGCTCGGTCGTTTCCACTTGAGGCAGCAAACTGGCCGCGCCACACTCGTTGCACAGGTCGTCGAGCACGTGGCGCGCGCGCCGGTAGCGCTCGTCTGGGTCCTTGGCTAGCAAGCGTTCCACCACAGGGCGCACGCTGCTGTCCAGACAGGTCAAGTCCACTGCCTTGTTCATGATCTCGACCGCCAGGACGCCAATGTTGCTCTTGTTATACGGAAAGTGCCCGGCGAACATCTCGTACCCGATCATGCCGACGGCATACAGGTCCGAGCCGCGATGCGCCCGCCGCCCCTGGAGCAATTCCGGCGCCATATACGCAATTGTGCCCGCCGTCGTCTCCGTCAAATCCGCGACCGTCTGGCGGCTCACCAGCGACAGGCCAAAGTCCAACACCTTGACTTTTCCATCGCCGGTGACCAGCAGATTGCCCGGTTTGAGATCGCGATGCAGGATGTTGCGGCGGTGTAGGTACAAGAGCGCCTGCAGCACCTGGGCCAGCAAGGCGACTTTCTCGACCGTGGATTTTCCTTCGGCTGCTTCGACGATGGTGCGCGCGCCAGACACATGCTCCATCGTAAAGTAGGGTTGACGCTGGTTGTCAAAACCATAGTCCAGCACGCTGACGATGTTGGGGTGGCGGAGGGAGGCCAGCGTCTTGAATTCCTGCGCCAGCGCCAGGTGCAGATTGGACGGATCGCTGCCCCGCGAGGCAAACATGAGGTCGGCTGGCGCAGTTGTCACATGCTTGAGGGCTACCATGTCGCCCGTCAGTCGGTCTGTGGCCAGATACACCGCGCCCATGCCCCCGCGACCGAGCAAGTCATGCAAGATATAGCGGCTACCTAATTGGGTGGAATTGCTCGTTGTGTTCACCATGCTGTCCACACCTCCGCATGCTTGCAATTTGAACAGACCGGTGTTGTCGTGATCATATAGAACCCTCCCAAAAGTCGCGAAGCGCCTCCGGGAGGATTCTTTCAATCCGTGTAATCCGTGTTCATCCGTGTCCCAAAAACTTTAGAACAGCCCTAACACCTTGCCCGTCTTCAGATCGAGATCCACGTCGAAGAAGACCGGCCGGGTGGGCAGACCCGGCATCGTGCGCATCGATCCGACGAGCGGATAGAGGAAGCCCGCGCCCGCACTTGCGCGGATGTCGCGGATGGGCAGGCGGAAGCCGGTCGGCGCGCCCTTGATATCGGCGCTGGCGGTGAACGATAGATGCGTCTTCGCCATGTTGATGGGCAGCTTATCGAAGCCCAGGCGCGTGTACAGTTCCACCTTCGCTTCGGCCTCGGGCGAGTAGTCCACACCTTCAGCGCCGTAGAACTTGGCAATCACTTCGATCTTGTCCTTGATCGAGATGTCGAGCGGATAGAGGAACTCGAACTTCTTCGGCAGGTGCGCGGCCTTCATCACGGCCTCGGCCAACTCCAGCGCGCCTTTGCCGCCGTGCATCCAGTGCGTGCACTTGTAGGCGCCTTCCGCACCCGCTTCGACTGCGTACTTGCGCACCAACTCGATCTCGGCCTCAGTATCATCCTTGAACGAGTTGACGGCGATGACGACCGGCACGCCATAGCGCCGGGCGTTGTGGATATGACGCACCATATTGGGCATGCCCTTTTCCAGCAGCTCCAAATTCTCGGTGGTGTAAGCATAATCGAGCGGCCTGCCTGCCACAACCTTCGGCCCGCCGCCGTGCATCTTCAGCGCGCGGATCGTCGCGACGATCACGATCACGTCCGGGATCAGGCCCGAATAGCGGCACTTGATGTCCAGAAATTTCTCCATGCCGATGTCCGCGCCGAAGCCNNCCTTCCAGCGTCTGCATCAGGTTCGGCATAATGGCGTCCTTCATCAAGACGGTCAACGCGCCGGCCACGCTCAGGTCTTCCGCCGTCAAGGCTTCGCCGCGCGTATTGGTGCCGAACACCATGCGGCCCAGCCGCTCGCGCATATCGGCCAGGCCCGTGGTCAACGCGAGAATCGCCATGATCTCGCTGGCGACGGTGATGTCAAAGCCGGTGATGCGCTCGTTGCCCTTCTCATCGTCGCCCAGACCGATCTGAATCTTGCGGAGCATGCGATCGTTCACATCGATCACGCGATTCCACGTCAGCGAATTCGGATCGATGTCCAGGCGGAATAGCGCGCGCTTTTGCTCCAGCGTCAATTGATCGGGGTCGTCGGCCCAGAAGCCGAGCTTGGCCATGCGGCGCAGGTGGCTCTCGGAGAAGTGGCGCTGGCCCTGCTTGTCTTTGGGGCAGAAGGCGTTGGCGAGTTTTTCGTCGTCGGGCTGGGCGCGCTCGTGCAACATGCGCGCATCGATCGCCGCAGCCATCAGGTTATGAGCCGCCGTAATGGCGTGAATGTCGCCTGTCAAATGGAGGTTGAAGTCCTCCATCGGGACGAGCTGCGAATACCCGCCGCCGGCCGCGCCACCCTTGATGCCGAACGTCGGGCCTTGTGAGGGCTGCCGGATGCAGGTAAAGACCTTCTTGCCCAGATGCGCGCCGAGGGCCTGCGACAGGCCGACGGTCGTCGTGGTCTTGCCTTCACCCAGCGGTGTCGGCGTGATGGCGGTCACATCGATGTACTTGCCGTTCGGGCGTTTAGCCAACCGATCGCGCACGTCAAGATGAACCTTGGCCTTATACTGGCCGAAGAGTTCCAGATCGGTTGGCTTCAAACCGAGTTCTTCCGCGATCTGCAACACCGGCTTGAGCTTGCCGGCCTGCGCGATGTCGATGTCGCTGGGTACGGGGGTCAACAGCTTCAAGCGAGTCGGGGCGAACTTCACGACTTTCTTGACGGCTTTGGCGCTCTTGCCGTCAGGTGACTTCGCTTTGGCTTTGGCCTTGGGTTGAACGGGTTTAGCGGTCTTAACAGCCATGGTCATGCTCCTTGATGTGGAAATTGAGATGGGGCAGTTAGGTTCGACGGACAACCTATATTCTACTATATCCTGTAACTACTCAGCCAGAACGCCAGACTGTGCGAGGTCATTCCCGCGAAGGCGGGAATCCAGCCGCCAACAGTGGATTCCCGCCTTCGCGGGAATGACGGCTGAGTAGTAACTATATCCTACTGGTTAAGGCCCCCGGTCTAAAGTGGCGAATGTCACCCGCCTCTCAGATACCCGTCACGGCATGAGACGCTCGGGACATTAAAGTTGTTTCATACGACCTTCACGCCCGTCTAATTCAATGCTGGTATACTATGCAGCAGGAGGTTCAACATGAGTAATTCCAGTTCGGGCAAGGCAACGCCCTCTTCGCCGCCGAACCGCAAACGGCATAAGCGGTTACGGATTTTTGTCGTCGGGTTTATCGTCGTTTCTATTTTATTCTGTGGCCTGATGGCCATCCCGATTGTCTCACCCGCGGCCGGTGCGGCCATCGCCGATGGGCTGCGCTCGATCATCGGGCCGGAGGCGGTCGCAGAAATTGAGAGTTTCCAGTTCAAACTACAGGATACTTTCAATCGGGCCCGTTATCAGGTCAGCGGTGGACAAGCGCAAATCACCTGGGCTGATTCGTCGAATACGACTCCAGAGGCTCCCAAGTCGATCACGGTGAAGCCGGCTGCCAGCAAAGCGAATTCGGCTACGAAGGCGGCGCCCACTCAGCCGACTAAGCCGGTACCCAATCAACCGACTAAGGTGGCGCCAAGCCAAGTAATCACTCCAACGGTTACTCAAGCGGCGCCCGTGGTTCAAGCCGATCCTGCCGTGGATGTGATCAGTGCGCCCTCGCCTGTCGGGGGCTGGCAGCCGTTCGGAACATTGATCAACAATCAGCCGGTGATGGCGCGCGCCGTGGTCAAGCCCGATCCCGGTCGGCCGTACGCGCAGGCCGCTGTCGTGCGGATTGATCTTTCACAAGTCGATCTCCATGCGGTGGCGGGTACCGTCGAACCGGTGGCGGTCAAGGGCGCGCCTGCCTTGAAACGCACGGGCATCATTACGCCGGGTGATCAAAGCCCCGATAGTCTGCTCGCTGCTTTCAACGGCGGGTTCAAATCCGTGCATGGCGGCTATGGGGTGATGGTCGACGGCGTGACCCTGCGACCACCGATGGACAACATGGCGACACTGGCGCTATTCAAGGACGGCAGTGTTCAGCTCGGCGCGTGGGGGCGCGATTTTACCTCGACCGATAATATGATTGCCTTCCGCCAGAACTGTCCCTTATTGCTCGATGCCGGTGTCATCAATCCGAACGTCAACGACGAGAGCCGCAAGGAATGGGGCTACACCGTCAAGAATCTGGATACGACGTGGCGTTCGGGTGTGGGACTCAGCCAGGATGGCCGTTTCTTGATTTACGCTGCAGGTAATTCACTGACGGTGCAATCGCTGGCCGAGGCGCTGCGGCAGGCGGGCGCCTATAATGCCATGCAGCTGGACATCAACGGCTTCTACACGCGCTTTGTCACCTATCAAGATAATCCCAAGGCTTCTGGATATCCCGTCATCGCCAGCAAATTGCTCAACGAAATGAGCGGCGATCCGGCCATGTTTCTGCATCCGTATGACCGTGACTTCTTCTATGTGACCGTGAAGTCGTAGATCAGGTAACGCACCTTACGCAGATTGAGTTGTTTGTCATCCCCGCGCAGGTGTAACGCTGTGTAGTGAGTAATTCAGGCTCTTCCGACTTCAACGGAATCGCTCTCGCTGGATGGTTACACGCTCCGCGAGCGTTCTTGAACGGCGGATGTGACCACGCAGAGCGGCCAGGAGCATTTGCTAATAATCCCGCTCAACCCGGAAGAGCCGTAATTCATTTCCTACGGCGTAGCAGGCACGCTGAACAGCGCGCCGACGAGATATCCGGCCATGGCCGAGATGGTTCCAATGATGGCCATCTGTACCCCACTCTTGCCCGGATGTCCTACCGTCGCTTTGGCTTTGTACACGCCCGCGCCAAATAGCGTCAAGGCCGTAATCCCGATCGAGAGGAGGATGCTCGGGCCAATCGGCAGGAAGAAGAACGGCAGCAGTGGAATCAGCGATCCCACAATGGCTGAAAAGCCGACGATGAAAGCACTGCGCAGCGCGCTGCCACCGTCGATGGGTGTTAGCTTCAATTCGTTCTGCATCATCACATCCACCCAGGTGCGCTCGTCCTTCATGATCTGTTCCACCGACTGATCGAGCAGCTCATCCTTAAAACCCCAGCTGCGGAAGATCACTTCGATCTCGGCGCGCTCGACCTCCGGCATGTCGTGAATCTCGCGCTGCTCGCGTTCGATCTGGCTCAGGTAGTGATCGCGATCGGCCATGGTAGAGGTATACGCCACCGCGCCCATTGAAATGGATTCGGCAAAGGCGGCGGCTAATCCGGCGGCCACCACCAGGCGTTGATCGCTGGAGGCTGCGGCGACACCCAGAATGACGCCCAGCACATTCACCAGGCCATCTTGCCCGCCCAGAATGATGTCTGACAAAGAGGCTTTGCCGCTCTGCGCGCGTTCGAAGTGGCGCAGCGCCTCGCCCAGTTCGGTGGGCAAACTATCGATGTGGGGTGGTGGGGCACTCATGTCAAATTCCTTGACGAAGAGGATTGAGTCGGGTAACGTTTGGACACCGCTGAGTTTACCTTGAAAGATTCAAAACTCATAATTTCGCGGCGGGCGTATCGTCGCACTCGATCCGTCTGTGGCGGTGGTTGCAGACGAAACGGACGATCACCTGAAAGAATACCGGGGGCGTTTGACGAATTCCGCATAACCGACAATAATCAACCTCCATAGTTCGAATACCTCAAGGAGAAGCAGAGAACATGAAGTCGACAACCCGTCCCGTGAAGAAGAAGAAGAAGACCGGCCTATCCGCCATTTCACCCACCTACTGGCTGATCGGCATTGTGGCCGTGATGGTGGCCCTGGCGTTGATCGTGCTGGTGGGTTTGCCGGCGGCCGCCACGAATACGGCCAAAGCGACCGGCAACTCGCTCGGCGATGCCACTGCCCCGGTTACGCTGGAAGTTTACGCCGACTTCCAGTGTCCCATCTGCGGTCAATTCGATCGTGGCACGTTGAAGCAGATTGAAGACAAGTATGTGAAGACCGGCAAGGTCCGCATCGTTTTCAATCACTTTGCCTTTATTGGCGCAGACACTAATGGCGACAAAAGCGAATCGATTCGCGCTGCCGAGGCCAGCGAGTGCGCTAATGCCCAAGGCAAGTTCTGGGAGTATGCCGACACGTTGTTCAACAATCAGTCCGGCGAAAATCAGGGCGCGTTCAGCGATGCTAACCTGGAGAAGTTTGCGCAACAGGTGGGACTGGATATGACCCAGTATAAGACCTGCATGGATCAGGATACTTACTTGGGTAGGGTCCACTCTTCGACACAGAACGGCACGCAACGCGGTGTGGATAGCACTCCCACGGTGTTTGTCAACGGTCAGATGGTGCGTGGCGCGATCTCGCTGGCCAGCTTTGAGTCCATTGCTGGAACTCTTCTGCGACAGTAATACAATGAAGAATCGTCAACGCTGGAATCGCCAGCTGGCCGACGGTTCTTTGTCATTTCCGTGAGGCCGTCATGTTGGGTCTTTTGACTCCCACTACGCTGATCGATAGTTTTCTGGTCGGCTTAATCTGCGGCGTGATCCCGCTGTTTTTTAGCACGGGGAAGAATCGCTTGAAGTTGGGCTTTGGCGGATTACTAGCCTGCCTTGCCAGCGGTCTGCTGTTGGGCTTGTTGCTGGCGCTTCCGGTTAGCGTGTTGTTCCTCTGGCTGATCTTTCGTCAGAACAGGCCGGTGGCGTTTGAAGTGCAGACGAGGAATCGCCGCTTGGTCATCACGATCCTGGCGATGCTGGGAATCTTTGTTGCCGGGTATCTGACCTGGTCGCACTATAGCGGCGTGCCCGTCTACTGTGGTGGATCGAATTCTTGTGAGACCGTCAACAATAGCCGTTACGCTTTCCTTGGGCCATTTCCAGTAGTGGGCCAGATCCCTGTGGCGTTAATCGGATTGACAGGGTACATCATTATCCTCGTTTTGAGCCTCATGGCGGGGAAGGCCGATCACCAGTGGCCCATGCTGCTCATCTTTGGCGGGGCATTGATCGGGACAATGCTGCAATGGTATTTGTTCTATATCGAGGTGGCCGTGCTGCGCGCCATCTGCTACTGGTGTGTCACCTCGCAGACGCTCATCACGCTGATTTTCTTGTTATCCTTCCCACGGCAAGATCCAGCCGCTGAGGAGGCGGAAGCCGATCGGGCGGAAGCGTAACCCCGACGTATCTCTCCAGCAACGCCGACTGCTTCAATCTATGAAGCCGTCCGCCACCGACTTCGTGCTAGGTTTGTTGTGTGACCCGATCGGGTGAGAGCGCCTTCGGCGGCGCCCCTGGCGGGTGTCACAATGATCTGAGAATTAGCATGATACAGACGTGACAAACCGCGCTGTTTTTTATCTCCGAAATGCCTCATACTATCTTCAGCGCTGAACGTGTCCCTCAGTAGGTAAGGCTCGTGACAAGTGTCACAGCGCGCGTTGACTTTTGCCACTCCCGTGTAATGAATTGAGCGAGTAAGATAAGCAAGTCATAAAAACCTAAGTGTGACAGGGGCGCTGACAATGGCAGGCGAATTTCAAATCGATGCGTTGTTGCCCGCTGAAATGGCGGCCAAGGCCGAGCAAGTGGGTGTACGCAAGGCCAATTTGAATGGGGTCAACATGTTTGCGTTGGCCGTGTTGGCAGGCGCGTTCATCGCGTTGGGCGCGATCTTCGCCACCACGGTGAGCGCCGGCAGCCTGGCCACCTCAACGCCCGATGGCGCCGCGGCCTTCTCAACCGGCCTGCCTTACGGCGTCGTGCGCTTGTTGAGCGGTCTCGTGTTCAGTCTTGGCCTGATCCTGGTGATCGTCGGCGGCGCGGAACTGTTCACGGGCAACAACTTGATCGTGATGGCGTGGGCCAACCGCAAAGTCAGCACGGCGCTGCTGCTCAAAAACTGGATCATTGTTTACCTGGGCAACTTCGTCGGCGCAGTGGCCACCGCCGCGCTCATGTACTTCACGGCTCAATACAAATTTGGCAATGGCGCAATCGGTTTGACTGCACTCAACACAGCCAACAGTAAAGTGGGCCTTGATTTTGTGCAAGCCATCGCCCTAGGCATCATGTGCAATGCGCTGGTATGTTTGGCGGTGTGGCTGTGCTTCAGCGCACGTTCCACCACCGATCGGATTCTGGCGATCATCCCGCCGATCACCGCCTTCGTCGCGGCCGGGTTCGAGCACAGCATCGCCAACATGTATTTCATTCCGATCGGGCTGTTCGTCAAAGCGGGCGCGCCTGAATCGTTTTGGACGACGATTCACAAGACCGCCGATGACTTTGCGAATCTTACCTGGGATAGATTCTTTCTCAATAACCTGCTGCCCGTCACGATCGGCAACATCATCGGCGGCGCGGTCATGGTGGGCGTGGTGTATTGGTTCATTTACCTGCGCCAGAACCGCGCGCCCGCCGCAGCGGCGAGTTCAACCCCGGCGAGCCCGGCGGCCTTGGGCGAGAAGAAGTAAGCCTCGGCGGGTAGTGAAAAATTCCGATTTGAGCGAGGATGTGGTCCTCACCGTGGCGTAGGCGATCACATCTTCTCGTTGACTTCATGCGGCTGAGGGAAAGTGCAAGACCTATGCGTTTAGGAGAAATAGTCACTCTTGTCTCTGGCAAAGTCCTGACGGATGCACCTGATCTTCAGGCTGAAATCGCGGGGGGCTGCGGCGCGGACTTGATGAGCGATGTGCTAGCCTCGGTGCAGCCTCAGGCCGTGCTGCTGACGGGCCTGTGCAATCCGCAGGTGGTGCGCACGGCGCAGATTGCGGATGTGGCGGCCATCGTGTTTGTGCGCGGCAAGCTGCCCACGCCAGACGTGATTGAACTGGCGAATACGGAAGGCATTCCGTTGATCACTTCGCCTTACGGAACGTTTGAATTGTGCGGACGCTTATATCGAGCTGGGTTGTCCAGTCTGGAGCGTCCGATCGCGCATGAGGGCGAGAACTAAGCGCGCCAGAGCACCAACCAGGCGCCAGACGCACGCTGAGTGGAAGAGGGGGATATGGGCACAGGGCAGGAAGCGCGGCGCGTCGTCACCGATGAAGCTGCCGGACACATCAGTCGGGTCGAAGAGCTGTCATACGAACTGAAAATCGGCGATGTGATGACGCGTGAGGTGCAGACCCTGGCGCCCGATATGGAAATGATCGATGCGATGCAACTACTCCGCAAGCATCGCATCTCGGGTGCGCCGGTGGTCGCCGACGGCGCGATGATCGGCATCATCAGCATCGAGGATTTGCTGCGCGCGGTGGAACGCGGCGGCCTGCATGCGCCCGTGCGCGAGTTCATGACGACCAAATTGGTGACCGTTCACTGGTACGAGCCGGTCGTCAAAGCCCTGGAACTGTTTGGACGCGCTGCGGTGGGCCGTCTGCCGGTGGTGGATGAAAACGGCAAGATGTTGGGCATGCTCACCAAGGGCAACATCACCAACGGCACGCTGCGAACTCTGCAAAAAGATTATCAAGAAGAAGAGGTGCGCCGCTATCGCGCCAGCCATCTGTTTCAAGACATCATCTCCGATCGCACCAGCTTAATCTTGCGCTATCGCATCGAGCCACGGGATTTTACGCGCGGCGGACAAGCCTCCAACCACATTAAGCGCGCGCTCTTGCGCTTGGGCGCGAATGCGCAGCTGGCCCGGCGCTGCGGCATCGCCATTTACGAAGCCGAAATGAATTTGATCATTCATACGACGGATGGCGGCGTGATCTGGGTGGAGATCGAATCCGACCACATTACGATGGCGACGATGGATGACGGCCCCGGTATTCCCGATGTGGCCTTGGCGCGCCGCCCGGGCTGGTCGACGGCGACAGCCGAGGTGCGCGAGATGGGCTTCGGCGCGGGCATGGGCCTGAAGAACATCGAGCGTTGTGTGGACGAGATGAGCTTGGAATCGAAGGTGGGCGAAGGCACCCGGCTGGACATGAAGATTGTTTTTCCGCCCGAAGAAACATTCGGCGATACCCCTCCCGTCACGGCGAATGCAAAAGGCTAAGGTATGACACTGCAAGACGTGATCGATCAACTGCAATTGAAGGTGCTCACTCAACCGACTGATTTTTCCAGGGTGGCGCCAACCGGCGGTTACACCTCGGATTTATTGAGCTGCGTGATGGCCGGCGCGAAAAAAGGCGCGGTGTGGATCACCCTGCAAGCGCACTTGAACGTCGTGGCAGTAGCCGCGTTGCTGGAGATGAGCGCCATCATCATCACTGAAGACGCGCAGGTCGATCCAGCGACGATTGCCAAGGCCAACGAAGAAGGCATTACCTTGTTGGCGACCGATAAGCCCACTTTTGAAGTCGTGGGCCGTTTGTGGGAAATGGGTCTGCGGTAAAGCTTGACGCTTGAGTTCGATGAAGACCTATCGTGCCGAGCTGCACTCTCATACGGTGCTGTCGCCGTGCGCCGAAGTGGAGATGATTCCGCCCCTGATCGTGCAGACGGTGATCGAGAAGGGGATCACTCTGCTGGCCGTCACCGATCACAACGCGAGCGCGAATGTGATCGCCGTGCAGCAAGCCGCGCGCGAGTCGGGCCTCAGCGTGCTGCCGGGCATGGAACTGCAGACACGCGAAGAAGTGCACCTGTTGTGCTTGTTCGATACGCTGGAGCAGTTGGAAGCGTGGCAGGCTGTCGTGGACGAACACCTGCCCGCGGTAGAAAACGACATCGAACATTTTGGCGAGCAGTTTGTCGTCGATGCCGAGGGGGACTTCATCCGGCGCGAGCTGCGCTTGCTGCTGACTTCCACGAACTTGTCACTGGAAGAAGCGATCGGGGCGGTACATGCGATCGGGGGGCTGGCGATCCCGGCGCATATCGATCGCAAAGCCAACGGGCTGTTGGCAATTCTGGGCTTTGTGCCAACCCAGGTAACGGTCGATGGCCTGGAATTATCGCGGCATATTTCGATCGATGTTGCGCCGCTCCGCTATCCGCAAATCCGCGGCTATCCGCTGGTGCAAGATGGCGATGCCCATCGCCTGAACGAATTTTTGGGCGTTAACGAATTTGTGATCGAAAGTCCTACGATTACTGAACTTAAGATGGCTTTGCGGCACGAGAATGGGCGTACTCATCGTCTACACTTAGCCTAAATTGACAATCCGCGTGGTTTCGTATGACAAACGTCGGTTGTCGAATAAACGCCATGTGATAATATTCACAAGGAATGATCTATTTAATTCGCACGGAGTAGCGACATGTCTTTGAAGGTTTTGGAAAACATCCCCGTAAACGATCCGCTGGCCATTCCGGCACAGAAGGCTGTCATCGACCAGGTCATTGCCGAGAATAAGGCGGTGCCTGGTGCGACGATGGTGATTCTCAACGAACTGCAAAACAAGATCGGCCATATCTCGCCGATCATGCAAGCCTATGTGGCGCAAGAATTGAAAGTCCCGATGGGCGCGGTACACGGCGTGGTGTCTTTCTATTCGTTCTTTACCACTCAGCCGCGTGGCCGGCACACGATGAAGTTCTGCATGGGCACGGCGTGCTACGTCGGCGGTATGCCGCAGTTGATCGAGAAGGCGAAACAGGCCCTCGGTATTGAGATGGGGCAGACGACGAAGGACGGCGCGATTACGCTGGAAATCTGCCGCTGTGTCGGCGCGTGCAGCCAGGCGCCGGTCATCGTGGTGGACGAAGAAGTGTCGGGGCGCGTGAAGCCCAACAAGCTGCCGCAGTTGATTCGCAAGTGTGAAGCGCAGTAAAAATGTCGTCACTGCGAGCGTCTTCGCCCGGCGCGCCTCCGCCGCTTTGCGGCGGGTAAGGCGTCAGCGAAGCAGTCTCACGCGGGCAGTAAAGAGATTGCTTCGTCGCACGCCCTGTCCGCGCTTAGCGCGGGGGCGCGCTTGGCGACAGCGCTCCTCGCAATGACGGTGATGATCTATCATGCGCGAACTCACTCTTCATCTGCTGGATATTGCTGAAAACGGCGTATCGGCCGGCGCGCAGAATATCACGATCACGATTGTGGAAGATTTGCGCATCGATCGGCTGAAGCTGGCCGTTGAGGATGATGGGCGCGGCATGGATGCGGCGATGGTCGAACAGGTGACGAATCCGTTCATCACCACGCGCACCACCCGCAAAGTGGGTCTGGGCATTCCGTTGTTGAAGCTAGCCGCCGAGATGTGTGAGGGTGGCTTGACGGTGGTCTCCACTCCTAACGTGGGCACCAAGATCACGGCGGAATTCCGGCGCAGTCACATCGATCGGATGCCGTTGGGTGACGTGCCCAACACGATGTTGTCTTTGCTGGTCGGTTGGCCGCAGGTCCACTGGATGCTGATCTATCGCGTGGATGCCGAAGAGTTTGTCTTTGACGATACGCCCGTGAAGGAAATCCTGGGCGATCTGCCGCTGAGTGATCCGGAAGTGATTACGTTCTTGCGCGGCGCTTTGACCGAAGGCATCAACGATGTTACTAAACGCACGCGCGGCGACTACGTGATGATTGCAGAAGGGTAAGCATCTCCCGCTGGATGACAATCCAGCGGTTGTAAACGGCGGATTGTCATCCGCCTGGAGCGTTTAATTATTCAGTCCGTTCAACCTGAACGGAGTAAGGAGCAACAACATGCCAGCAGTGAAATCACTCGATGACTTGAAGCGTATCAAGGCCGAATCGCTGGAGAAGCGGCAAATCAAGGCCAGCGCCGGGCAAGCGCAAGTGACCGTGGCGATGGGCACCTGCGGGATCGCCGCTGGAGCGCGCGACACGATGAAGGCCATCCTCGAAACGATCGAGGCCGATCAGCTGTCCGGGATCGTCGTGACGCAGACCGGCTGCATCGGCCAGTGTGAACACGAGCCGATCGTGCAGGTGACACTGGGTGAGCAACCCAAGGTGACCTACGGCAAAGTCACACCTGAGCGCGCCCGGCAGATTTTGAAGGAACACGTCGTGGGCGGGCAGGTGGTCAAGAATCTGGTGGTGCCGGCATAAAAGTAAACAAGTAGAAAAGTAGGGAAGTAGACAAGGTTTTCCTTGTTTCCTTATCTACTGGTCTATCTACTGGTCTACTTCACTCAGGAATTGTGGTTATGAAATACTTTCGTTCGCATGTCTTAGTTTGTATTGATCCTGAATGCTTGTCGAAGGGCGCGCATGAAGTGGAAGACGCGCTGCAAGACGAGCTGGTGGCGCAGGGTCTGATCGATGAAGTGCAAGTGCTGGAAACGTCACGCATCGGCGGCTGCAGCAACGGGCCGGAGTTGATGGTCTATCCCGAAGGCATCCACTACGTGGGCCTGACCGCCGACGATGTGCCGTATCTGGTCGAAGAGCATTTCCTGAAGGGCCGTCCCGTGAAGAAGTTCATGGAACAAATCACGGTGGTAACCGATGAAGAACTCGGCCCGCCCAAGCCCAAGGAAGTGCGCGTGGTGCTGCGCAACTGCGGCCAGATCGATCCCAACAACATCGAAGATTACATTGCCGAAGACGGCTACGCCGCGCTGGCGAAGGTGCTGGGCGAGATGACACCGCAAGCTACGATCGACGAAGTAACGCGATCGGGTTTGCGCGGACGCGGCGGCGCGGGTTTCCCGGCGGCCAGAAAGTGGCAGCTCTGCCGCAACGTGCCAGATAGCCCCAAGTACCTCACCTGCAACGCCGACGAAGGCGACCCCGGCGCGTTCATGAATCGCCGCGTGCTGGAAGGCGATCCGCATTCAGTGCTGGAAGGCATGATCATCGCCGCCTATGCGATCGGGGCCAGCTACGGCTACGTGTACTGTCGCGCCGAATATCCGCTGGCCGTCAAGACGCTCAACATCGCCATTCAGCAGGCGCGTGACTTCGGTTTGCTGGGCGAGAACATCATGGGCAGCGGCTTCTCGTTCGATCTGGAAGTGCGCATGGGCGCGGGCGCGTTTGTGTGCGGTGAAGAGACTGCGCTGATCGCGTCGATCGAAGGCAAGCGCGGCGAACCCAAACCCCGACCGCCTTTCCCGGCCGTCAAGGGCGTGTGGGGCAAGCCGACCAACAACAACAACGTGGAGACCTATGCCAACGTGCCGCAGATCATTCTGCGGGGCGCGGACTGGTTCGCCAGCATGGGCACCGAGAAGAGCAAAGGCACCAAGACCTTTGCCATCGGCGGCGATGTGAGCAACGCCGGATTGATCGAAGTGCCGATCGGGATGACGATCCGCGAAGTGGTGTTCGACGTGGGCGGCGGCATCAAGGATGGCAAGGAATTCAAAGCGGTGCAGATCGGCGGCCCGATGGGCGGTTGTCTCACCGCCGAGCATCTCGATCTCCCCATCGATTACGAATCGCTGACCAAAGCCGGCGCGATGATGGGCTCCGGCGGTCTGGTAGTGATGGACGACGAGACGTGCATGGTGGACATCGCGCGTTTCTTCATGGAATTCACGCAAGACGAATCGTGCGGCAAGTGCACGCCGTGCCGCGTGGGCACTAAGCGCATGTTGGAAATTCTGGAGCGCATCTGCGGCGGCGAAGGCCAGGACGGCGACATCGAGCGGCTGGAACTGCTGAGTGCGCAGATCATGAAGACCAGCCTGTGCGGTCTGGGACAGGGTGCGCCGCAACCGGTGATCAGCACGCTGAAGCACTTCCGCCACGAATACGAAGCGCACATCTATGAGAAGCGCTGCCCGGCGAAAGTCTGCCGCCCGCTGATTCACTATACTATTCTGGATAATTGCACGGGCTGCATGGTCTGCGCGCGCAACTGCCCGGTGGAAGCCATCAGCGGTCAGCGCCGATCGGTGCACGTGATCGATCCGAATGTGTGCATCAAATGCGGTATCTGCATGCAGGTGTGTAACTTTAACGCGGTGGAAGTGACTTCATAGTGAACAATTGCCGGGGGCGCAGCATAAGTGCGCTCCCGGTACATTCTGCGGTGTATAACGCGCTGCATAGGAGGCGGTCAATGACAGTCGCGGTGAAGAATGGCAAAGATGCGATGCAGGTAGTGCGCACCGCCGTGGTTCATCACGGTGCGACGCGCGATGAATTGATTCCCATTCTGACGGACATCAATCACGAGCTGGGCTACATCCCGCACGAAGCGGTCGACGAAGTGAGTCGCCTCATCGGGATGCCCAAGAGCCAGTTGTATTCCGTGGCCAGCTTCTATGACATGCTGTCGCTGAAGCCGCGCGGCCGGCACGTGATCAAGTTCTGCGAGAACGCGCCGTGCCATGTGGTGGGCGGGCGGCAGGTGTGGCAGGCGCTGCACGACGCGCTGCACGTGAAGCCCGGCGAAACCACGCCCGATGGCCGGTTCACGTTGTTGACGACCAGCTGCATCGGCGTGTGTGCGGTCGGGCCAGTGGTCGTGATCGACGACGATGTGCACGGCAACGTCGAGCCGGAGCAGGTCGCCGAAATCCTTGCGCGATATGAATAGTACACGAATGACACGAAGACCACGAATTGTTTTTGCTTCGTGCAATTTGTGAGATTCGGGTACGAAAGGGACATGCCATGAAAACAGTCCGTTCGATGGTGCTAGTCTCCAGTGATCCCGTGAGCATGGAACGCGGCGCGCAGGCCGTGCATGACGGTCTGCTGCGTGAGATTGAAGCGTTTGGCTTGAGCAATGAAATCGATGTGATGTTGGTGGGCGATTTAGGGCGGCACGATGCGCTGCCGTTTGTCGTAGTGTATCCCGAAGCCGTGGTCTACGGCCCCGTGACGCCCGCCGATGTTCATTTTTTGGTGGAAGAGCATTTATATAAAGGCCGCGTCGCTACTTCACTGCAAGCCGCCAAGCGCGAGCTGACCGGTCGGATCGCGTGGCTTAATGCGCGCAAGGGAACGCTGCCCGCCGAACAGCGCATCGTGTTGGAGCGCGCCGGCGTGATCGATCCGGAGAGCATCGAGGATGCGATCGCCCATGACGGGTATCAGGCGCTGGGCAAGGCGCTGACTGAGATGAAACCGGCCGACGTGATCGCCGTGCTGGAGCAATCAGGTTTACAGGGACGCGGCGGCGCCGGCTTCCCGGCGGGCTTGAAGTGGAAGTTTGTCAGCAAGGCTCCGGGCACTAAGAAGTACGTCATCTGCAATGCCGATGAAAGCGAGCCGGGAACCTTCAAAGATCGCCTGGTGTTGGAAGGCGATCCGCACGCCATCGTCGAAGCGCTGGCGCTGGCGGCGTATGCGGTGGGCGCGGACGAAGGCTACATTTACATTCGCGGCGAGTACGAACTGGCGCAGCAGCGCGTGAAGAAAGCGATCGATCAGGCGCGCGAGATGAGCCTGCTGGGCAAGGGTATTTTTGGCACGGACTTCAATTTTGATCTGCACGTGCATTCCGGCGCAGGCGCGTATATTTGCGGTGAAGAAACCGCGCTGATCGAATCGATCGAGGGCAAACGCGGCGAACCGCGCGCCCGCCCGCCGTATCCCACGACCAACGGCCTGTGGGGTAAACCGACACTGGTCAACAACGTGGAAACGCTGGCGAATGTGCCCGCGATTCTGCGCAACGGCGCAGCGTGGTATCGCAAGTTCGGCACGCCGAAAAGCCCCGGCACCAAGGTCTACACGATTCTGGGCAATGTCAATGTGACGGGCGTGATCGAAGTGCCGATGGGCATCACGCTGCGTGAAGTGATCGCCATCTACGCCAAGGACATGAAGAACGGCGCGACGTTCAAGCTGGCGCAGACCGGCGGATCGAGCGGCTCGGTGATTCCGGCGTCCTTGCAGGACACGCCGATGGACTTCGAGTCGTTTGGCAAAGCGGGCGTGTCGCTGGGATCGGGCGCACTGTTGATTTGCGATGAGAATACATGCGTGGTCGATCTGGCGCGCGTGCTGTTGAACTTCTTCAAGAACGAAAGCTGCGGCAAGTGCACGCCGTGCCGCGTGGGCACGCATCGCGCCTATGACACGCTGACCAAGATTTCCGAAGGGCAGGGCACACCCGGTGATATCGAGCAACTGCTGATGCTGTGTGATGGGCTGGTGAAGATGTCGAACTGCGGTCTGGGTCAAACGGCCGCCGTGCCGATCAAGGATATTCTCAAGCACTTCCGCGCCGAAGTGGACGCGCACATCAACTTGAAGGTCTGCCCGGCGGGCGTGTGCTCGATGGTGGTGGAAGAGGCCGAACTGGCGTAAAGATTTTCGGACACGGATACGCGGGCGTGGAAGTCCGCTCTGCTCCAAAACGTAACTGCTCAGCCGTCATGCCCGAATGCTGTTATCGGGCATCCAGAGCAACGATCGACAACGCTGGCAGATTGGCAGCTGGATTCCCGCTTACAACGTGCGGGAATGACTGCGCCGCGCGACGGCTGAGTAGTAACTCCAAAACTGCGATTTACTGAAACTGAGCTGAGGGAATTGAAAGCAGGAGAAGACAGCAGGCCAACGATTTCCATGTTTTATGGGCTTCTCATTCGGATGTTCTTTCGAGATAGCGAGAAGCATCACGTGCCACACATCCATGCCGATTAGCAAGGACAGGTCGCAGTGTACGCAATTCTTGATGGGCGGCTTCTGGCTGGTGAACTACCGCCGAACAAGCATAAACTGGTTGTCGCCTGGATCGAAATTCATCAAGAAGATCTGCTGGCCGACTGGAACTTGGTCGTCAATGGTAAGAAACCGTTTCCCATCAAGGGACTTGACCAATGAAAATCACAAGCCTCGATCCACAATCCAATGGAGTCTTGTCGATCGTCGCAGACGATGGACGCATCGGTCGTTTCGATGTCAGTCCCTATCTGGAAGATGAGGCATTTGAAGACCTTCGTCACCCCGAAGAATTTGTGAAGGTGTTCAATGGTGGATACTTTATTGAATGGGAATGTGGCGCTGATCTGTCAGCCGATACGATTGAGGCGCACTGGCAGATTATTGACACAGCGCCCCCACGCGCCACTGCCTGCCAGGAAACACCTTGACGCGGGTGGCCGATTAAGGATATTCTCAAGCACTTCCGCGCCGAGGTGGACGCGCACATCAACTTGAAGGTCTGTCCCGCGGGCGTGTGCTCGATGGTGGTGGAAGAAGCCGAATTGGCCTAAGAATATTGGACACGGATTACACAGATTTGACGGATTAACACGGATCTTTTAGAACGTCATTGCGAGAAGCATCCCGCCCAGCGCGCCGCCGCTTTACGGATACGGCGTGAGCGGAACGAAGCATAGCGGAGTGAAGTCGAAGGATGCGACGAAGCAATCTCTTCCGCGAATTCACGCGAATCAACACGAATGAGATTGCTTCGCCCCCTACGGGGCTCGCAATGACAAGGCAATAGGGCATGTCGGATTCACGCAAATGTTGTCCAAAATGTGGCGGGGAACAAATCAAGTCGCGGGTGGATTTGCCGTTCCGGATCTTTGTCATGATCGTCGGAATGGGCATTAGCTTGGGGATTTGGGGGATTATATCGCTAATCCCAGCAGCAAGGTCGAGAGCTGGCGGTCTGCTTGGTGATCTATTGCTTGTTGTTCCAGTGTTAGCTCCGATTTTCATATTGTCGCTGCTTTTTAAGGTAACACCTATTGGAACAACGCACCCGCTCCAATGCGAGGCCTGTGGTCATCGCTGGCGTGTGCCAGCGAAAGACTGGGAAGAGATCGGCAGCCAAGAAGCAAAACCGCTAGGCAACACTGATATTGTTATGAACGAACCCAAATGGCTTAGCGATCTTAGGCAGGGCGGACAAGCCGGAGATACGCCGGCGCAAGCGAAGACCTTAAGCCCGCAAGAGCAGCAGGAAAAGAAGGCCGTGGTCGATTCGCTTATCAAGCGAATCAAGAATATATGAAACATGTTCTAAGAACACAGGCTCTATCCGTGTTCATCTGTGTAATCCGTGTCCCACAAAAAAATTCATTGACTAAAAGAGGTGTCGATGATCACATTAACGATTGATGGTCAGAAGGTCGAGGTGCCGGAAGGCACAACGGTTCTGGAAGCCGCCGATAAGATCAACGTCCGCATTCCGCGGCTGTGCCACCACCCGGCGTTGAAGCCGTATGGCAGCTGCCGCCTGTGCGTGGTGGAGGTCGATGGCTTCCGCACGATGCAGGCGTCGTGTACGCTGCCTGCCAGCAACAACATGGTGGTGCGCACCGACACGCCCGCGCTGCGCGAGTCGCGCGAGTTCGTGTTGTCCATGCTGTTCAGCGAACGGAATCACTTCTGTCCGTTCTGTCAGGTCAGCGGCGGCGACTGCGAATTGCAGAACTCCGCCTATGCTGAACACATGACCCACTGGCCGCTGCAGCCCGACTGGTCGGTCTTCCCGGTGGATACATCGCATCCCTATTACGTGCTCGACAACAGCCGCTGCATTTTGTGCCGCCGCTGCGTGCGGGCCTGCGGCGAACTCGTGGGCAACTTCACGCTTGCCATCGAAGAGCGCGGCGCGAACAATATGCTCATCGCCGATGTGGGCGTGCCGCTGGGCGACAGCACCTGCATCAAGTGCGGCACCTGCGTGCAGGTCTGCCCCACGGGCGCGTTGATCGATCGGGTAAGCGCGTATCAAGGTCTCGACAAGAACGTGGCCACCACGCCGTCGATCTGCGTTGAGTGCAGCGTGGGCTGCAGCGTCAACGTCGTCACGCGCGACAATCGCCTCGTCCGCATCGAAGGCGATTTCAACGGCGCGGTCAACGGCGGCATCCTGTGTGAGCATGGCCGCTACACGCCGATGAAGGAGAAACGCGATCGCATCACTCAGCCGATGTTGAAGAAGAACGGTCAACTCGAACCGGTCTCATGGGATGAAGCCCTCAAGGCGATTGCCGATCGGATGCAGCCGCTCGTCGGCAAGGGTGATCACAGCGTCGCGGCGATTGCTTCAACCCGATTGCCCGCCGAAGCCCTGTCGATCTTCAAGCAGCTGTTTGCGGATGGCTTTGGCAGCACCGTCGTGACGAGCGTGGAAGAAGGCCGCCCCACCGCCCGATCGACTGAGCTAGCCCAGACGGTCGGCGTCTTCGAAGCGAAGTTGGAAGCGCTGAAGACCGCCGATGCCGTCATCACCGTCGGCGTCGATCTGTCGCGCAATCATCAAGTGGCCGGCTTCTTCGCCAAGCGCATCCGTCCCAACGGCGTGCCGCTCATCGTGATCGATCCGTCAGAGAACGGCCTCGATCCGATCTGTGATGTCGCCATCAAGCCGGAAGCGGGCAAGGACGCGGACGTGTTCCGCGCGCTGTTGGCTGCCGCGAAGGGTGAGACCATCGCCGACGCGCAGCTGGCGAATGCGGCCCAGCTCATCGGCAAGGCGCAGAAACCCGTCATCGTGTACGGCAAGGGTTTGATCGCGTTCAATGACCCGCAAGCGCTGTCCGCTTTGATCGAGTATGCCAAAGCGATCGGGGCGAGTGTGATCGGTGTGAAGGGCGAAGCGAACAGCTTAGTCGCGGCCCAGTACCAACTCGATCGGCCTTTCGCCCTCAACGGTCATCAAGCCGCGTTCGTGGCGATCGGCGACGATTACGTGACCGAGCGCTTGCTGCAACGTCTGGAGAAAGCGCCGTTCCTCGTGGCGCAGGCCAGCTATGCGTCGAAGTTGACGGAGATGGCCGACGTGGTGCTGCCCGTGACGATGTGGGCTGAGCAGAGCGGCCACTACGTGAACCTCGAAGGTCGCGTGCAAGAAGCGAGTTTCTCGTTGACGGCGCCGGACGGCGTGCGCTCGAACGTGGAAGCACTGCAAGCCGTGGCGCAGCAGGTGGGCATCGAGACGAAAGATAACTGGAAGGAAGCACTCTTCCGGCGGAAGTCAGCAGTGGAAATTGGATAAGGTTCTGCTCGAAACGGATGGATACATCCGTGTGTTGGCTGGATGTGTCCATCCAGCCCGAGCAGTGATAAAAGAACGAGGAAACCAATATGACAAAACCTAAGATTTCATCTGATTGGATGGCCGGGTGCGCCGGCTGCCACATGTCGCTGTTAGACATCGACGAGCGCATTGTCCAGGTGGCCGAACTGGCCGATCTGCGCGCGACGCCGATCACCGACTTGAAAGAGCCGGATGCCAGCGGCGTGGATGTGGGTATATTGGAAGGCGGCATCAACAACACGGCGAATGAAGAAGTCGCCCACCGGATGCGTAAACGCTCCAAGATTCTGGTGGCGTTGGGCGACTGCGCGGTGTTCGGCGGTGTGCCTGCGCTGCGGAATTTCTGCGGCATACAGGAAGCGTTGCAGCGCGCCTACATCGACGCGGAGAGCGTGGACGAGAGCGGCAAGATCCCCAGCGATCCGGAACTGGCGACGATGACGAAGGTGCGCGCCCTCAGCGAAGTGGTGCCGGTGGATGTGTTCGTGCCCGGCTGCCCGCCCGACGCGGACGTGATCTTCTACGTGTTGGCAGAACTGGCGCAGGGCCGCAAGCCGGAACTCAAAGACGAGCTACTTCATTGGCATTAAACATGATGCAAGAGGCAAGAAGCAAGAAGCAAGAGGCACACTTGATTCTGCATCCTGCATCTTGCAACCTGCATCATGGGCCACACGACAGGAGACGGTAGACATGACCCAACAAAAAATTACCATCGAACCGGTAACCCGCATTGAGGGACACGCCAAGGTCACCATCCGCCTGAACGACGACGGTTCGGTCGATCACGCGTACCTGCACATCAACGAATTCCGCGGCTTCGAGAAGTTTTGCGAAGGCCGCCTGTATTTTGAAATGCCGCAAATCACGCCGCGCATCTGCGGCATCTGCCCGGTAAGCCATCACCTGGCATCGGCCAAGGCCGGCGACGATCTGATGGGCTGCCCGCCGCCGCGCCCTGCGTCTTTGCTGCGCGAGCTGATGCACATGGGGCAGATCATTCAGAGCCACGGCATGCACTTCTTCGAGCTGGCCGGACCCGATCTGCTGTTGGGCTTCGACTACGATCCGGCTTATCGGAATGTGGTGGGCCTGATCGGCGCGGATCCCGCGTTGACGTTGAAGGCGGTCGGCTTGCGCAAGTTCGGGCAGGAGATCATCAAGACGTTGGGTGGTCGCAAGATTCACCCGACCTTTGCCGTGCCGGGCGGCGTCAACAAGTCGCTGAAGGCCGAAGAGCGTGACAGTATCCTCAAGGGGATCGATGCCGCGCTCGAAGCGACGCAGATCGGTTTGACGATCATCAAGGATTGGGCCGCGAAGAATGCGGAAGACATCAATAAGTTCGCGGTGTTGAGCAGCGGCTACTTCGGCTTGGTCACGCCGAACAACGGCCTGGAATTGTATGATGGCGACGTGCGGTTGATCGATCGGGCCGGCAAGCAGCTGGAGAAGTTCGACGGGCGCAAGTATCTCGATGTCATCGCGGAGCACGTCGAAGACTGGTCGTATCTCAAGTTCCCGTATTACAAGAAGCTGGGCTGGCCCAACGGCGTGTATCGCGTGGGGCCGCTGGGCCGCTGCAATGCGTCGGACCTGATCGAGACGCCGCTGGCGAATGCCGAACTGCAGCTGTTCAAGGCGTTGGGCAACGGCAAGCCGGTCGAGCATACGCTGTACTACCACTACGCGCGGTTGATCGAGACGCTGTTCGCCATCGAGCGTGTGAAGGTGCTGCTGGACGATCCCGATATTCTGAGCACCGAGATCCTCAACACCCGGAAGAACTTCAAGGGTCGCGGGGTGGGTGTCATCGAAGCGCCGCGCGGCACGTTGTTCCACGATTACACGGCGGACGAGAACGGCAAGCTGCTCAAGGTCAACCTGATCGTGTCGACGGGCCACAATAACTGGGCGATGACGGAAGCGGTGGACAGCGTGGCCAAGACGTACATCAAGGCCGGGCAGCCCGTGCAGGAAGGCATGCTCAATCGGGTGGAGGCCGCCGTGCGCGCGCACGATCCGTGNNGGCCAGATGCCGATGATCATCGACGTGACCGATCCCGAAGGCAACGTGATGCAGACTTTGCGCCGCGACTAACTCGCGCTGCAATGCGCGTGACCGCGAAGCAAAGTATTCGCGCCGATAAGCCTCCCGCTGGTTTGACATGGACTTTCAGATAAGTCTATAATGATTGGCGGGAGGTTGTCGTTTCTAGCCGCAACCCATCCGATCCCGTTTGAGAATTCCATACCCTACCTGAGGAGAGTGATATCATGATTACCGTCGAACAACTGCTGCGCGACCGTGAAGAGAATAACGTCTGGACGATCGAGCCGGAAGCGACCGTGTATCAAGCGCTGGAATTGATGGCCGACAAACATATCGGCGCGCTGCTGGTCATGAAGGGCGATCTGCTGGTGGGCATTTTCTCCGAACGCGATTTTGCGCGATCGGCTTTTCGCACGGGCAAGGATTGCCATGCCATGCACGTGAGCGAATTGATGACGGCGGAGGTGATCGCCATCAAGCCGGAGTTCACGATGGAAGATTGCATGGCGCTGATGACGCAGGAGCACATCCGCCACCTGCCGGTGATGAAGGAGCACAAGTTGGTCGGCGTGGTGTCGATCGGCGACGTGGTTAAAGCGGTCATTGAAAGCCAGCAGCATACGATTTCTCATCTGGAGAATTACATCCTGGGCGAAGGCTACGGCCAGTAGCCCCATAGCATAAGATAAGGAAAACACCGTTACACATCTGTCATGCCCGAGTGTTTTCGCCATGCGCGCCCCCGCGCTTTGCACGGACAAGGCGTGTCGGGCATCCAGTGTGACGATTAGCAGTAAGTGTTTGCCGGGCCACTGGATTCCCGCCTTCGCGGGAATGACTGATCCCGCACTACTTTCATGAATGCCCTTTAGATGGCGAGTATGAATGAATCGAACGCTTATTCTAGGTTACGGTAATTTCGATCGACAGGACGACGGCGTGGCGTGGCATGTGTTGGCGAGTGTGGCCAGACGGCTGGGCTGCGCCGTGCCGTCTTCTCCGGAAGAAGAATTTCCTCTCAACGCAGCCGCGCCTGATTTCCTGTTTGAGTTGCAGTTGACGCCGGAAATGGCAGAGACGATCGCGCAGTATGATCGCGTGTGCTTCGTCGATGCGCATACGGGCGCGGTGCCGCAGGATGTGAACGTGAGCGCGATCGCCGCCGAGTTTCAGGCTTCGCCGCTGACACATCACCTCACTGCGCAGTCGCTGCTGACGTTCGCGCAGACGTTGTACAACGCGCGGCCCGAAGCGATTTTAGTCTCGGTGCGCGGGTATCAGTTTGGCTTCGAGCGGGAGTTGTCGCCGCTGACGGGGCAGCTGGCCGAAGAAGCAGCAGAGTGGATTGTGGAGTGGATGAAGAAATAGGACGCGGATTGCGCGGATTTTCAGGATGAACGCGGATTGATTGGTGTCAAAAGACCTGTGAGGTTTTTACGTGCTGGCAGGCATGACCAGAGGGATGGGTAGATCGATTATCAGGCGAGGCTCTCGCGCATAAGAAAACCTCACAGGTCTGGTGCGACAGTCCGCCCTGAGCAAGTAGAGCGCTGTGCTCAAGCCGCCAATGGCAATGATCTGATTTGCGGCGTCCATTCGACCTGTTCGACGACGCGGACTTGCCGGCGCATTTCAATGTAGACGAGCGGGCCGGGCGGCTGGGGCATGTGCTGCGCGATCTCGACGTTGGCGCGATTGAATTCTGGATCGTTCGGGTCGAGAAAAACCAGCACGGCCTTGTCGGGAATAGCATCCATGATTTCTGGATGATCGAACACGTAGTGATGGAATTGCTCGGTCAATTCGCCGATTTTGTCGCTTATTTGCTGCGTAGTTGGCGTTGCCATTGCAGATACCTTTCCAGATAGAACTGACTATTGGAGCGCAAATCAGTCACCGCGTAGTTCAACGCTTCTTCATTGTCCCGAAATGACATCGGCGGTGATTTGATCTGGTCGCCATTTGGCCGTAAATCATCCCGATGAACGAAGCCGTGAGCAGTGTCGTAGCGCGAGATAGGCGTCCAGTCATTGTCAAGATAGGCTTCCAGTTGCGCGACAAAAGACAAGATGCGCCCGCGTTCTTTATACAACCGCACACGAATGGTTGTACCGTCTGGGAGGGTGACGTAAAATTCACGCTCGTTCATGATTGTGCAGTAATGCTATCATAGGGATCGTGGTGTGTCAAAGCAGGTAGCGCAGTTGGCGTGGATTGAACGAAATCTAATCCGCGTCCGATGGTGGTGCGAATTCCGACGGTTCGGCTGCATTTGAAATTTGTGGGAGAAAGCAAAAGCGTTGGGCTTGAGAAGATCGTTGATAGCAGACGGGAGCACTCCCCCAAAAGATGGGGACTTCGTGCACCGCATGTGTTAGATGGACTCTATGCTCCACGCCGTTCGCGCAGCAGTGGTAATTGTTGTGCCGCAGTGGTCTTAGCCCGCTGCTTAAGTGGACGATAAGTGCGCGGTTCATAGTTGGTGACCAGCACTTCGCGGTTGATGACGCGCTCTTTGCTATCTTTCTTGGTTTTCATGCCAGAAGACGATTCGACTCGCGTGATCGGATAGTTGGAAAACAATTCATGCACTTCGGTCGTGTCGTATGATGAGAGTATCCACTTGCATTTAGCTTGGCTTAGGCGTTCAGCTAAAGCGTGGTGCTCATCCCAATCGCGCATGTTGTGGAAGTAGTTGACGCCGTTGCCGGGATAGGGCGGATCGAGATACATCACGGTATTCTCGCGATCATATCTGTCAATGCAAGTTCGCCAATCCAGGTTCTCAATGATGACCGTGCTCAAGCGCTTGTGAATCGGTTCGATACGTTGGCGCAGCGTTTCTAGCGCCCCGATGAGCCGATTGCCATGACCGCCATCGGTGATGCTGGTTTGGAAGCGGGGATAGTTCAATTCACCACCCCAGCCGGCCATGATGATGTAGTAAAATCGGTGAGCACGTTGAATATCGTCCAGTTGTTGTGGATCGAGCGCAGCCAGCCGTTTGAACTCAGCGCGTGAAACCAACTCAAGATCAAAAGAGTTCAGGAACTCTTCGGGTTGATACTTAACCACCCGGAAGAAAGAAATGAGCTCCTGGTCAATGTCGTTGAGGATTTCAACATCGCTGGGCGGTTTGCCAAATAGTACCCACGCCGCACCGCCAAAGACTTCGACGTAGCACGTGTGCGGCGGCAGTAAGTCGATGACGGATTGGCGCAGGCGCGACTTGCCACCGGCCCATTTGATGGGGCTGTTTAACTTGCGGTATTCGATGTCTTTTGGGGTCATACCTGATTCACCTTGTAAGCGATGCTATCACATCAAGCATGAAGCGTCAAAAGACCTGTCAGGTTTTTACGTTCTGGCAGGCGATACCAGATGGATGTGCAGATCGATTGTCAGGCAATACTCTCACGCGGGAGAAAACCTGACAGGTCTGGTTCGCCGTTGACGGCACAGCTGGCCGAGGATGCGGCAGAGAAGATTGTGGAGTGGGTGAAGCAAGAGGACGCAGATAGCGCAGATTAACGCGGATTTTCCGGTCTCGATGTGACGATTGGCACTGCCCGCAGTGAGCTAAAGTCGTTAAGATGAACCTCAGAGTGCGCCAACTCGGAAGCAGAACGCTATTTACATGAGATGATCGACCATCATGAGCATATCTCTGAAAACTCACAAAATGCTGTGGGGTAGAGCTGCAAATCGATGTGCATTTTGTCGATGCGAGCTTGTAATGGACGCTACAGAAACTGATGATGAGGCTATCATCGGAGATGAGTGTCATATTGTGGCTCAAGAGCAAGATGGGCCTCGTGGGGAATATCNNGTCTCGAGCAGCGAGATAAATACAACAACTTGCTTCTTCTGTGCAAAGTGCATCACAAACTCATAGATGACCAACCCAATACATATACCGTTGACCATCTTCGAGAGATGAAAGCAACTCATGAGAGATGGGTGCGTGAGTCACTGCGGGATTTTGACTCTGCTAGACAGAGAGACGATGAAATCTATGCAGGTTATGTGGAAGAGTGGGCAAAGTTAGTTGATCTAGACAACTGGAAGGCTTGGAGTTCTTATGTGCTGGGGGGCGGGCAACCAACTATCTCGGTAGAAGTCGATGATCAACTTAGAATCTTGCGCAACTGGATACTATCGCGAATCTGGCCTAGGCGATATCCAGAAGTCGAAGCAGCTTTCGTAAATTTCCGGTATGTGTTGATTGACTTTCAAAATACATTCCATCACTACTCTGAGGATCTGTGGGCAGACGGCACAGTATTGTCTACTAAAAAATTCGGCATGGCTCAAAACACGC
>PMCF01000209.1 GCA_003154115.1 Anaerolineae bacterium
GTTCCCCGTCCTCGGGGACGAGGGCTACGAGCGTGTGCAAGTCAATCTATCTGGCAATTTCTTCTGCTCAACGCAGAAGTGTTGCAGGGGCAGTCTCAAACACACCGCCGGGTGTTGCGTGGGGGCGCGTTCAACAACAATGAGAGGAACGCGCGTTGTGCTTACCGCAACAACAACAATCCGAACAACCGTAACGACAATATCGGTTTTCGAGTTGTGGTGGTCACGCTTTTCCAACTGCCGGAACTGCGCGGCGGCTCGCCAGCGTGCGGGCTTCTGCGCCGAGGCTTGAAAAACGGCGGAGACTGTTCCTGCCCGCGCGACCTTCCCCCTCTCCTTCCCGTGTCCGCAGAGCGGCGGGACGGCTGGCCGCTAGGAGAGGGGTTGGGGGTGAGGTCGCCGGACGAATATCAACGGCCCCGCTCCCTGGGCGCGCTCTGCGAGCGTTCGCCTTGGAGCGGGGCACCAGCTGCACCAGACCTCGGAGGTTTTGTTTGATGAACGGGCTGCGCCCGACTGGCTACTCGATCGATGATCAGGCCCGGCCTGACCATCCATAAAAACCTCCGAGGTCTTTCTACGCCATGTACGATCAACTGTGTAGCTGGGAGAACTTGCTGCTGGCTTATCGCTTAGCCGCCAAAGGCAAACGTGGCTTGCCGCATGTCGCCGCGTTTGAATACCGGCTGGAAGATAACTTGCTGAGTCTGCAACGTGAGCTGATCGATCAGACCTATCGGCCCGGCGGCTACAGCAGTTTCTTCATTCATGAACCCAAGCGGCGCTTGATCAGCGCGGCCCCGTTTCGTGATCGTGTCGTGCATCACGCGCTCTGTAATTTGATTGAGCCGATCTTCGAGCGTAGTTTCGTCTGCGACTCATATGCCAATCGGGTAGGGAAAGGCACGCATCGCGCGCTCGATCGCTGTCAAGAGTTCACGCGGCGGTATCGCTATGCGCTGGCCTGTGATCTGCGCCAGTTCTTTCCGTCGATCGATCATGCCCTGCTGCGCGCCACGCTGGCCCGCAAGATTGTTGATGAGCGCGTGTTGTGGCTGATCGATCAAGTTCTGGACAGCGGTGTGGGCATCCTCAGCGAAGCCTATGATATGGTCTATTTTCCCGGCGATGACTTGTTTGCCATCAACCGGCCGCGCGGCTTGCCGATTGGCAACTTGACTTCGCAGTTCTGGGCGAATGTCTATCTCAATCCGTTCGATCACTTCGTCAAACGCGAACTGCGCTGCCCCGCCTACCTCAGGTACGTCGATGATTTCTTGCTGTTTGCGGATGATAAGGCTACACTGTGGCAATGGCGCACGGCGTTAGTCGAACGGCTGGCCCACTTGCGCCTGACCATTCATGAAGGTGCGCAGCCGCAACCGGTGACGGCCGGCGTGCCCTTTCTGGGCTTCACCATCTTTCCCGAACACCGGCGCTTGAAACGTCGCAAAGCCGTACACTTTGCGCGCCATGCGCGGCGGCTGACGCAGCAGGTCAACACCGGCGAAATTGACTTGGATGTGCTGACGGCCAGCGTGCAAGGCTGGATCAACCATGTGCGCTATGCCAATACCATTGGCTTGCGTACGGCGCTGCTCAATCAAATCGTCGTGCGACCTCAGCACAGTCTATGTGATGAAGGATAGTGATCATGACCGACCGATCTGATTCTGCTGACGAACTCCGCAAAGTGGACGCGGCGCTGGCCGCGCAGTCAGCGCTGCGTGGCATCTTGCCGGATGAGCAACTCGACGCAGCGCTGGCCGTGTTGCACAACCAGCGCGCGTTGCTCATCGCGCAACAGTCGATCAGCGGCGGGATCGATCTCGACGCGGATCACGTCACCATCGGCGGCGATGCGGTGGGCCGCGACAAGATCACCGCGAACGCCACCTCGACGCAATATACCGCGACCAACACGGGCCGCGGATCGATCGCGCAAGGGGCAGGCGCGATCAGTGCCGGGGAGCGCGGCCTGGCGGCGCAGTCGATCGGCGGAGATGCGATCACAGGGGATGGCAACCGTGTCGTCCACGCGCAGACCTACGTGGAACATCCGCTGCCGCCCTCGCCGAGCGAGATTGCAGGCGAGCGTTACCTGAAGAAACTGGCGCAGCGCTGCAACGTGCTGCCGCTGGCCGCGCTGGGCGGCGATGAAGGCGCAGGCGACGAGATCGGCCTCGATCAAGTCTATGTGACGCTGGATACGCGGACGCGTGTGCCGCTGCCGGACGACGAGCAGGCCAAACAACGCGCGCGAACCGTGCCAGGCCGTGAGGAAAACGAGCGTACACTCTCCGCGCTGGAAGCAGCCACGCAGACCAAACGCCTGATTTTACTGGGCGATCCGGGCAGCGGCAAGAGCACCTTTGTGCGTCAACTCAGCGCGTGGCTCATCGCCGCGCGGCTGAAACAGCGCGAGCCGCTGACGGAGTGGGAAGCGGACCTGGTGCCGATCCTCGTCAGCCTGCGCGAACTCGCACCACGGATTGGCGGCCTTGATCTCGATCGGATGTCCGCGCCCGATCGCGAGCGCGCCTTGCTCGCCGCCCTGTGGGACCACTGGCGGGCCGATCTCAAACAACTCAATGCCGCCGATTTTGCCGACGGCCTCGACGACGCACTGACCAACGGGCAGGCGCTGCTCATCTTCGACGGGTTGGACGAAGTGCCGGAGAAGACCCGGCGGGCCGTGCGGGAAGCGGTCGGGGCCGTGCTGCGCGCGTATCCGAAAGTGCCGCGCATCATCGTCACCAGCCGCATCCGATCGTACACGGGCAGCGCCGTGCTGCCCGGCTTCACCGATCATACGCTGGCCCCGTTCGATCAAGAGCGCATCAGGCAATTTATCGGTGCGTGGTACACCGCGCAAGTCCACCTGGGCCGGATCGATCGGGACAAGGCGGACGATCGGGTGCGCGATCTCCAGGCGGCGGCGCTGTCCAGCGATCTGCGCGAATTGTCGTCCAATCCCATGCTGCTCACCACGATGGTCATCATCCATCAAACCGACGTGGGCCTGCCGCGTGAACGGGTGCGCCTGTACAAACGCGCCGTGGAAGTGCTGCTGAGCCGCTGGCAGACGCGCAAAGGCATCGCCATCTCGGCGGAGCTGGAAGCCGTGCTGAAAGACGATTTGAAACTGCGCGCCGTGGTGGAGAAGCTGGCGTATGAGACGCACCGCGCGCAGGCGCAGATCGGCAACGCAGCTCAGCTGAGGCGCATCGATGTGTTGGCGCAGGTCGGCAACACGGCCAACCTGACGCGCAAAGACGTGCTGGCCTGGCTGGAGGCCCCGGCTTATCTGGGCAGTATAGCGCTGGCCGATCAATTTCTGGATTACGTCGATCAACGGGCGGGGCTGCTCATCGGCGTGGGTGGTGATGACGGCGTGCATCCTTCCGAATACAACTTTCCGCACCGGACCTTTCAGGAATATCTGGCGGGTTGCGGCCTGGTGTCCGGGCGCGGCATCTCGCGCGAGTATCGTGAGCGCGCTCGTGAAGGCGACTTCTGGCATCTGGCCGCGCGCCTGGGCGCGGAAGAGTTGTACTACAACCGCCGCAACGTGGAGACGCTGCTGGACCTGGCTTACGACCTGTGTCCCACCGCCGAGCCGCAACAGGCCGCCGATTGGCGTTGCGTGGTCTGGTCGGGGCGCATGGCAGTGCTGGCGGGCGCCGCTGAGATTCGGCGCGATGCGGAGAAGCCCGATGGCGGCCAACACTATCTCGATCGGCTGGCGCCACGTTTAGTGGCCGTACTGGAAGGCGACGTCCTGGGTCCGATCGAACGCGCCGCCGCCGGGCGCGTACTGGCCCGCCTGGGCGATCCACGCCCCGCTGCGCTGACAGTTGATGCGATGCCGTTTTGCTTTGTGCCGCATGGCGAGTTTGTCATGGGCGATGAAGATAAAGAGCATGTCAACCGTTCTCTCGATTACGATTATTGGATTTCGCGGTACCCGATCACGAACGCGCAATTTGCGGCCTTTGTCGAAGCGGGCGGCTATGGCGAGCGTCGTTACTGGCCTGAAGCCGAAGCGCACCAGGTGTGGCAGGCGGGCCGCGTGCAAGGGCGTTACGATGACGAGCCGCGTCGTCAGGCGGTTGACTATGGCGATCACTTCAATTTGCCCAACGACCCGGTGGTCGGTATCATATGGTATGAAGCGCTGGCTTTCGCGCGTTGGCTGACGGAGACTTTGCGCAGCAAACAGCTGCTGCCCGATCAATACGAAGTGCGATTACCGAGCGAAGCGGAATGGGAGAAGGCCGCGCGCGGCGGTGTGCAACTTCCCACCGCACCACTGATCGGGCCGGTCGTGGCTACACCTGAGATCACGCTGCGCCAGAATGATCGGCCGCGACGCGTCTATCCGTGGGGCGATCAACCTGATGTGGATCGTGCGAACTATGATGAGTCGAAGGTCGGAATCCCTACGGCGGTGGGAACCTTTGCGCGCGGGGCCAGCCCGTATGGCGCGCAGGACATGAGCGGCAACGTGTGGGAGTGGACGCGCAGTGTGTATCAGCCTTATCCATATGATCCGCAAGATGGTCGCGAACAATTGGACTCTAAAGATACCCGGGTGTTGCGCGGGGGCGCGTTCTACTTTGATGAGAGGTTCGCGCGTTGTGCTTTCCGCTTCAACGGCAATCCGGACGTCCGTCTCGACAATATCGGTTTTCGAGTTGTGGTGGTCCCGTTTTGACTCTGACCTCTGATGCCTCTGATCTCTGGACGCGAAGCGTCTGAAGGCTCTGTTACTCTGGGGAGTCCAGAGGGGTCTGCAACCCCTTTGGTCGCGCGATTAGCGCGACGCGATCTGTCACAGTTTTCAATTTTTCGTGACTTGACAACCTTCCATCGTGTTGTATTTTCGTGATCATGCTGATCTCCTGTTGTCGGCGGACGTCTTCAGCCTATTCACCTGATGTGTTTCTTAACTTCGATCGATCGCCCCAAGGTTGCTGGGACGGTCGTAGAATTCTTGTTTCTGCAGAAGCGGGGCTACGGCTCATGATGATCGGGATCAGCCGACACATCGGCAAACCTCTCAGCGAAGCAGGCCTCGGCAATCTGCCGCAGTTGCTAACTGACGTGCTCCAGCACCGTTGTAGCGGCGGCGCGCTGCTCATCAGACAGGAGCGACCACACGGCCTGAATCCGGTTCAGATCATAGTTTGCCAAAACGATCTTCTCTGGCACCGGACGTGGAGTGTGTCCCAAACACTTGAAGTCGAGATAATACCAGTACCAGTGATCAGCGATGGATTCCAGTATGGAGATCGGCGACGGCTCAGGCGGCCCACGGCGTGACTCCAGATATTCCATTGCAAATAGAGCCAGGCCGTTATACTTGGGATTAAACCACCCTTCGATCGCCTTGATCTCAGGCGGGATGTCGAAGTCTTCATCGGTCAGGTGCGGCCAAAATCTGAGCTTGTTCATGACGAATATCCTCAGAATCAGTCGGTCGGCAGCGGGTCATGCGCATCATCAGCACCCGCTTTGAACAAGCCAACGACCTCGATGAAATCCTGCAATAATTGCGGATCTTCCCCATAGGCTGGAATTAAGCGCGCATTGAATTCGACAAACGCTTTCGCCGCCGGCGAATCATGGGCATGTAGGCTGGCGTGCAATGCCGTCGCGATGGCATCACGGATCAGAGGGTTCAATTCGCGCATGTGAGCATCACTCAAATGCTGAACATGGAAATCCTCAAGCGCATTACGCACGGTCATTGCGATGAACATGGCCGCTTGCTTAGTCTCATCCGACAACGCCAACAGATCGCGCTCGGCGGCCTTTCGTTGTTTACTCACAGTCCCCCCTGTTCGATTCATAAGCCGCGGCTTATTCCTCATGTTTCTATTTTTCCACTGACATCATGCAGGATGGAATCCAAGTCCGATTCAAACCACTCACGCGGCCAGACCTCAGACGACCAAAATAATGGTCCACGCGCCAGGGCTCCGTATGGCCAGACACACAACGGAATAGCCACTCCTCGTCGAGCAAGGCGGAGGAAATGTATTGTTCAAACAACCTTGCCCAGGCTTCACGGCGTGAGCGTCCCTGAGCTAAAACCTGGGGAGAACCGGTTATCTCCGGCAATTCTGAAGCAAAAGCACGAACAGGAGTGAAGCTGGCCATAGCTCGATCCATCAGGCTCCGATACTGTAAATGGCGATAGACGCGCGCACGATGATAAAGCCAGTGTCCCAGTTCGTGCGCGAACGGCTCAAATCCATCTCGATCAAGATAAATGCGGCGGGCGCGATCGCTGTATCCGCCCGCGATGGATATTAGATTTCCGCTGACGATCGTGACCCCCGTTAGGCCCAAGGCCTGACGCACATCGAAATCGACCGCCGATTGAAATTCATTCAGCCGCCTCTGAATCTCTTGCGCGGTCTGATCGTCCACCGGCATCTGGGGTGTGCCTATCACTTCATGCCAGATCATGATGATGTGTACCGTGTCGTTTTGTGAGAACAGCGCAAGGCCAGGACACTTGGCGAAGTTATTCTGCCGAAGCAGCACCCCGGCAGAAATTCGTAATCAACATGGCCAGACCTCGCGCGCCAGGATCTGACTGATATAGCCGCTGCTAATGCGAGTCATCCTGGACAGATCGGCTTGTCGCCAATTGTGCCTATTCAGCTCAGATTGCAACCAGTCTACAAAATTCATAGGGAAATCACTCATCGCGCGCGAGCTCCCAATCAGCAGCAGTTTTTCAGGTATGGCAACCGCCATCATAATCCGCGCATCACGGCTGATCCCCTGCCCGCCGCGCCCGGGCGTCGGCTTGTAACTGCAACCGGGCGTTTTCCGCCGGGTTCAATACTTGTCCAGGATGCTCTGTTTGCCACTGTTCGACGATCTTCACGTATTCCAGCATATACACCTGATCCGCGTCGCTCAGACGGCTGAACTTAATCACCATTGAGCCAATCTCGACCAAACTCACCCAGTGGCTTTTCAGAGATTGCCATCGCTGTCTTAGCCAGCGCCTCATCTATAGCCTCCGTTCCAGTTTGACCCACTTGCGACAGAGAGTGCTGACGACAGTCTCAACATCTGCCGGACTCACCAACCATCTCAGTATCATGAAGTCTTCATCGGTCAGATGTGGCCAATCCCTGCGACGGTTCATGACAGCCCACACAGCCTACCCAGAAGATTTCGTCATTGGGTCGCGCCTTTCGCTTGAGCATCGCGTTCAATCTGCTCTACATACTTCTCTTGCTCTTCATCTGTCAGAAGATGCCACACCTGCGGAACCTTCAACCATTTGACGTTGGGCGCAGGCAGCCCCAGCAGCGCGTGTCCGTTCACGTCATAGCCCAGTCTGATCGCAATCTCATTGGCATTTTCCAAGCTGGGCAGCCGCCGATCGTTAAGCCAGTTAGTCACCGTCTGTTTTGGGAAGCCAAGGAATTCGGCAAACTCAGTGATGGTTTTGCGGCTACCCTGGCTGATCTGCCATGCCAGAAACTTCTGCTCTAGCCATTTGGAAAACTCTCTTTTGTTAGCCATCAATCGTTCCTCGCAGCCAAGCTTTTGCGGCCAGTCGCCGTGCTGTGGCGTTCGGCGGCCTCCCCGGAATGATCTCACTCGTCAAACGTTTCTGAGAAACAGATCCCGCCCCGGGTGTTTCCCCTCTGCGGGACAGCGCCCCGCGTTGGGATCGTTCTCAGGAAACAACCGGCTGGCGCCTGTCCATTGCCGTGATGTAGGCACAGCCACGCGATTTCGTCATTGAGCCGCCGCGATCAACTTCTCAAACGCCGCGAGCGGCTGCGCGCCCACCAGCATCTGCCCGTTGATGAAGAACGTCGGCGTGCCACGGACGCCTGCCGTCTGAGATTCTTGCGTGTCGGCCTGCACGCGCGCCAGGGTCTCATCGTTTTTCAGACACGCCGCGAAGCGGGTCTGGTCCAATTTTAACTCTGACGCGAAACCGATCAACTTCTCTTTCGTGAACGCGCCTTGATTCTCGCCACCCTGCCGGGCAAAGAGCAGATCGTGGTAGGCCCAGAACTGCCCCTGATCGGCGGCGCACTCAGCGGCTTGCGCGGCCCACGTGGATTCATCGCCGAGAACAGCCGCGTGTTTATACACGATCGAGATTTTGCCATCACGAATGTACTGGTCACGCAGTTGGGCGATCGCCTCACGTTCGACCTTGCCGCAGAACGGGCATTGGAAGTCGCTGAACTCGACGATGGTGATCGGCGCATCAACCGATCCTAACCGGTTAGCCGGGCGAATCGTCAGCCGAGATGTGTTGGTGATCACCTGCGCGGGCGCAGCGTTGTCGGCTGCGCCCGCAGGTAAAACGGCTTGTGGCGCGAGGGCTTCCTGGAGGGTTGCGAGAGCCACCGAGCGCGCCACCACGGCCGATAAGAGGACGACCGCCATGACCAGGACGACGGGCGTAAGCCAGTTCAATATTCTCGATCGACGTGAAGTGGGTGAAGTCGTTTGCATCAATTTACCTTTTACCTTTCGTTGCGGTTAGGCTGGTCGGCGAGATAAAAAATTCGGCCGCCGTGACTCCATCGGCCCATTCTGTTTGTGACAAGCGATAGCGTGATGACAACGCGCGCGCGATTGACGTTCGTGGGTGTCTCATGATCTTCCTCCTAAACAAACGCTATCGGTCTCCCGTACACTTGGGACGGCGCCGTCCCCAATGCACGCAATAATGACTAGGCCCTCCGGTCCAGCGTTCGCCGGTAGGAGAAGATGATATCCTGCGCTGCTTCGCTTAATGGCTCCTGACCTGTTTTTAGCCAATCTTCTATCCTGCATCGGATGACATGGGCATTGCATTCAGGTCTAAATGTTGCCATTTCACTAATGGTTATTTGCAGTGCTGCCTCATCCATATCAATCATTCTTCTCCATTTCAAATAGCAGGCTAACCACAACGATCCGCTAGAAACCAACCACCGGCAACTAAGTCCTCCCCACACCGGCCATAACTTTTCCAGTCGGGAATGTAGCGTGATTTGCTTCAGCTATTTCTTTCGTTGGCGAACCTCTGCGATCAGTTGTTTTCGGTCTTCCTCTGGTAATTCGCTCAACAGATCGGCCATCCGCCGCAGCTGCCTGACACGCGCTCGCCGGCGACGTAGCGCCAGGGTCCAACGCGAGGGACGCAGCACCACCTGTCGCCACTGGACACGATCCTGTAGCAACCTTTCCAACAGGCGATTTTCTAACGCTGTCCAGCGCAGCCGATACGCGATATACGTCGGGTGTGATTCCACGTCGAGCGCTAACCGGTTCCGGCCGGCGTCATCCAGCGAGACTTCGATCGTTCCCTGTTCAGAGGCGGCCCACCGAGACAGGGCATCCAATTCTTCTTCCGCGAGCGGCGAAGTGTGCCAGGTCAAGGTGTTGATAATCTCCCGCAGGCTGGTTCCCTTCAAAAACGGATCTGAGGCAAGCAACCCGACTTCCAATGAGGCAAAGGCGGGACGCCAAGCGTCCTGGTACACGACTACTCGTGAGCGGAGGGAAACGTCGGTTAGCAAATAACAGACAACAAACTCCTGGTCGGCGCGGGCGGCCAACTTGATGGCGCCGGGCCAATTCAAAGCCTCCACAATCAGACGACCACCCTCCTGCAGCACACCCAGTACATCTTCGCAAGCGGCGCACACGAACGCGAGACCTTCGTCGCGCAGATCAACGATCTGCTCAATCTGCATGACGAGGCCAGCCTGCTGAAAGGCCGCTTCTAATTGCGCCAGTCCTGCCCGCGCCACAAGCACCTGTGAGCGCTCGATCCGCCCTGATACGGGAGCGGCCGGCCGGAGGGTAATCTCGATCAGGGTTTGCCGCGCCAGCCGCCAGTACCACGCCACCAGGCTCAGGAAAAGAGCGTCTAGCAACAGGACGATGAATGCGGCGCCGGGCGGCAGATACAGAATGGCAAAGAAGAGAACGATGATACCCAACAGTGGCAGGTAATGTAACCAATTTCCTAACAGCTTGAAAAAGTAGTGGCTCACGTGCGATACTCCACGATGACTCCTATCTTATCCAGCCAGTATTGACTACGACCCGCACCACTTCCAACGCTGCCCCCGCGACGGCCAGCACGGCGGCTGCCGGCAGTTCCGACTCGGCCGGGACCTCGGTCTCCAAGCGTGGCTGTATCCTGATGGCCTCATTGAGCGCGAGCAATAAGGTCGCTGGTGATTGCTGCCGTTTAAGAAACACGACGATCGCCGTCACCAGCACAACCACTAAGCCTGTCACCAGGCCAACCCAGCCAGCCCGCAGAGTCAGCGCGACGAGCACGATCGCATCCGCGCCGGCCCACCACTTCATGACCCAGGCCCAGATACCGAGCGCCGTCGCCAGGCCCACGGCCAGATCATTCGTCAAGAGACCAACGCCCAGGCCGACGGGCACCAGGCTGACAATCCAGCGGCGCGGCAGCAGAATCATCGCGCCGGTGATGAGCCACCACGGCCAGGGGCGTCCGATCAGGGACACGATCAGCAGCGCCAACAGCACGGGGATCGCAACACGCCGCTGCCGCAGGTCGCCGATCAGCACGGCCAGCCACAAACTAATGACGATCAAAGAGCCACTAAGTTCAAGCATGATGATGGGTTCTCTTAACTCACGTCAGCCGCAGCCGGCAGATCGATCTCGGCGGCGTACAATTCCAGCAAGCGTAAAATGCCCTTCGCGCCGATCTGATTGACTGAAATCAACTCAGGCATCCACCCTCCGTGGAGGAAGGGGCTGGTCTGTCGCTGATGCTGCATCCGGCACAGGTGTTCCACGGACAGGCCTTGCTCCGCCAATGCTGGATGGCGCGTAGCTGGGCTATCAACCAACTCCGTGTGAACTGGCTCTTATCACCAGAGCGCCGTAGCGCCTTACAAATCCGAAACAACTGCACATCCCCTTGTGCGAGTTCCGGCAGGTCGCCAACGAAGGGATCGTCCGCCCGCGGGCGAACTTCGGGTCGATCAGGGTGATGGATGGTCGCATATTCATCGCTTGACATCGCGATCAATATGCGGCCATCGCTGAGCTGCCCTACCCTGTCCATCCGACCCGCCTCCCCGCGGTCTGGGGCAAATCAGGCGACCCCAGAAATACCCGGCGCAAATGATCCAGCCCGGTCTGGCCGACTCCAAAATGTTTGGGCCGACATACCGTCAGCAACTCACGGAACTGCTCCAGCGTCAGTTGGACGATGTAATTCCCAGCGGAGGTTAAGGCAATATCGATCATGGGGCGCTCACTCGCTCCGCGCTTCCCGGTTTGTGTTGAGATAGGCCCTGACTTGGCGCACCACGTCGGCGCGTTCCTGTGCGTTGAGGCGGCATTTCGGAATACAGATCTCCCCAGATCAGGATCGCCGACGCGCTTACACCATTCATCAAAGGTGTATAGGCGCGTAACCCACCCGTATGGATATTGATCGACCTTCATGACTTCAGCCACGAATTGCACACGAGGCGAATGGTGCGAAGGTTTTGAGTGTCGAAGGTGATTGGCGATGCGGCTCTGGACGTGCGGGGGCAAATCCAGCGCAGACAGCGAGGCCCGAAAACCTTCCTCCCAGATCGTGATCTGCGCATCGGTGAGCGCGCTGGGCGGCGGGTTGGCGAGAGTTTTTTCACGATCGGCAATGATTTGATCGGTATACGCCCTCACTCTTCTATAGGCCGCTTTCTTGATCTCGCCATCCGCCAGCATCTCGCCCGGTTTCTGATACCCTAGAAACTCTAATCCACCCAGCTCTACCTCAACCGAGGCACGTTTGACATAGACGCCGGCTAACTGCTGTCCCTGCGGCGTTTCCAGCAACGCCCAGGCAACCACAGGATAAGATTCCCATTCCGGAATGGGCAACATGGGCAGATATAACACCTGCCACCCGTCTGCGGCCGGCCAGAGGTGCGTCAGTCGGATGCCTTCCGGGAGATATTTCACCTGTTGCCCCTTTGTCGATGCGCTGCGCCAGGTGCAGCAACGCGTTTCCGTGGAAACAAACTATCCCACAAACGGGGATCGAAACTATCGATCCCCGCTGGCAAGAAACACGTACACGTGGGCCGGCGCCATCTGTCACGTCAAAGTCTAGCAGAAATTTGGACTTAAAATGTCCCAAAGTTGTGACAATTTAAGCCAGATGGCAGATAACAAAAGTGCCACTGACGCGGTGTTTGTCGATGCGTCATAGTTGAATTCTAAGTTTAGATTTCGCTCCCATCTATAGCGGGAATCTCTACGATATGGGTATAGGGATCAAGCCGAGAGGTGTGATAGGTGCAGGAAATCTTCATCGGTGGTGTAAGCGTGAGGATCATGACGCAGCTAGATATCGTTTGACCTTCTCGACCAGTTCAGCATAAGCGCCCTTGCCAAAATGCCTTATCGTGAGCAAGTTTTTCTCAAAGCCGGGGTGCATGACCTGCCGGCACCATTCCTCGAACGGGTACAGGCGAGTGGCGTGAGGCACCCCGTCGATGGTGAACCGCTTGGCGGCAAAGGCAGAACTAGCACTCGGATGGTTCAGGTCACGCCCGATCGTGTTATACACTCGTTCGGTCAGGCCGAGCGTTCTCAACTTGGCGCGGAAGTTATCCGCCCAGTCAACGATGGCGTCTTTACTCAACGGCTCTGCGGTCGACTCTTCAACCAATGCCGTTCGCAACCAGGCGAATTCCTGCGGCATCAGTTCACCGAGGTAGTGTCCTTCGTTGGTCGTGACGATAATCTTCATAATAGGGTGTCAGCCTTTCCTGATGATGTTTCCGTGGAACACAACGTGACGGTGGGGACCGTCGAAGTGCCGATCCCCACCGTTGGTTTCCCCTGCCCTATTTCACGCCCACCGGCTGAATTTCAATAACCGGTACCGCCGGGCTGTAGATGAACGGCGTCATCACCTGCTTGTCGGGTGTCATACCCGCCGCGGCGGTGCGGCCTGAGCCGATGTATGGCAACGGCTTACCCGCCTTGCGCACATCGTACAACGTCCACGGATCGATGACGTGCTTCCAACCCCAGCGGTCGCACGTCTTGTGCTCCTTCATATCCGCCTGCCCGTTGCAGGTGCGATGGCCGACCGGGTCCGGCACACACTCCGTCTCCTTATGAACGCAGACGTACTCGTCATACGCGAACGTCCACTCCGGCCACCACCAAGTCTGCATGAACGCCTGATACGCTTCCGTACAACCCTCGCACGTGCATGAATCACAGGCCTCACAGCTGCGCTGGACCGCCACGGTGCGTTCGGTATAGGTGCACTCCCGATCCTGGCATTCCGCCTTCCAGGTCTCGCCGATCTGCGGCAGACCATAGGATGACGTCTCGTAGGTGTGCGCCGTACACTGGCCGGGCAGCAGCGGGATCACTTTCGATCCACCATTCCCCGCGCGGTCTTCCAGATTCAGCGCCGATTGGAAGGGCGGTTGCGTTCCAAAGCCCGGATCGGCGCCGGTGAAACGCCGCCACGCCACGCCGAGTTGATAGTTAACCCGATCACCTTCGGACACCTCGCCGGTCTCACCACCACATTGCCAGGTGTTCTGATCGGACTCCCCACTGGCA
>PMCF01000380.1 GCA_003154115.1 Anaerolineae bacterium
CCATTTATCTCGGCCCGTAACACTATACGACGACGACCTCGTCTGCCCTTGGCGGTATCTATGATGTGATCGCAGGGAATATGTGCCGTAGCCTGACCAGCCGCTTCACCGCAACTGGACAGGTAATTGATGCTAACGGGTATCCCTTGCCCAATGTGGCAGTGATGATGAACAACGGTTTGACTGCGACCCTGACGAATGCGGCCGGGTATTACACGGTGACCGGTTTGCTGACCGGCACCTACACGCTCATTCCGCAGTTAGGCGGCTACGTGTTCACGCCTACTCAGCGGGTCACTTCCGTACCACCCAATGCCGCCGACCTGAACTTCACTGGGCAACTCGCTTCGACTGGACTGCCCCCACAGCCTTTGGCGATCACGGCTCAGCCGGGCTATGCCAGCATCGCGCTGAATTGGACGGTTTCCAATCGGCCGGAAGTGAGCGCTTATCGGTTGTCACGCGCGATTAGCGGAACGGGCACGTTCGTACCCATTGCTACGTTGTCCGGTACGGCTTACCTTGACAGCAGCAGCCTGATTACGGGAACTACTTACTGCTATCAAGTCGCGGGATTGAATAGCAGCCAAACGGTAATTGTCGGATCGAATACAGCCTGCGCGATGGTCGGCTCATTAGACATCTGGGTGGCCGACGTCTGGGCCGCGACCGGCACGACTGCCACCATCCCGATCAACATCCGCAATGCGGCCGGACTCCGCATCGGTTCGGCCGACATTTGGCTGGATTATGATCCAGCGGTTTTGACACCGGTGGGTGTGGTCAATACGGCGCTCACCACACAGTATCAATGGCAATCCGGTATTCAAGATCTGGGCGGTCTGAAGCGCCTGAAGATTGCAACTCTCTCGGCCAATCCGCCCATGTTATACGGCGCCGGTTCGCTGTTCTGGATCACGGTCCAGGTCAATGGACCAAATGGTGCAACGAGCCTTCTTGATTTACGCGAGTACATCAACGGCGTGGGCGGTTCCAGTATCCAGGATCCGGCTTATCAAGACATTCCTCTGACGTTTACGGATGGGACGTTTAATGTCGGCAACGCGTATGTGCTGGGCGACGTGAACGGCAATGGCGTCATACAAGCGGTCGACGCGCTGATGGCCTTGGACATTGCGGCAGGCCGATTGACGCCTACCTGGGAACAGCGCATGGCTAGCGATGTCAATGGCAATGGCACAGTGGACGTTGCCGATGCCGCGATGATCTTGTACTACGCAGCGCATGGCAGTTGGCCGCGTCCCGGTCAGCCTTTGGCTGCTGCGCCTGACTTGCCAACCAGCAATCCGATCATCAAGTTGAAAGATGTGATCGGCCAACCTGGCTCCTCAGTGACGGTCGCTGTCAACGGAGCTAACCTCTCCAGTTGGAGCGGTGGCGATATAACTATCGTCTACGATCGGGCGTACGTCGCGGCGATCACGCAGGTCGAGCTCGGCCAAGCAGCGGTCAGTTTTAACCTGGCCTACTTTGATGATGATGCGGGACGCTTGCACATCGCGCTGGCCAATGGGTCCCCGGTTGTCGGGGATGGCGTGCTGGCACGAATCACGTTGCAAGTGGCGGCCAACGCTCTACCTGGAACCAGCACGCCGTTGAATCTGGCCAGCGCTGATTTGAGTGACGAATATGGACGTGACTTCGCCACTTCGGCGCTGCAAAAGCCGGTGATACGCGAGAGCGCCACACTGACCCTCTCTCAATATCAAGTCTATCTGCCATTAGTCCAGCGATAACGTGAATTAAGGATACCGAAATTCCCGCCAGGCAATCGCTCGATGCGCGAGTTGCGTCAGCGGCCGGATGCAGGCCAAAGCGGATCTCGTCTGGGGCGTCCTCGTCGACACACGTTGTGTCGCGATTCATCCAGGCGCAGGCGTATATCCACGATTTTTCATTGTGCTGAAGAGTAGTGGACATCAGAACTCCTTCCTGTGGCGTTCGGCAGCCATGACCATGTTTCTACAGAAACCACTTACCGCCTGGTCAGCGCTGTGAAATGGCCCGGACCAGGCCAGAAGACTTCATCATTGGGCCGCCGCGATCAATTTCTCAAACGCCGCGAGCGGCTGCGCGCCTACCAACGGCTGTCCGTTGATCAGAAACGTCGGCGTGCCACGGATACCTGTTGCGTGGGCCTCTTGCGTGTCAGTCTGCACGCGTACCAGGGTCTCGTCATTGTTCAAGCACGGCGCGAAACGCGTCAGGTCCAATTTCAACTCTGACGCGAATCCGACCAACTTCTCTTTCGTGAACGCGCCTTGATTCTCGCCGTCCTGCTTGGTAAAAAGCAGATCATGGTAGGCCCAGAACTGCCCCTGATCGGCGGCGCACTCAGCGGCTTGCGCGGCCCACGTGGATTCATCGCCGAGAACAGCCGCGTGTTTATACACGATCGAGATTTTGCCATCACGAATGTACTGGTCACGCAGTTGGGCGATCGCCTCACGTTCGACCTTGCCGCAGAACGGGCATTGGAAGTCGCTGAACTCGACGATGGTGATCGGCGCATCAGCCGATCCTAACCGGTTAGCCGGGCGAATCGTCAGCCGAGATGTGTTGGTGATCACCTGCGCCGGCGCAGCGTTGTCGGCTGCGCCCACAGGTAAAACGGCTTGTGGCGCGAGGGCTTCCTGGAGGGTTGCGAGAGCCACCGAGCGCGCCACCACGGCCGATAAGAGGACGATCGCCATGACCAGGACGACGGGCGTAAGCCAGTTCAATATTCTCGATCGACGTGAAGTGGGTGAAGTCGTTTGCATCAATTTACCTTTTACCTTTCGTTGCGGTTAGGCCGGTCGGCGAGATAAAAAATTCGGCCGCCGTGACTCCATCGGCCCATTCTGTTTGTGACAAGCGATAGCGCGATGACAACGCGCGCGATTGACGTCCGTGGGTGTTTCATGATCTTCCTCCTAAACAAACGCTGTCGGTCTCCCGTACACTTGGGACGGCGCCGTCCCAAGTGTACGCAATAATGACTAGGCCCTCCGGTCCAGCGCTCGCTGGTAAGAGAAGATAATATCCTGCGCTGCTTCGCCTAATGGCTCCTGACCTGTTTTTAGCCAATCTTCTATCCTGCATCGGATGACATGGGCATCGCATTCAGGCCTAAATGTTGCCATTTCACTAATGGTTATTTGCAGTGCTTCCTCATCCATATCAATCATTCTTCTCCATTTCAAATAGCAGGCTAACCACAACGATCCGCTAGAAACCAACCACCGGCAACTAAGTCCTCCCCACACCGGCCATAACTTTTCCAGTCGGGAATGTAGCGTGATTAGCTTCAGCTATTTCTTTCGTTGGCGAACCTCTGCGATCAGTTGTTTTCGGTCTTCCTCTGGTAATTCGCTCAACAGATCGGCCATCCGCCCCATCTGCCTGAAACG
>PMCF01000263.1 GCA_003154115.1 Anaerolineae bacterium
CCCGCGAGGCTGGTGACTTTGGCGGTATTGGTCGCGGCATCGTAGGTCACCCATTGGGTATCCTTGTTTAAGTCAGCGATATAATCCTGCACCGTTGCATACGTTGTGGATGTTTGAGTCGCGCTACCATTTCCACCGGGCATACCGCCTGCTGGCAGCGTTCCAGTTGGAGGTGTTCCACCCTGCGGCATCCCGCCATCAGGCGGTGTGCCGCCACCCGGGAACCCACCACCGAAGCCACCGACAGTTTGGGTATACGGGAAGGTGGTGTCCGCCAGGAAATTATTCAAAGATTCTTGGGCCGTCGCGACGACGTAATCGTAGTAACTTCCCGCTGCATAGATGCCCGTTTCAGATTTTTCAAGGACGAGCACGTTACCGTTTTGATCTTGAATGCCGAGTTTGTTGATATATTCGGCATAGGCTGAATCTAGATCCTTGGACAGAACAGAAGTGAAGGTACCATCAACCCGCGTCCCCGTGGAAGCATACTGCCCCATATTCCATTCGTACGCTTCGTCCGCGTAATCCAGACTGGTGATCGGACACCAGGCCATAGCGCCAGTGACGGCGTCACTAATGTATTGGCCATTGGCATCATACATCGCCGCACCGATGGACTCAAGATATGGATAGTAGAGTGGGCTGTCTCCAGATGCACCCATCACCGAGGTTTGTGCTCCACCACCGCTCATACCGAATACAAAGATACTAGCTGTGTCACCGGGCAGAACGTCTTTGTTATATCGCACAAATCGTACAGCCGCTTTAAGGTCAGTTACTCCCCAGGGAGCGCCACCGCTGTAGATCAGCTTATTGTTAGCATCATAGCCATTGTCTCTGCCGCGCATGCCGGGATAGACGTAGATGAAGCCGGCCTTCAGATAGCTGGATAGTTCATCGTAGCTATAGGCTGTCGGAGCCTTTTGGGCAGAATAACCTGGCGTATTCACCGGAAACACCATGGGAGCAGTTTTTGCCGTAAAGCCATTGATCGTGCCTGCCTCATTGATCTTTGCCGTGTAGGTTCCATCACTATTGGCGGTCGCAGTCAGATAGGCGCCGGGAACATAGATCCCTAAGGTTTCATAATCGGTTGTTTCCGGTTTTGCAGCATACTTTATTCCGATTTGCCAGTAGACATCGTTAGCGGCATCGTAATTCCAGGCCTTAGAATTGAAGGTAAGCACCTCAGCGTAGGCATCATCTTTCGTGGTATCTATTTGTGTACTCATAGCTGTCGCTTTGGCAACGGTTGCTGCCGCTGTCGCGATTGGTTGAGCGGCAGCAGTGGTCGGCGTGACGGCCGGTGCTTGCGTTGGTGCCGCAACCGGAACTTTCGTTGGCGCAGCGGTGGGCGTCGTCGCCCCTGCGCACCCGGCGACGAGGCCCGCCACGATCAATAGTACGAAACCGATAACCATTGGATGCTGCTTACTTCGATTGAGCATCTCTTGCTTCTCCTTGGAAGAAATTTGTTTATTTGATAGGACGAGGCACGTTACTCTGCGCTCATCTTCAACTATGCGGCAGGTTTCTCCTAAAATGGGAAGCCTACCGTGTAGTGCAGTTTAGTTGGCCGCTTTGACCTGGGTAAATAGCCAATCACGGGCGGCAGTGACCTGATAGGCGTGATCAAATGAATACATATGTTCATTTGCTCCTTGAGACGTTACGCCATCGGGCAGGACGCTGCCGGTTTCCCAACTGACGAAATTGGCGTTATGGCCTGCGGCGATCATTTTTTGCACCGCAGCATCAATGACATCAGCGGCATCTTTTGCATTCACTGTGGTTGCACTGTAACTGACGCTATCACTATCAAACATTGATTTAACTTCGCTTATCCCAGTGGCGGCTTTCTGATCGCCGCCGGCGGCGAAATAGAAAAACTTTTGCCCTTCCAAAGGCTTTAAGATGCTCACATCCCACTGGCCATCCACATACAGGCTGGCGGCGAAAAGGTCGGGGTGAGTGGCGTTCAAATACAGAGCGATCATACAGCCCATCGATTGGCCGGTGGCATACAAGCGGCTCTGATCGATGTTGTAATTCCCGGTGACAGACTTCAGCAATCTGGCAGTCAGTTCAACATAGTCCGTTGTGACATAGCCACTGTGGTCATCAATTACCACATCCGGGTATTCCGGCACCAATATGAAACTTGCATGCTTAGCCTGGTCAGTATCCGTTGCCCAAATAATCCCACCATAGCCCTGGGTTAAGGGCGCGGTTACGTCCTGACCGACGACACTGGAATCCGCGATGAACAGCACCAGCGGATACGATTTTGATGAATCATAACCCGCCGGAATGTACAAGTTATACGGCACGGTTTTGCCGGTAGCAGAATCCGTATACGAGAATTGCTTGAATTTGCCTTTGACTTCTGAGATCATCGTTTGCAGTACCGTATCACTACTTTTGTCGACGCCGTCTCCAGCCAGCGCTCCTCCAGCTGGGCCTCCGGCTGGACCGCTGGTCGGTGCACTTGTCGCACTCGGTGTGGCAGTTGCGACGCTGTTTGTTGGCGCAGGCGCGCTCGTCGGTTGAACAGCCACGGTGGTAGGCGTGGCGGCCGGGGCCTTCGTCGGCGACGCGGTCGGAACAGGTGCTCCCCCGCAGCCGACGATGACGCCCGCTACGATCAACAGAACTAAACTGACAACAACTGCATGCTGCTTGATTCGACTAAACATCGCTTGCTTCTCCTCGAAAAAGATTGACTGCTGAACGACTGCCAGTATAGAATGGCAATCTGAAGAAAATCTCAAGATGGTCTGCAAGGATTCTGAAGAAATCAACCGGCTTGCCTTGAGAATTTCTTGAGAATCGTGTGTTATGATCCGGGCATCCATCACACAGGGTCAACCCATGCCTCAAAGAATTCTAGTCGTCGACGATGATCTCGCCATTATCAAAGTGGTGCGCGGCTATCTGGAGCAATCCGGCTATCAGGTGCTGGCTGCCTACGATGGCGAAACGGCACTGCATATATTACGCCGCGAACGCCCCGATCTGGTCATCCTCGATTTGATGCTGCCGCAACGCGATGGGCGCGAAGTGACGCGCATCGTGCGCGCTGACCAGACACTGGCGGCTACGCCCATCATCATGTTGACGGCGCGCGTCGAGGATACCGATAAGATCGTCGGGCTGGAGTTGGGCGCGGACGATTACATCACCAAGCCCTTCAACGCGCATGAAGTGGTCGCACGCGTCAACGCTTTACTGCGTCGCACCCGGCTCGATCAACTGCCGAGTGCTACGCCGCGTGTTTTGATGTGCGCTGGCCTGCGGCTCGATCTCGATCAGCGCACGGCGGAGGTGAATGGCCGATCGGTTGAGCTAACCCGCACGGAGTTCAATCTGCTGCAAGCGTTTATCGAAAACCCCGGCTACACGCTGACGCGCGATGATCTCTTAGAGAAAGCGGTAGGCTATGCTTACGAAGGCATGGGTCGCGCGCTCGACACACACATCCGCAACCTGCGCCGCAAGATCGAACCTGACCCCGATGATCCGACCTACATTGAGACGGTGTACGGCGTGGGCTATCGCCTGAACAAGGACTGCGTATGAACCGCTTATGGGTGCGCCTCAGCCTGATGATCGCCAGCGTGTTGTTCCTGGTATTCTTCCTGCAATTCCTGTCGATCGTACTGGAAGATGAACACCGCCCCGTAGGGCGTGACGATCAACTACCGGCCCAATCCGCGCCCGTTGAATCTAATGAAGAGATTGTGCGCCGTCTGAGCGATTTCGCCTTGTTCTCGATCGTGGTGGGCCTGATCGGTGGGGCAATTATCGGGCGCGTGGTCACTCGCCCAATCGGCGATCTGGTGAAGGCGGTTCGGCAAATCGGCGCGGGTGATCGCGCGGTGCGCGCGCCGCTGCGCGGCAGCCGTGAAATGAAGGAACTGGCGGCGTCCTTCAACACCATGGCCGCCGACTTGCAGCGCGCCGAGATGCTGCGCAACAACTTGATGGCCGATGTCTCGCACGAACTGCGCTCGCCGCTGACGGCGCTGGAGGGCAATCTGCGCGCCGTGCTCGATCACGTTTACACCCTCGACGAAGCCGAGATCGCCAATCTCTACGGACAGACGCGCCATCTCATCCGCATCGTCAACGATCTGCGCGAACTCTCGCTGGCAGCGAACCATCAACTTCGGCTGGAAAAACAATCGACCGATGTGAACGCCTTGATCGCCGAGATCGTGCAAGCCATCGAGCCATTGGCGATCGATAAAGGGGTGCGGCTGAACAATCGGGCAGTTGATTTGCCGCACATCGCGATCGATCCCATCCGCATCCGGCAGGTGTTGTTCAATCTGCTCTCGAACTCACTACGGCATACTCCGGCGGGCGGCATCATCACCGTGAATGGCAGCCGTGACGATAAGGAAGTGTGCCTGGTGGTGCAGGACACGGGCGAAGGGCTGAACGCCGATCAACTGGCCTCGGCCTTCGATCGCGGCGATAAATCGCGCAGCCGGGAAACCGGTGGCACGGGCTTAGGTTTAGCGATCGTCAAAGCCATTGTCGAAGCACACGCCGGGCGCGTGGCAGCGCAGAGCGAAGGGCCGGGACGTGGCAGTACATTTTCGGTTTTCTTGCCGAGAGGATAAAGGCTGGAACATGACCAGTGATTCGCGCGCAGCATTACGAGAAACTGAACGGAGCCGATCGGGCGTCATCGATCGGCTGCTGGATTGGATCGAGCAGCTGCCGTTCCCTTATCTTGTCTTTTGCCTCATCGTCTTTGTGATCGGGGTGGTGGTCTTTCGACTGATCGGGGTGTTGACGGCCCAGGCCTCCTTCTGGCCGATCGATCTCGATTCGATCCTGAATAGCTACTTGATGGCCTATGGCCTGGGCTTGCTGCTGTTCGTGCGGCGCTCGGCGCGGCAGTCACTGGCAGTTTTTGCGCCAGTGCTGGATCTCGACGACGCTGGATTTCAACGACTGCAAACCAACTTGATCGGCACACCCACCGTCCCGGCGCTGTTGACCAGTGTCTTCGTTATCGCGACGAGTGTTCTCGTCAACTTCGTGCTAGGCGGCGAGGCAATGCAGGCCATCCTATCGACATCGGCCATGATGCTTCCGTTGATGATGGTCATCAGCCTGACATACGGCATGGTCGGTATTCTGATGTACGACCTGATTCGCAAGCTCTGGCTGATCAGCCGCATCTATACGCTGGGCGGAAAGTTCGATCTCTTCAATCGCCGCACCCTGTATGCCTTTTCGGGTTTAACGGCGCGCATCCTGGCTGGCTGGCTGATCTTGAGTTATCCGAGCGCGCTGTTGGCAACAGGCAACTGGCGCAGCTCGGCCTGGCTGACCGTGACGGGCCTGACGCTGGCCGCGATCCTGAGCGCGTTTGGGTATACACTGCTGCACATGCATCAACGCATGCGGGCCGAGAAAGACCGTCTGCAGCTCGATGTCCAGAGCCGATTGCATCAAGCGTTTGCGCGGCTGCACGCGCACATGGATCACGATACGCTGCAAGACGTGGTCCAACTGAAAGCGCTGCTGGATAGCCTGGTCATGGAGCGGGATGTCCTCAAGGCGATTTCTATCTGGCCGTGGCAGAGTGACGCGGTGGCCGGCTTTGCCTCGGTGGTGCTGGCGCCCGCCGGATTGTGGTTGCTTGAGACTTTAGTCAAGAAACTATTGGGAACGGGCTGAGTAGCTAACACTTTGCAATTTGCTCATGAAATTGGCATAATCGGTGGTCACCACACCAAACCGAAAGGCCACTCTCATGAGCATTAGCGAAGAATTATATACCCGCGTGTTTACGAAGTTGCGGGCGGTTCATCCGGAACCGCACCTGAAACGCATTGCGAACTGGGTCTGGGTGATCGTCGGCTTGATTCTCTCGCAATCGGTGCATCTGAGTCAGATCGCGCAACATATTCCCAGCGAAGCCCAAGCCGCCGGGCGCATCGCCCAGGTGCGCCGTTGGTTGAAGAACAAATTCATCAACGTACCCGCCTTCTACCGTCCACTCATCACCGAAGCGTTGCAGGCCTGGGCGGACAAAGAGGTCTTTGTGATCTTGGATGGGTGTATCGTCAATCATGAAGCGCTGCAATTCTTTCGGCTGTCGTTGTCGCATTGTTTCCGAGCCATTCCGCTGACTTGGTTAGTGGTCAAAGGCCCCGGCCTGATCACCGTTGAGAAATGTGAAGCGCTTTTGATGGAAGCCGCGCAGTTGTTGCAGCCCGTGGCAACGGTGACCTTCTTGGCCGACCGCGGCTTTCGCGACAAGGATTGGGCCCAAAAATGCCGGAAATTAGGCTGGAATTACGGCATCCGAATCGCAAATAACACCACCGTGACCTTGGCCGACGGCCGCGTACTCGCCGTTGACACGCTGGGCGTCCCACCGGGTCGCACGCGCTATTTTCAAAATGTACGGTTAACCGCCGAAGCCGATTGGCTCTGTAACTTGGCCGTGACTTGGACTCGCGCCACGGCCAAACAGCCCGCTGAGTTGTGTGCCATCGCCATGAATTTGACGGCTGACCGACGCACCTTGAAAGATTATTTGAAGCGCATGCACATCGAACAAAGTTTCCGTGATGATAAGTCCGGCAGCTTTGATCT
>PMCF01000384.1 GCA_003154115.1 Anaerolineae bacterium
ACGTTGAGCGTCACGCTCGATGGTCAACCGTTGGCCAAGCCGGAGCAATATTGGAGCAAACCGCAGCTGGAGAATGGTGACGAGACAATGTTCTGGGCGTATGAATTGCCGCCGCTCAGACCCGGCAGCCATATTGTTCAGTTTGTCGTGTCTTCCGATAAGAAACTGACCGACGGTCAGGATGAAAACGGCGATGGCCAGCTCGATACGTTTGGCCCCGGCAACATCTATGTGGGTTATGCGGAAGTTGTCGTGAAGCCGTAGGTTAAAGCGAGTTATAACGATTCCCCCGTCGTCATTGCGAGCGTTTTCGCCATGCGCGCCCCCGCTTCGCGGATAGGGCGTGCGAAGCAATCTCCATACCAATCAGCAAGCATTATCGTCTGTCCGAGATTGCTTCGTCGCAAACGGCGCTCCTCGCAATGACGGTTGAGTCGTTAATGCAAATTCAACGCACCCGCCCCAAGCCCGATTGGGCTAACAGTGTCTGTCCTTCGTTGCCCAGCAGCCACGCCGCGAATTCACGCAAGTCTCCCGACGGTTCACTCTGCGCGATCAAATATAGCGGTGAGGTCAGTACGTATTTGCCATTCGCGGCAGCCTCGACCGTGGGCGCCACCCCTTCGACGCTGATCGCTTTGACACGCGCATCGACCTGGCTCAATGGCACATAGCCGATCGCACCCGGGGTCCGCGCCACGAAATCAAGCACGTCTTTCGCTGAGGATTTCAGAATCGCGTTGCGGGTCACGGCGCGATTTTGCATCACGCGTTCTTCGAACAACTGGCGCGAATACGCTTCGCCCTCACGACTGACCAGCATCACTTCACCCGTGCCACCGAACGACGTCCAATCGAACGTGCGGCCCTGAAAAAGATCGCTTAGCTGAGAGAGCGTGACATTGCTGATCGGGTTAGTGGGATGCACGATGAGCGCCAGCGGATCGTAAGCCAGGCCGCTCACCCAGACTTTGTCTTTCTGATCGGGGGTCGTGTGCACGATCACCGCATCAAGTTGCCCGGTACGCACCTGCACCACGGCGTCGATTGGTGTGATGGACTTACGGTCGATCGTGATCCATTCGTGATTCTGCGTATAGGCGTCTACCACCCGATCGAGCACGGCGGCTTGATCGGCCGCTTCGGCCAGACGCAACTTCACCGGCGTGCGGGTGACTTGCGGTGTCTCCGCGCAAGCGGCGAGCAAGGCACCGAGTAAAACGTAAAGCGTCAAACGTAAAAAATGCTGCATGAGGCGTGCCGCCATGGTGTTATGGATTGGCGAGGCGAATAAGCGCGACGATGAAGCAGAACGCACCAAAGGCGAAGCGATAGATTACAAAGGCGTTGAGCGATCGGGTCTTGAGGAAGCCCAGCAGCCAGCGGATACTGAGATAACCGCTAATGGCCGCCGCCAGAAATCCCACGGCGAGCGGCGCGGCGAGCGCGGACAACAATCCTTTCACTTCCAGCAAGTCCTTAATGGCGACCACACCCGCGCCCAACAGCGCCGGAATCGACATGAGAAAACTGAAGCGTGCTGCGTCTTGGCGGATGAAGTGGCGCAACATACCGCCGCTGACTGTGGCGCTCGATCGGCTGACGCCGGGAACCAACGCCAAGACTTGCCACACGCCGACGATGATCGCATCGAGCCACGTCATCTGTTCGAGGTTACGGGTGCGTTTGCCCCAACGCTCGGCGGCCAGCATCAGGAACCCGCCGATGATCATGACGATCGCGATGACCAGGTACAGGCTGTAAAGTTGCTCGACGTATTTCTTGAACAAGAGTCCGGCGATGACGGCAGGGATCGTCGCGACGACGACGAACCAGCCCAGTCGGGCGTTGGCCGTACCGAAGGGCTGCCGTTTGATCAACCCGTCGAGTACGGCGCGCGCAATCGCCCAGATATCACGCCAGAAGTAAATCACTACGCCGATCAAAGTGCCCCACTGGACGAGAATATCAAATACGAACTTGGTGTTGATATCAAAGTTCCAGCCCAGCAGCCACGGCACCAGAATCAAATGCGCTGTGCTGCTGACGGGAATGTATTCGGTAAGACCTTGAATAAAGCCGAGAATCAGAGCTTGAATGATAGTCATTGAACGTCCTCAGAGGCGCCAGATGCGCGCAGATTAGTGGGAAAGATTAGGCGACTTGGTCGAGTCGTAATACTTGTTAATCAAGCGGCGAAAGCGGAGATGTTGTTCGCCGAAGTTGAACAACAATCCGATTTGCAAATTAGTTGCTTTGAGATAGGACAAGACTTGTGAGATGTGATCATCGTTCAAAGCGCTCAACGCCTTAAACTCGACAATGACGGTGTCTGCGACGATCACATCGGGACGGAACACATCGAGGACATCGCCGTCTTTGTAGATTACTGTGCTCTCACGTTCAGGAGCAAATTCAAGATTAGCCCAGCGTAATTCCTTGAGGACCGCTTTGTGATAGGTCGCTTCAGGAAAGCCTGGCCCCAGAAATGAATGTGCTTCCATGCAGCACTTGATGATCTTGCCGGTTAAATCGGCGTGGGGATAATCTTTCTCATTCTGAACAGGCATGATATTTCCTCGGTAGGCAGATGCGCGCAAATTGAATCAGGTTCGAATCTGCGCGCATCTGCTTCATCTGTGGACTATTTCTCTTCGATTGTAATCGTCTTAATCACGCTGCCGTTCGTATCCGGGTCTTGATTCGGATCGCGCAGGGTGAGTTTCTTCGCCACATCCATGCTGCTGATCACTTCGCCGAAGATCGTATACTTGGCTTCCTTGGTCGGATCGGCCGCGTCGAGATTGGGCGCGGGCGCGTAGGTGATGAAGAATTGGCTGCCGTTGGTATCCGGTCCGGCGTTCGCCATGGCCAGCAACCCCTCTTTGTCAAACTTCAGACCGGTGATTTCGTTAGCGAACTCGTAACCGGGGCCGCCCATGCCCAGCCCGGTCGGATCGCCGGCTTGCGCCATAAAACCTGAGATGACGCGATGGAACGTGATATTGTCATACCAGCCATTCTTCGCCAGAAACACAAAGTTGTTGACGGCGAGAGGTGCTTTGTCGGCGTATAGCTTCAGCACGATATCGCCCTGATCGGTTTTGATGGTGGCCGTGTACGCTTTGTTCTTGTCGATCTGCATCTTAGGCGCTTCTTTGTATTGCTTCTTCGGCAGCTCGACGATGTACTTCACGATGCCATCCAGGTTGTTATACGATAAATAGTTCAAGCTTTGTGGCCAGGGACTGCCGTTGAGCAGCAGGAAAGGGGTGCCGCCGATGCCTAACTGCACGGCCAAATCCTGCGCCGCTTGCACCTTGACCTTGTACTTGCCCGCCTCGAGCTCGCTGTCGAACTTCTTCACATCCAGCCCGATCTTCTCGGCATATTGATCGAGCGTCTTGCGAAAGACAGTTTCAGACTGTCCGCTCCACTCTTGTTGATTGGCGAAGAGCTGCTCTTCCATTTCCCAAAACTTGCCTTGGACCCCGGCGCCTTCTGCCGCTTGAGCGCTGATGATCGACAACGGATGAGAGGGCAGCGGGAAATACCGATAAACCAGCTGCACGTCATTCGGGTAAGCCTCGCCCAGGCGTTTCAACAGGGGCGAGGCAGCTGCGCAGTACGGGCACTGGAAGTCACTCCATTCAATGATCGTGACCTTGGCGCCATCTGGGCCGCGCTTCCAATCGTCGGGCTGCGGTTTGACAATTTTCTCGATGTCCGGTGTGGCCGCCGGTGTACTCGCCGCCGGTGTACTCGCCGCTGTGTCCGGCTCGGTGGCTTTGGCTTGTGGTGCGTTAGTTGCCTGCGCACTGTAGCCATTAGCGGATGGCTGAGTGGGCGTAGGGGCGGGTGTGCTTGCCGGCGCGCAGGCTGCCAGGAGCAGAGCCAGCAACGCCACAAGCATGATAATCACACGATGTTTCATACTTCTCCTTTTCCTTGAGTGTGAGGCACGACATTTTACCACGGACAGATTAGGGAAAAGTAAGCGGGGGAGTGACGACGGTAAGTTGCTGTTTCATTCACCCACGCAGGAATGGCAGCGCGATGTTCTGAAACTCAGCGGACTGCTCGATCTGCGGTAAATGGGCGGCATTGGGGATGAGCTTGAATTTTGCGCCATTGATTTCGGCGGCCATACGTCGGCCAGCCTCGGGCGAAATCAACTGATCGTGTTCGCCCCAGATCACCAAGGTCGGACAGGTCGGCGTCCGCAGCGTGGGCGGATTGGACGTCGCCACTTGTTGTATGACGGCGCCATATCCCGGCCAGGCGGCCTGCACATTGGCTGTGAACTCCGGCGTGATCTGCTTTTCGTCGTAGATGACGTGCTTCAGGCCGTTGAAAGAATAGGTCCGCTGGTGCATGATGCTGAAGATAATATTGCTCGAGATCGGCAGGCGATACAGAGGACGCAGGCACCCCGGCGTATCGACAATCGCGCCGCCATCGATCAGCACCAGGCGCGACACGTAGCCCGTATTCTCGGCCGCAAAGAAGCGGCACAAGACTGCGCCGAACGAATTGCCCATCAGCAGCAGCGGCCCGCCGATGTTCAGCATATCCAGCAGCAATTGCAGCCAGTTTAGATAATTCTGGTAACTAGGCATGGACAGCGGCGCACTGACGCCGAAGCCGGGCAGATCGGGCGCGATGATCTGGAAGTGTGGCGCTAGCGCTTCAAAGCACGGCTGCCACTGTTGGCGCGCATCGCCTAGCCCACCATGAATGAGCACGAGCGGCTTGCCACTGCCGCCGCTCCAGTATTTGGCTTTGCGTCCTTCGATGATGATGGTTTGCTGACTGACGGTCATGCTGAAGTCACAAGCCCGTTTCAAATTCGCGCAGTTGTGTAGTGCGCGGCAGACTGATGATACCACACCCTTGGTCTCCTTAGCAGGTATTGATCGCGGCGGTTTTGTTTTTTGAAGACTTCGGTGTATCCTAACTCCTGTCGTTGAATATGCTTAGGGCTCGTAAAAATACAACTTCCTGCTGATGTCATTCCCGCCTGCGCGGGAATGACCAATTCGGAAACTTATTCTTTAACGAGTCCTTAGCCTGTCAACTAGAGTGCGAGGCGTTAGAAGGAGGCAGCATGTTCACTCGCTTACGCCAGATCATCACACCGCCCCCTTTTTTAGAAGAAAACAAGACGCGGACTGCCGCGCTGCTCACCGCCATTCTGTGGGCCGCAGTGGCGGTCGGCGCTGTTTACGCCGCGATCGCGTTGCTCATTGAGCCTCAGGCAAGCTATCTGGTGTTTGTGGGCGGCATGGGCCTAATCCTTCTGGTGCTGTTAGTGGCCGTGCGACGCGGTCATGTCGTTGCGGCGAGCTGGTTATTTTCGATCGGAGCCTGGGTGGGACTGCTGCTGGCGGCCTATGCCTTTGGCGGCGTACGCAGTTCAAGTTACGGAGCGCTGGTGTTAATCGTGATCATCGCCGGCATCCTGCTGAGTGGTAGAGCCTCGGTGATCGTGGCGGCACTCAGCATCGGATTCGGCTGGATCTTGGCGCAGGCCGAAACGTCTGGCTGGTATCAACCCACCCCCGATCATCTCTCTCTCTTTAACACGTGGATCGGCCAGGCGCTGTCGTTTGTGGTGGCGGCGGTGCTGTTGAGCCTGACCGCGCGCAGTGTGCGTCACGCTTTGGCTTTGGCCCGTGAAAGCCAGGCCGCTCTGGCCCACAGCAATCTGACTTTGCAGGCGCGCACGCTGGAGTTGGAACGTGAACGATCGGCGTTACAGCAGGAACGAGATTTTGTGGCGCGCCTGATGGATACCAGTTCGGCCGGCATCCTCCGCATCGACCGCAGTGGCCGCATTAGTTTTGCCAACGCCGGCGCTGAACGGATTTTGGGACTGGCGCGCTCGGAGATTATCCAGCGCAGGTACGATGCGCCGGCTTGGCACAATACGGATTTGGCCGGTGCGCCGCTGCCGGCCGAGCAGCTGCCGGTGGCGCGGGTCATGGCCGGCGGGCAGGCCGTGTATGACATGCAGCACGCGATTCAATGGCCGGATCATCAGCGGGTCTTGCTCTCCGTCAATGCCGCGCCGATCTTTGATGAAGCAGGACACCTGGATGGTGTGGTTGCGACGGTGGAAGATATCACGGCGCGCAAGGAAGCCGAGCAACTGCTCAATCGGCAGGCCCGCCAGTTGCAGGCGGCGGCTGAAGTCTCACGCGCGGTGGCCTCGATCCTCGATTTAGATGAGCTGCTGCCGCGTGTCGTAGAATTGATGAAAGCGGGTTTCGACTTGTACTACGCGGGCTTGTTCCTCAGCGATGAAACAGGACAGCGCGTGATGCTACACGCGGCGACGGGCGAGGCGGGACGTATCATGCTGGAGTCCAACTATCACTTGCTCATTGACGAGCAGTCGATGATTGGCTGGTGCGTGGCGCATGGCCAGGCGCGCATTGCCCTGGATGTGGGCGCCGATTCCGTCCGTTTCGACAATCCGTTGTTGCCCGCTACCCGATCGGAAATGGCGCTGCCGCTGCTCAGCCGCGGACGCGTCATCGGCGCCGTCACGATTCAATCCGATCGGCCGGCAGCTTTCACGACGGCGGATGTGGCGGCATTGCAGACCATGGCCGATCAGGTGGCGATTGCCATCGATAATGCGCAGCTCTTTGAAACCGAGAAGCACACGGCGGCGCTTATGACGGTGCTGCGCGACATTGGCCTGGTGCTCAGCTCAGAACTTGATCTGCCGATCTTGCTCCAAACGATCGTGCAGCGCGCGGCGCTGCTGCTGGATGCGCCGATGGGTGCGCTGCTGCTGGTGCAGCCCGCTGGAGCCGCGCTGGCCGAGGTCGCCAGCTATCATATGCCAACTAATCGACAACTGATTCCGCTGGGTGAGGGCGTGACCGGTCGGGTGGCGCAGTCCGGCCAGTTCTTGATTGTAGAAGATTACGGGCGCTGGCCGGGGCGTTACGTGCCGTTGGGTGAGGTGAACTATCGATCGGTGTTGGGGGTTCCGATTCAGCAGCAGGGCCGGGTCATTGGTGTGTTGAATCTATTCGACGACCGTCCGGCGCGGTTCGATCAGGCCGATGCGAATGTGTTGCAGCTGTTCGCCGTACAGGCCGCGGTGGCTTTGGAGAATGCCAAGCTGTTCGATACGATCCGACGACGCCTGGATGAACTGAGTGTGCTACATGCCGTGGCGCTAGCTGCGACCGAAGCGACGGCGGTCGAGCAGTTGGTCAATCGTACCATGGAAATCATCGGGCAAGTTCTATTCCCGGATTTTGCAGGCATTCTACTGAGAGATCCTGTTTCTAACTTGGTGCATGGCCGGCTGTATCAGGCCGGTGTCTATGTGCCATTGGACAATGATGTTGTGCCGGAAGGTCAGGGCGTGATTGGTAGCGTGGTCGCCACGGGCCAGGCCAGGCTCATCCCGGATGTGCGGCTTGAACCGGCTTATGCCACGCTGAATGCCGATGTGTTGTCTGAGCTATGCGTGCCCATGCAGGTCGGCGATCGTATTATCGGCGCGATCAATGTTGAGAACCGGCAAGTCGGTGCTTTTACCGAAGGTGATGAGCAGCTGCTGAGCACCGTGGCGGGTCAACTGGGTACGGCCATCGAGCGATTGCGGGCCGAGGCGGCGCGGCGCGAGAACGAGGAAGCCCTGGCGCGCGAGCGTAACTTGCTGCGTACCCTGATCGACAATCTGCCGGAAGTCAGCATCTTCGTTAAAGACACACAGAGCCGCTTTCTCACGACGAATGCCGCCCACTTGAAACTTTTCGGCCTCAGCCAGGTGGAAGACGTGGTGGGCAAGACCGACTTTGACTTGCTGCCACGTGAATTTGCCGAGCAGTACTATGCTGACGAACAGACGCTTGTTCGCGAGGGCCAACCGTTGCTCAATCGCGAAGAACTGGTGCCTGACCAGGCTGGCCGCCTTCACTGGTATCTGATCCACAAAGTACCGCTGCGCGATCGGCAGCAGCGCATTATCGGATTGGTGGGCATGAGTCAGGACATCACAGCCCGGAAGCAGGTGGAGGCGCGTGAGCAGACGATCGCGCGCGGTCTGCGCGGTGTGTTAGAGGCGGCCGATGAATTGATTGGGGTGGCCGATCTAACGCAGTTTTATCGCCGCGCCGTGGAGTTGGCGCGGGAAAAATTACAGGTGGAACGCTGCGGTATTTTCTTGCTGGAAGCCGAGCAAGATCAGCTGCGGGGGACATTCGGGACCAGTCTGGAGGGACAGACGGTCGACGAACATGCCAATGTCATCACCACGGATCTGCATCGCCAACTTCTCTTGCCGGATGCGCCGTTGTGGCTGATACGCGAGGACCGTTACCAGTATTGGAATGGCAAGGCCGTCAGCCAGGCCGATGTCGGCTGGCTTGCGGCGACCAGCATTCGGTCGGGTGAACAGCCGATCGGCGTTTTTTTCAACGATAACGCCATCAGCCACACCCCGCTGGATGACGCCCGCCAGGAAGTGATCGCCATTTACTGTTCACTGCTAGGCAGCATGCTCGAACTCAAGCGCGTGACGCAAGAACGCGAATCATTGATCGGTGAATTGGAAACGAAGAACGCCGAACTGGAGCGCTTCACGTATACCGTGTCGCACGATTTGAAAAGCCCGCTGATTACGATTCGGGGGTTTTTAGGCTTTCTGGAAAAAGACGCGGCTTCCGGCAATCTGGAACGCCTGCACGCGGATATGGCGCGCATCGCCGACGCGACCGATCGGATGCAGCATCTGTTGAATGACTTGCTGGAATTATCGCGTGTGGGCCGGATTATGAACGCACCCGAAACCGTGCCTTTTGAGGACATCGCGCGTGAAGCGACGGCGCAGGTACAAGGGCGTCTCATGGCCCGCGGGGTGCAGGTCAACATTGCCGTGGGACTGCCGCTGGTGGTCTGTGATCGCACGCGGCTGGTGGAAGTGGTGCAGAATCTGATCGATAATGCCGTGAAGTTTATGGGTGATCAGCCCGAACCACGTATCGAGATTGGCGTGCGATACGACGAAGGAACGCCGGCCTTTTTCGTCAAAGACAACGGCAGCGGGATCGATCCGCGCTATCAGGAGAAAGTATTTGGCCTGTTCGATAAGCTCGATCCCAAGAGCGAGGGAACCGGTGTTGGCCTGGCGCTGGTGAAGCGCATCATCACCGTGCACGGTGGCCGCATCTGGATCGAATCGGCTGGGCTGGGCGCTGGCACGACGTTTTGCTTCACGCTGCTGGAAGCAGCCCGTGGCGGATGAGGAATTGTTGCAACCCGGTGCGTGATGGCTCGCTGATGATCGATCCACGATCGACGTTGCGCACGGATTCGTATTGGCCGATCGTCCGGGGCGGCTCGATCGGGTTGTTCTCTTCATCGGCGATCACCAGGGTCGGCACCGCTAAACAGCCGACCAATTCCTGCATCGTCTGCGCGGCATCCGCTTCGCGTGAGATGTTGATCTCGACGTAGGATACGTTGAACTCGGCCAGGCAGCGGCGGGCGAGTTCTTGATCGGGACAGGTGCGTTCGCGGGTGTATAAGAGTAGTCGGGTCATAGCGCCGATTATACCTGAAGCGGCGCTGGAGGAGATAATATGCTTGAAACGTTGTTTGCTCCGCGTGGGATCGCCGTTATCGGCGCCAGCCGCGACGAAACCAAGCTGGGCTATGGCGTGGCGCGCAACCTGGTGAATTCCGGCTATCGCGGCGCTGTTCACTTCATCAACCCCCACGCCGATCAGATTCTCGGCCTCCGCTGTTACCCCTCGATCGAGGCTGCGCCCGATCCGATCGATCTCGTCGTCGTCATCGTGCCGGCCGCGCTGGTGCCCCAGACGATCGAGGCCTGCGGGCAGCGCGGCATCCGCTGGGCCATCATCGTGTCCGGCGGTTTTCGTGAAACCGATCGGGCTGGGGCTGATCTCGAACGGCAGATCGTCGCGATCGCGCGGCGGTACGGCCTGCGCTTGATCGGCCCCAACTGCATCGGCCTGATCGATACGCATCTGCCTTTCAACACCACCTTCATCAAGAGTGTGCCTCATCCCGGTGAGATTGCTTTCGTGTCGCAATCAGGCGCGATCTGTCAGGCCGTCATCGATTGGGGCACGGGCATGGGCTTCGGTTTTTCGCGCATCGCCTCGCTGGGCAACCAGGCCGATCTGTCGGAAGCCGAAGTGATCACGGCCCTCGCGGCTGATCCGCATACGCGCGTCATCACGATGTACCTCGAAGGCGTGAAAGATGGCGCGCAATTCAAGCAAGCGGTGAGCGCCGCCGCGCGTGACAAATCGATCGTCGCGTTGAAGGTAGGGCGAACCGCGGCCGGGAAGCGGGCGGTGTCATCGCACACGGGCGCGCTAGCCGGGCAAGAAACGGCCTACGATGTGGTGTTTGATCGCTATGGCATTCTGCGCGCTAACACGACGGAGGAGTTGTTCGATTGGGCGCGGGCGTTGGCCTGGTGTCCGCCGCTGATGGGTGATCGGGTGGCCGTGTTGACCAACGCCGGTGGGCCGGGCATTCTGGCGGTTGATGCCATCGAGGCGAATGGTCTGCGTCTGGCAACTCTTTCGATCGAAACGATCGCCGCGCTGAAAGAATTCTTGCTGCCCCACGCGTCCTTCCACAACCCGATCGATATGCTGGCCTCCGCCGGGCCGCGCGAATATGCGGCGGCGCTGCGAGTCCTGTTGAACGATGCCAGGGTCGATGCGGTACTGGTGATTTGCGTGCCACCGCCGATCGAGGATCTGACGCCCGTGGCACAAGCGATCGCCGCAGTTGGCCTGGGCGCGATGAAACCTGTCGTGGTTGCGGTGATGGGCGAGGCCACGGTGCGCGATGCTTTGAAGGCCCTGCGCGCCGTGCGGCTAACGGACTATCGTTTCCCCGAGCGGGCCGCGTCGGCGTTGGGTGCGTTGTGGCGACATGTGCAGTGGCTGGCGCGTCCCAGCGAGGAGCCAGTGGTGTTTGAGGATGTGGATCGCAAGGCAGCATCAGCGTCATTGCGAGGAGCGTTTCCCAGCGAGTGCGAAGCCTCCCCTTGGGACGAAGCAATCTCATTTGAATGGATCACCGGCACACAGGCAACACGGATTCTGGAGGCGTATGGCATCGAGGGAACGCGTGAAGCGCTGGTGCGAACGGCTGATGAGGCCGCGCAGTGGGCGGAGGAATTCGGTTATCCAGTGGTGCTGAAGATCGCTTCGCCGGATATTCCGCACAAGTCGGACATCGGCGGGGTGGCGCTCGATCTGCGCGAGGCGGAGGCGCTGCGCTTGGCGTTTGAGCGCATCATGGCGAAGGCACGCGCGGCGATGCCAGAGGCGCGCCTCGATGGTGCGACGATACAGCCCATGCTGCGTGACGGCCAAGAGGTGATCATCGGCGCAGTGCGCGACGAGCAGTTCGGGCCGTTGATCATGTTTGGCGCGGGCGGCGTGGACGTAGAAGGTCAACGCGATGTGGCTTTTGGATTAGCGCCATTGACGCGGTTGGAAGCAGAGCGAATGATCGAGGCGACGTTTGCCGGACGACGGTTGTGCGGCTTGCGCGGATCGCCGCCGGTTGATCGGGAGGCCGTGATCGATCGGGTCTTGCGAGTGGCGCAGTTTGCGGTCGAATTCCCGCAAGTGGCCGAGGTGGAAATCAATCCACTGCGGGTGCTGGAGAGCGGCGCAACGGCGATCGATGTGAGGATACGGGTGATAAGTGATGAGTGACGAGTGAATAGCTTACCATCATCATTAGCAACTCACTCGTCACTTGTCACTCGTCAGTAGATCAAATAATCCGGCCAGCATTCCACTTCCGACCAGGCAAACGGATTGAACCACTTAACGCCCTTGCAGGTGGGGCCTATGGGGCCGCCCGCAATGAAACGCCCCAACTCGCGCGCGCCCCACGATCCTTTGAACCCCATCCACTTCAAATGACGGCGCGCCGGATTATCGGCGCTGACCATGTCGATGGGATCAGGCAGCACTTCCACCTGCGGGGTAAGCGGCGGATGTTGCGCCCCAGGCTCCGGCACGAAGTCGCGGTTGCCGGTGTTGATCTTGAATCCGATTTTGAATTTCAACTGCCCGAAGATGACGCCTGACAACTCCGTGTTGTGGCCGTCAGGGATGTACTGAAAATACGAAGCGTGTGAGCCGGACGCGATGTACACGACGGGATGTGTGTCCTCCAGGTGTTCGATGTCTGCCCAGTGGCGGCGCGCGCCGTTCTCATGCTCAGAGTATGTCGCGCCGAGCGGCGCCCAGGTGCTGCCCTGCCGGCGCAGAAAAACCGTGATGCTTTCCCAGTCGGCTTCGTGGATGTTGGCCCAGTCGTCGAAGTAATAGCAGAACCAATATTGCAGCGCCAGATCGTCGGGCTGAGTTTGCCCGCCGGGTTGGTAGAAAGGCCGGCCTACTTTTCCTTCATACTCTGCGAATTCGACCTTCAGATTGGCTTCGCCAGCTTTCACAGCTTCTTCGCGCGTCAGGATGTGGGCGTAAACTGTCAGCGGAAATCGATCACGTCCCGTGCGCCCTGTGGCATCCGACTGATCCAAAATATCGAAATAAGTGTTCCAGGCTTGCTGCGGATTAGGGATAGGCCCGCCCAGCAAGCGAATCTGGTGCGATGTGTTATCACTCTTGGCGAGGTTGTCCAGCGTGGTCGGGGGACGGCTGTTCTGATTGAACAACCACTCGATGTGCCCCTGGCCCAGCGAACGCAATGTGCCGGGAAATAAGCGGCCTCGTTCCAACAGCAATTCCAGGCTGCGCGGATGATAATCGCCGGCGCCGCCTTCAATTCTAGGCTTGCCGAGTTCCTTCCTTTCAGGGAACAAGATCAGACGTGGCGCATAACGCTGCGCGAGTTCGACGCGTTCTTCCCAGGTGAGCGTGGACATGAATCTCCTCCAGAACGTAGCCTGACTTACTATACAACAAAAGTTGAGCAAAGGCATAATCGGTTTTGACGCCGGCCAATCCTGTACTACAATGTTCTTCAGATTGAAGGCTTACTTAGGCGAGAGGAGACCATGACGGTTAATGATCTGCAATGTCCTAATTGTGGAGCGCCGATCGATTTTGCGGGCAGCACGCAAGCGATCTGTTCGTTCTGCCAGTCGAAGTTGTATTTCACACCTGAAGGGGTCAAGACGGAGAGCGTTTTGAATGATGTGCTCAAGGGCAAGCCCGCGACGGCCGGGATTGATCTCTCAGGCATCCTGGAGCAGCTGCGGGCGGGCAAAAAGATCGAGGCGATCAAGCTGTATCGCGAACAGACGGGTCTGGGCTTGAAGGAAGCGAAGGACGCCGTCGAAGCGATCGAGCGTGGCGAGACGCCGGAGTTGACGCTGCGTGTGACCTCAGCCACGCATGGCGTGTCCGGGGTCGATCTCGATCAGATCACTGAGCTGTTGCTGCAAAACAAAAAGATCGACGCGATCAAGCTGTATCGCGAACAGACGGGTCTGGGCTTGAAGGAAGCGAAGGACGCTGTCGAAGCAATCGAACGCGGCGAGACACCCGCGCTGCCTTCACCACGGTTGCTTGCAACGGCTCCCCATCCTTACAGCATCGATTTGGATTCGATCACGGCGTTGGCGCGCCAGGGCAATAAAATCGGTGCGATCAAGTTGTATCGTGAGCAAACGGGCGTGGGGCTGAAGGAAGCGAAGGACGCCGTCGAAGCGATCGCGCGGGGCGAAATGCCGGTGGTGACAATCGATCAGCACCGTGGCGCGCCGGAGACCTCAACTCAATCACGCGGCGTTTCCACCTTCTCCGGCTGTCTGGGTTGCCTGCCGATACTGTTGTTCGTCGGCCTCTGCGCGGGGCTGATCATGTTTACCAGCCAGATCGCATTTCGCGCATGGGGACCGCTGGACCAGGTCATGCAGATTCTCAACAATGATCCTCAAGTCACACAGGCTTTCGGACAGCCACTCAACGTGGGGCCGTTTATTACGGGCAGCATCAGCGGTGGCGATACGTCTTCGTCGGCGCATTTCAGTGTGCCGTTGTACGGCCCGCAGCGCAGCGGTACGCTGCAGGTCAGTGGCAGTTGGCGGCGGGGTGTGTGGGACATCAGCATCAGTGTCCTCTATGCGGGTGAAGACGGTGAGGAGCAAACGATTTACATCACACAGAAAGTAAAGTGAACAAGGAGTGATGATGATGGAACTTGTGCTGCTGCCTCGGCCACGCCAGATCGAACTGTTTGAGCAGGCACACGTGCTGCGTGGCGATCGGTTCATCCTGTTGGATGGGACCGATCCGCAGGCCCTGCGTTTTGCCGCGCAGCGCTTTCAGACTACGCTGCAACGGGTGTGCGGACTGCAATGGTCATTGCACGCCAGCGCTGTGGCGCCGCAGGAGATGATCGGGTTGGCGCTGCATCTAGCGCCCGATCGTGTAACGCACCCGCAAGGATATGAGCTGACGATCGGGCCGGAACAGATCAGCATTGAGGCGCATGACGCCGCCGGCGTGTTCTATGGCATCTGCACGTTGATCCAAATTCTGGAAGGCAGCGAGCAGGCCGCGCAGCTGCCCGGCCTGCATATCGTCGATTGGCCGGACTTCCCGGTGCGCGGCGTGATGCTCGACATCAGCCGCGATCGTGTGCCGACCCTGAAGACCACGCGCGCCCTGATCGATCGTCTGGCGAGTTGGAAGATCAACCAATTCCAGTTGTATACCGAGCACACTTTTGCGTATCTGAATCATCCCGAAGTGTGGGCGAATGCTTCGCCGCTCACGGGCGAGGAGATTCTGGAATTGGACGCTTACTGCCACGAACGCCACATCGAACTGGTGCCGAATCAGAATTCGTTCGGGCACATGCAGCGCTGGTTCGAGCACGCGCGTTACGCGCCGCTGGCCGAAGCGTCGGACGGCTTTGATTTTCCGTGGGGCGATCGCAGCGCGGGGCCGTTCAGCCTGTGCCCGATCGATCCCGGCAGCCTGACGCTGGTGACGGGTCTCTTCGACGAATTGCTGCCGCACTTCACCAGCCGGATGTTCAACGTGGGCTGCGACGAAATCTTCGATCTGGGACAGGGCCGCAGTCGTGCGGAGTGCGATCGGGTGGGCACGGGCCGCGTGTATGTGGACTATCTGCGCAAGATCTATCAAGCGGTGACCGAGCGTCAGCACGTCATGCAGTTCTGGGGCGATATCATCGTGCAGTATCCTGAGTTGATTTCAGAATTGCCGCGCGATGCGATTGCGTTGGAATGGGGTTACGAGGCCGATCATCCGTTTGATGCACATGGCGCGCAGTTGGCGCAGGCGGGCCTGCCGTTCTATGTGTGCCCCGGCACGTCGTCGTGGAATTCGATCGGCGGGCGCACGGATAATGCGCTGGCGAATTTACGCAACGCCGCCGAGCATGGTCTGAAGCACGGCGCGCGTGGTTACCTCAACACCGATTGGGGCGATAACGGCCATTGGCAGTCGCTGCCGATTAGCGAATTGGGCTTTGCGATGGGGGCGGCGTATGCGTGGGCGTGGGAGGCCAATCGGGCGTTGGATGTGCCGCGCGTAGTGAGTCAATGCGTGTTCGATGATCCCAGCGGCAACCTGGGACACGTGGCCTACGATCTCGGTAACGTTTATCAGACGCTGGGTTTTGTGCCGAACAATTCGTCGGGGTTGTTCTGGATGCTGCACTGGCCGTTAACGCAAGTGGCCGAATATCGTGACAGTGTGTCGCCGGAAACGCTGCACGCGACGCTAACCGCGATCGATCACGCGTTAGCGCCGTTGCCAGAGACGCGCAGCACGCGGGCCGATATCGATTTGCTGCGGCGTGAGTTTGAACTGGCGGGCTGGATGCTGCGACATGCGGCGCAGCGCGGCCTGCTGGCGATCGGCGCACCGCTGGGGTCCATACGCGATCTCGATCGCGATCTGCGTGCGATCGTGCGCGAGTACGAAGTGGTGTGGCTGGCGCGCAATCGGCCCGGCGGTTTGAGTGACAGCGTGGCGCGGCTGGCGCGCTTGCACGAGGATTATGTGGCAAGCTAAACAAAAGCCGGGTTTTTCCGTGCCTGTCGTTTCAGTGCGACAATTGCGGAGCAACCCGGTTCTATGTCCAGCGTGATTTACTGATACTTCTCGATTTCTTGATCGAATTTCTTGCGGAGTTTTTCGCCTTCCGGCGCAGCCGCGGTCTCACGCAGAGCCATCAACGCGGTGATCATCTTTTCGGTGTTGCGTTTCTGATCGCGCAGGGCCTTCCAACCTTTGCGGCGTGCCTTGCCCACGATGTCGTCGCCCAGATCGATCGTGTCGTAGTCTTTGCACGCTTCCATCAGCAGCCAATCCTCTAGCGCGTGATTGGATTCCGTCTGCAAGCGCGTTTCCAACTCGATAATCTCGGCCTGATATCGGGCAATCGATTGATCGATGAGTTTCACCATTTCATTTTTTGCCATACCGCAGCCTCCTAAGCTGTCACCGCCGGTCTGTCGATTTCAGCCTAATTGTAACCCATGTTGCCAAACTGCGTCGCAGCGCAGATAACTGAATCACGAGGATAAGCCATGTCGAAACCAGCTGAATATGTCAGCGAACCATTTCCTGCGGCGCGGCAGTTTGTCGTCGATGCCGGACGCTGGGGCGCACGGCGACACGTCATTCATGGTTTGCTGGAACTCGATGTGACGCCGGCGCGGCAGGCAATACAAACTCACAAATCTCGCACCGGCGAGACACTATCGTTCACGGCGTTTGTGGTGACTTGCTTCGCCCAGGCGATCGATCAAGATAAGCGCGTTCAGGCCTATCGCAACTGGCGCAATCAGTTGATCGTGTTTGACGAAGTGGATGTCGTCATCATGATCGAGGCCGAGCAGGGCGGCGTGGCGATTCCGCACATCGTCCGCGCGGCGAACCATAAGACCTTCCGCCAGATCCATGAGGAGATCCGCGCGGTGCAGATGCGCCCCGCGCGCAGCGAACAGCGATCCGGCGGGTTGGCGCGGTTCGGGCCGCTTTTGCCGGTATGGACGCGCGATCTATTTCACTGGTGGCTGGTGAAGACCCCCGTGCGCTTGAAACGGTATGGAGGGACGTGCATCGTGACGTCGGTGGGCATGTTCGGCAAAGGCAGCGGTTGGGGCGTCGGGTTTTTGCCACTGCATACGCTGGGACTCACAGTCGGGGGCCTAACGGAAAAACCGGGCGTGGTCGAGGGACAAATCGTCATTCGTGAATATCTCGATCTCACCCTTAGCTTCGATCACGACATCGTCGATGGCGCACCCGCGGCGCGTTTTGCGCAAAAGTTGAAAGGGTTGATTGAGAGTGGTTACGGCTTGGAAGTAGACACGTAAGCAAGGAAACAAGGAACTCGTCTACTTGTCTGCTTGTCTACTTGTGTCCTGATCTACTTTCTGAATCAGGGCTAACGTCAGCATGAACACAAAGGCCAGATCGACCACGAAGTAGGAAGCGTCCACCAGACCGTGCGTGAGGAAGTCAATCATCGAAGCCATGAGGCCAATGATCAAGGCCCACTGATCAATGACCAATGATTGCTTCGCCCGACGCAGCACGCGGAACGCCGTGACCCAGAACGCGGCCTGCATCCAGATAAACACGCCTAACCCGATCAAGCCCAGCCGCGCCGCAAAATCCAGCACGACGTTGTGCGGATGAGACAATGACGGCTCTTGCCACGCTTCCGGCCGCAGATAACGGCCGCGATAGGCGTACAGAAAATTATCAGGGCCTACGCCAAACCACGGCTGATCGCGAATCATCTCCAGTGTACTTTTCCACAGCGCCACGCGGAAGAACGATGTGTCGCCTCCACCACTGAACAAGGCCTGAATCCGCGGCGAGTTCAAGAGTGGAATCGCCGCGACGGCGCCGACGATGAGCACGCCAAGGGTGGCCCACAACCAACGGCCACCTGCCAGAAGGCCAATCGCCAAAATCGAAAGTGGCAGGCCGATAAAGATAGCGCCGCGTGATTGGCTAAGCAGGATCGCCGCACCGATCGGGATGAGGGCGAGGCCGTAGAAGAGGCGGCGTCTGCCGACTCCCACCAAGGCCACGGCCAACCCGATCGGAAACACGCGGCCTAAAAACAGCCCTACGTTGTTGGGCGAACCATAGACACTGCGCAAGCGTTGTACGCCTTCCTCCGCGGTGATGATGTTGAGGTTGAAAGCGTACAACACCAGCCCGATGACGGCGACGAGCACACCGGCCAACACCAGCCCATCGACGATGCGCCACACGGCGCGTCGATCGAGTTGGGCGGCGCGCATGAGCGCGTAGTACCCGATCGGCTCCAGAATGATCACGCGAAACTCGCGTAGCGCAAACTGCCGATACTCTGCCAGAAAAACTGAAATGACGGAGACGACGAGGAAGGCGAGCACCGACCAGTCGAGAGACGTGATACGTAGTGCGTAGTGCGTAGTGCGTGGCGTTGCGCGAACGGACCACGCACCACGCACCACGCACGACACCACGCACATCAGCAGGATCAACTCGCTCATCGAGAAGGCCGACTCGAACAGTTGCCGGGGCAGGAAGAAGAACGGCGCAAACAACGCCACCAGCGCCAGACCCAGATCGAGCCGCAGGATGATGAGGACGAGCAGCACCAATCCGCTGATGAGGGTCAGGATCAACCACGGGGAGACGTAGAAAATCGTCGCGGCGGCCAACGTGGCGATGAGGTTGGTGGTATCACCCGCGCGTCGATACGCGGCTGCCACGTCCACGCCCCACGTCATCCAGGCTGAAGCATAAACGACGAGCGATGTGACTACGGCGATAATCACTTGTTTGCTTTCACTCAGTCGCGCCCACATGGCTGCGACTGCGCGACCGACGCTCCCCCATTCGGCTGTGCGTCCAAAATAAAGCGCACCTGCGATCAGCAGCAAGCCACTCACCGCTAACAATCCGTAGATCGTGTTGAGACTGCTGCGGTCTTCACTCCGTCCCACACTCCAGCCGATGAGCGACCACTGATTCCAACCGCGCTCGGTGACGATCTCGGCGACGTGATCGGTATCAGACAACCCGGTGGCAACCGGTATCGTTTGAATATCAGTCACGTTGATGTCCGGCGGAATGAGTTGCAGATACGCGCCGTTCTCGTCGTGGGGCAGGGCGTTGGCGGGTTGACCATCGACCGTGATGTAGAAGTTGGCGCGATCGGCCGCGCGGCGCACGCGCAGGGCAAAATCGCTGCCGTGAAATGGAATCGATACTTTGTCGCCGGTCTGACTCCAATCGGCGCCCAATTCGCTGAAGCGCCAATTGCCGGTGAAAGTTGCCAATGGATTCGGCTGATACGTCGGGCTGCCGGGGCGATCTTGCAGTGCGGCTGGGTAGTAACCTTGCGAGAGTTCTGAAACTCTCGCAAGGTTTTCGGGGAGGTTATTCTTGATCGCAAAGCCCCAGCGCGGATTGTCTTTGGACGCGGCCGGTTCCCAATTCTCGATCGTCATCACGCCCAACCACTGCCAATTCGTGCGCGCGTATTCAATGGCGCGCTGCGTGTAGGCGCGTTGTTGTTCGAGTGTCGCGCGTCCCCACGGCGAATTCTCGGCGGTGTTCCAACCAAACTGCGTGGCCCACAGCGCTTTATCCGCATCACCGTGACGTTCCATTTCTTCGCGCAGCAACACCAGATGCTGGAAATTGAGCACGTTGGGATCGATGCGATGATCATCGGGCGTGGTATCAAACCCATACGGTTTGCCGGCCACCACATCAAACAGATCGCGCGCACCCGCTTCATATAAGCGCCGTAGGAATAACCAATCGGCCATGTTCGCCTGGCTGGTCTCGACGGTGGGCGCGAGTCCTGCTAACACGATCGTCGCCGTGGGATCGACTTGTTTGATCGCGTCGCGCGCTTGCCGCAATAGCTCGGCATACTCGATCGGGTTGACTTCACCCCGCCAGCGATCACCCAGATTCGGTTCATCCCAAATCTGATACGTGTCGATGCGATCGCCGTAACGCTGGGCGAACGCCCGTGCGAAGTTGGCGAATTGGAGGTTGGAGGTTGGAGGTTGGCTGTTAGAGGCAGCGGCCCACGTTGGCGCGGTATCCAGCACGGCGATCATCTTAAGATCACCGGCGGCTTGCACGATCCGATCCCACTGCGCCCAATCGAACTGATCTGGTGCCGGTTCGATCTGCGCCCAGGGGAAAGTTTGGCGGATCCAGGTGAAACCCGATTGTTTGATCCGCGCGAGCTCGGTTTTCAACTGTGCATCGTCGTATTGTTCCAGGGCCGCGTTGACGCCGATCTCGCGTTGCGGTGGCATGAGCGGCGCAGGAAACCCATAGAATAAACCGCGCGCGGCTTGGGCCTGTTGGCGCGTGACACCGATCCCGATCCCGACGACAAAGGCTAAACCCAGTAAACACAACAGCGCAATAAGGAGAGAGCGTTTGGTTTTCATGTGTGGAGTGACGATTGAGGATTAGCGCGCCCAACGAGGAAACGAGATCGATTCGTCGGCGGTGAGGCGGCGGGTGAGGCCCGTGTTCAAATTGATCCAGTAGAGATCGCCTTGATAGGCGACGATGAGGCCGCGGCCATCGGGTGCGACGTCGAAATCGGGCAAGCCGCGAATGCCGGGCAGCCCGTCGGCGGGAAAGAGCAAGCGTCGATTGCTGCCGTCCCGATCCATGATGTTGAGAAAGTAGCGGCTGGTATCGCTGGCATACGGCGTCTCGGACATGCCAAACACGATTTGACGATTCGCGGGTTCGAGGCCGATCCATTGTGGCGCGGCCCACATGCCCGCTCCGACTGCCAGACGGGGCTGCAAGGTGCCACTGATTTGCAGGGCCGCGACATCGAAGGCGGGCGAGTCTTCGTCGGATTCACCCGAGGGCGAGGGCGAATGGATCGGCGCGATCAAGAACTGCCCATCGGGCGACCAACTGATCGTCGGCGTCCACGCCCAGGTCGATCGGGTGTTGTAGGCCGCAAAGTTGATGATGGGGATCGTGCGTGTGATCTTTGCCGTCGGGCTGATGAGGCCGATCGAGGCGGTGTTGGCGTACGCCAGCCGTTTGCCATCGGGCGACCAGGCATAGGTGGTGCCCCACCAGGCATAGGGCGCCGTGGCCGAGGCTTTGATAATTTCTTTGCTCTTGCCGAGTTTGCCGTTGTTGAAGGGCAGGATTGATAAATCGTTCAGCGCTTTCCAACCCGGCAACCCCGGCGATGGCTCGGCGCGTGAATAGGCGATGGATTGGCTATCGGGCGCGAAATCGGCCCATAAGACGCCGTTGATCTTCAACGCTTGTGGTTCAGGTGTGGCCAGCGTCGTATCGACGACCCACAAGCTGTTGAGCGTTGAAGTATTGCCGCGCGTGTAGAGCAACCAGCGACCATCGGGCGACAGAGAAAAGACGTGCGCATCCAGATCGCTGTCTGTGGTCAAGGCGCGTTTGTTGCCGGAAACATCGCGCATCACATAGGCATTGTTGTTTGACAAATAGACCAGCGTACCGGACAATGGCACCGTATTGAAATCGTCTTTCAAGCCGACGCGCGTGATCTCGGGCACCGGCGTGGCGATGACTTCCTGGCTAATCTCCACCCGATTGATCAACTTGCCGTCTTCGTATGTCAGCCGATAGTTGGTCGCCAGCATTCCATTGCGCCCGGCTTGCAGGACGCGCCGTTCGCCCGGTAACAGTGTCGTATCAGGTTGTGTCTGCGTGCCGTAAGGAACGGTTTCGGTTACTTGTTCGTTGGTCTGAATGACGCGCGTCACGGTGATGCTCAGACCGGGTGTCAAGAGCGAGGTCTCCGGCGGGCGCACCCGATCGAGTTCCGCCAGGGTGACACTCGCCGCGCGTAACGCGTCACGCACCACGCTGCCTTGGGGCATGGTCAACTCTTGGACTTCGCCATCGGACGCCACTGAGACGATCACCTGTTCGGGCAGGCGACCCGGTCCGCACGCGGCCAGCAAGAAGGATAGAGTGATGAAGAGAATGAGTGAGAAAGAAAATCGGCGTAGCATCGTGGCGATCATACCATAGGTGATAAGTAACCAGCAATCGCTAAGGAGACGACATGACTTTCTCAATTGTAGCTTACGATCTAGCTGCCAAAGAATGGGGTGTGGCGACGCAGAGCAAGTTTCTGGCGGTGGGCGCGGTGGTGCCGTGGGCGTCGGCCAACGCCGGAGCGATCGCGACACAGTCCTACGCCAACACCGCGTTTGGTCCGAGGGGTCTGGAAATGCTGGCGCAGGGCATGAGCGCAACGGAAACGCTCGATCGGTTGTTGGCCGCCGACGAAGGTCGCGAGCAGAGGCAGGTGGGCATCGTCGATCGAGAAGGGCGCGCGGCGACATTTACGGGATCGACCTGTCATGTCTGGGCGGGCAGCTTAAGCGGATCGACCTTCGCGGTGCAGGGCAACATCCTGGTGAGCGCCGCGACGGTGGAAGCGCTGGCGTCCGGATTTGAAAGCGCGCGGGGTGAGTTGGCCGATCGTTTGGTGGCGGCCCTGTTGGCGGGTCAAAAAGCGGGCGGTGATCGACGCGGGCAGCAAAGCGCGGCCGTGTTGATCGTGCGTGAGAAGGGCGGCTACGCGGGCTTCAACGATCGGTATCTCGATCTGCGCGTGGATGATGCTGCCCATCCGATCGAGCGATTGCAAGACCTGGTGGAGTTGCACCATCTGTACTTCGGCAAGCCCGTGCCAGAGTCGCTGGTGCCGATCGATAAGAAGATCGCGCGCGAGTTGCAGCGCATCGCCACACAGGCCCAGCAGTATCACGGCTTGCTCACGGGTGAATATGATGCAGCCACGCGCGCAGCCGTCGAGGGGCTGATCGGCATCGAGAATCTGGAAGATCGCTGGCCGTTTGGATCGGAGAAGATCGATCCGGTGGCGCTAAAATTTTTGCAGAAGGCCTATCCGGCGAAGAAACCGCGCGGCAGAGCAGGCGTGAAGAAAACGACACGGAAGAAATAGTAGCAAACAACCGGGCTTCTCTGCAAAGAAACCCGGTTGTCGTTTAGGTGAAATACTGTTTAATTAGTGCTCACCCCACCGCGTCCTCGCGGTGGGATCGCCCGCGAGGACGCGGGCGGCGAGCCTTATCTTAACAGTATTGGTGCTAGGCGGACGATTTGAGATCGACGAAGTAACAGCTGCACGCCTCGTCGAGCAATTCCGGCGTCATCTGCGGCGGCGTGCCCGCGTACTCGCAGATGGCAATTACCGTTTTGAGAATGTCGCGCGGGTGCACCGATTGCAGGACGCGTCCCGGCTCGCGATACCACTTCTGCAGCAGGTAGAGGAACCCGTTGCGATCGAATGGCACGCGCAGGTTCTGGCACATTTGCGAGAAGATCTGGTAGAACATCTTCTCGTCAGGGCTGCTCACTTCCACCTTCATCTGGATGCGGCGCAGAAAAGCGCCATCGACGAGATCGCTGGGATCGAGATTGGTGGCGAAGACGATCAACTGTCTGAAGGGAATTTCCAGTGTCTGGCCGGATTGCATGCGCAGAAAATCGATGCGCGTTTCCAGCGGCACGATCCAGCGGTTGAGCAATTGCTGCGGGCTGATCTGCTGCCGCCCGAAGTCGTCGATGAGGAACATGCCGCCGTTAGCCTTCATTTGCAATGGCGCTTCGTAAATCTTGGTGATAGGCTCGAAGCGCAATTCCAGCGCATCCATCGTCAACTCACCGCCCACCATCACCGAAGGCCGCTGGAACAAACTCCAGCGTTTGTCCACGCCGATGAAGCCTGTCTTGCCCGTGGGGGCATCCGCGTCCGGCGGGGCGGTGTAGGGAATGTGCACCAGCGGATCATGCATTTGAATGATCTGCCCGCCGATCGAGACGGCGTAAGGCAGCCAGATGGGATCGGCGCCCGCCAACAACTTGGCAATGGCTTGCGCGACCGTGGTCTTGCCGTTGCCCGGCGGCCCATACAAGAAGAGCGATGTGCCGGAATTCATGGCCGGACCAATGCGGCGATGAAAGTTTTCGGGCAGGATCAAATGGGACAGCGCCTGCTTCACCTCGGTGGGCGTGGCCTTTTGCTGACTGGCCGTTTGTAACAAGATGGCTGTGCGATACGCGTCAATAGCGACGGGGAAGGGGCCGATGTATTGCGTGCGTTCCAGCGCATCGCGGGCGCGCGCCGAGCCTTCGTCGGTGAGCCGATAGGTATAGCTCATCCGCATGGTCCCCGCCTTCACCACTTCGACCATATGATCGTGCTGCATATCCACCATGATCTCGTCGATGACCTGCGGGAACAAGCGCGTCACTTCGGTGAGACGCGCCACGCTGACATCGCCCTCGGTAAAGAGGATGCGGTAGACCAGATCGACGGCGAGCGAGGGGGGGAGGCCCAGCTGGCCGATGGTGGTCGCTTGGGCCAAGAGTTTGCGGAGTTGATCGGAACCTGCCACGTCGACATCCTCCCACGATGATGTAGGTGGATTATATAACAAACTGCCCGAAGAGGTGACATGGCGACACGCCAGCAATTCTCAATGGGTCATTCCGAGAAGCACCGCGACGAGGAACACCTGCGGTGCCGTGCTCCCGTCTCTGTGCTAGACCGGCAGCACAGCCTGCTGAGACAGAGATTCCTCGCCGCGCTCGGAATGACACCTGACAAATTGAGAATTCCTGGTGACATACCGGCCCGCTTGACAGCGGGCGCGGCGGATGTTACACTTGCCCTATCTCGTTATCCCCCACCGGGGGGGAGGGGGTATGAAATGGACGATGAGCATCGGGTAGCCGTAGTGAAACGACTCCGCAGTATTGCGGGCCACGTCAACGGCATCGAAAGAATGGTGACCGAAGACGCGTATTGCATCGACGTCATCAAGCAGGTGCAGGCCGTGCAGGCGGCCTTGAACAAGGTCAACGATTTGATTCTGGCGCAGCATCTCAACACGTGCGTCATCGAGGCGGTGCGCGGCGACAACAAGCAGGAACGCGAGCGGGTGCTGGAAGAGATTGTGGGCGTGTTTGAGATGGCGCAGAAAATCTAAACGTATTGCGTGGGGCGTGAGGTTCTGCCTATTACGCAATACGCACCACGTGGTTATCGGCAGAGCGGGGAGTAAATTGTCTATGACAACCAAGCAAATCACTGTTCCCATCACCGGCATGACGTGCGCCAACTGCTCGGCGACCATCGAGCGGGTGACGAAGAAGATGCCGGGTGTGGAGAATGCTGCGGTGAATCTGGCGAGCGAACGGGGTACGTGGGTTTACGATCCCGGCCTAGTGTCGCAGGATCAGATCATCGCGCAGATTGGCGACATCGGTTATGGCGTGGCAACGGCTGAGGCGGAGATTCCATTGCAGGGGCTGCACGACGAAACCGACGCGCGGGTGGTGGAGAGCGCGCTGGGTAAAACCGACGGGGTCTTGAAGGTCAGCGTGTCGAGCGTGACCAATAAAGTCAGCATCGAGTATCTGCCGACGATGGTGGGGCAGGGCGATCTGCGGCGCGCGATCGAAGCGATCGGGTTCAAGGCGATCGCGGTAGAGGGCGCTTCAGCCGATGATGCGGAAGCGGCAGCGCGTGAGGCCGAGCTGGCTCATCAGCGCAAGCGGCTCATCAGCGGTCTGGCGTTCACGATTCCATTGTTCGTGCTCTCAATGCTGAAGGACTTCTCGCATGCCGGGCTGCTGCAAGTGCCAGGATTTCTGGACGATTTTTATATGTGGCCGGGCAGTTGGTGGGTGTTTGCCGCGCTGGCGACGCCGGTGCAGTTCTACGTGGGCAAGGATTTTTACGTGGGCGCGTGGAAGGCGCTGAAGAATAAGGCCGCTAATATGGATGTGCTGGTGGTGATGGGTTCGAGCGTGGCGTACTTTTACAGTTTCGGCCCGCTGCTGGGCCTGTACGGCACGCATCTCTACTTTGAAACATCGGCCGTCATCATCACGCTGATCGTGCTGGGCAAGTATCTGGAAGCCAAAGCGAAGGGGCGCACTAGCGAAGCATTGAAGAAGTTGATGGGGTTGCGCGCCAAGACCGCGCGGGTTCTGCGGGACGGGCTGGAACTGGAAATCGCGATTGACGATGTGCGTGTGGGCGATGTGGTCAGCGTGCGGCCCGGCGAAAAGATTCCGGTCGACGGTGTGGTGGTGGATGGCCGATCGAGCGTGGACGAGTCGATGATTACGGGTGAGAGCATGCCGGTGGGTAAGGGGCCGGGCGATAAGGTAGTCGGCGCGACGATCAACAAGCAGGGCCTGCTGAAGTTCGAAGCGACCCAGGTGGGCAAGAACACCGTGCTGGCGCAGATCGTTCGGCTGGTGGAACAAGCACAGGGATCGAAAGCGCCCATTCAGAAGTTAGCCGATCAAGTCTCGGCGTGGTTTGTGCCCATGGTGATTATCATCGCGGCGTTGACGTTTGTCGGACATATGATCTTCAATCCTGCCGCGGGGGTTACGTCGGCCTTGATGGCGACGGTCGCCGTGCTGGTGATCGCCTGTCCATGCGCGATGGGGCTGGCTACTCCCACGGCGGTAATGGTGGGTACCGGCAAAGGCGCGGAGAACGGCGTGTTGTTCAAGAGCAGCACCGCGCTGGAACGCCTGGGCAATGTGAAGTTCGTGGCGCTGGATAAGACGGGCACGATTACGGAAGGCAAGCCTACCGTGACCGATGTGGTCATCAATGATCAATTAACAATGATCAATGATCAATGGGCAATGAATAAAGAACAATTGCTCAGGCTGGCGGGATCGATCGAGCAGGCGAGTGAGCATCCACTTGCCGCGGCGATTGTGGAGGCGGCGAAGGCGCAGAACGCGACCTTGATTGAGCCGCAGGGCTTTCGATCGATTACGGGGCGTGGTGTAGCGGCCACGCTCGATGGGCACGCGGTGCTGTTGGGCAATCTAACTTTGATGAACGAGCAGCAGGTGGCGTTGAATGGCTTGCAGTCGGCAGTAGAACGCTTGCAGAATGAAGCCAAAACAGCGATGGTGCTGGCGATCGATGGTGAAGCCGTCGGGGTGATTGCGGTCGCCGATACGGTGAAGGCGGGCTCGGCAGATGCGATTGATTCCCTGCACGCACTGGGCATTCAGGCCGTGATGATCACCGGCGATAATCGTCAAACTGCCGGGGCCATCGCGCGGGGTGTGAAGATCGATCGGGTGTTGGCCGAAGTCCTGCCTGGCGACAAGGCCGCGACCGTAAAGAAGTTGCAGGAAGAGAATCAGATCGTGGCGATGGTGGGCGATGGCATCAACGATGCTCCGGCGCTGGCGCAGGCGGATGTCGGCATTGCGATCGGCACCGGCACCGACATCGCCATCGAGGCCGCCGACGTGACGCTGATGTCGGGCGATCTGCGCGGGCTGCCCAGGGCCATTCTCATCAGCCGTGGTACACTCAAAACGATCAAGCAGAATTTGTTCTGGGCGTTCTTCTACAACGTGATTTTGATCCCGGTGGCGGCGTTGGGTCTGCTGCAGCCAGTGTTTGCGGCCGGGGCGATGGCGTTCAGCAGTGTGTTTGTGGTGACGAATTCGCTGCGGCTGCGCGGACTGAAGATGACAAGGTGACATGATGCTTGTGCATCTTGCATCCTGCATCTTGCATCAATAATCTCGAAATCGAAAAGGAGAGAACAACAATGGCAATCGATCCCGTATGTGGTATGCAAGTCAACGAGAAGACGGCGAAGCACAAGAGCGAATACAAAGGCGAAACGTATTACTTCTGCGCGCCCGGCTGCAAGTTCACGTTTGACGAGAAGCCGGAAGACTATGTGGGGCCGAACAAAAAGCCGTTCGTGCCGATGGAAGGTCGCGGCGGCAAGATGTAGATTTCGCACGACTCAGTCGAGCGAAAGGACACGGGGCCTCGTTAGCGGGGCTTCGTGTTTTTTGTTTTCGGAGCGAGACGGAGAGCAGGAGAGATAGAGCGAAATCTCTTCTGCTCTTGGTCTCTCAATCTCCAGCGATCCACTTCGTCCACTGCCGATTGAACTCTTCGAACGACACCGGCAGCGCTGCCTCGATCGCGTCTTCCAGCGAGTGCGCTTTGCCCAGTGAATTGAGGAAACGCACCACGCCCTCTTGGCCGTAGCGTTCCTCAATGTAGATGACCATCGCCTCGGCTTCTTGCGTGGCGACGTGTTCGAGCGGTCCAAAGTATCCCTGGGTAGTCCAGTTCCACACCGACACCAACGGGACCAACTCGTCCTGGCGAAATCGTTCCACGTAACGCTGGTTTAGCGGGATCAGCTGTCCGTCGGGCATATGGGCTGAAGACGGCGGTAGAATCGTCGGCTGATAAAACATGCCCATCAGAAATAGCTCGTCAGACAGGCGCGCCCGTTTCCAGGTGGCGATTGCTTGCAAGAACAATTCGCCGCTGCGATCAGTCTCCCAGCGCGTGTAATCGCCGGACGCCAACCGCACCACCGGATCGATCAACGTAGCATAGGCCATTGACACATAGGGATCGCCGCGGGCATTGGCGTCTTCGTAGTAGCCCACCACGCGCGGCGAGGGCAAGTCGATCGACAGGGTGCTGCCGCGATCTTGCACAATTGGCTGCATCAACAGAGGCTGGATGGTGATGGACAAAGTAAGGCCCGGCGTCCACAAGCGCGATCGATCACTCGGCGGCGAGCACTTCAGACTCTCGCACAGATTCTGATAAGCGCGCGTGAAACGATCGAATACTGCGCCGATGGCAGGCGCATCTTCGATCGGATGGTCGATCGTGATCGGGCCAATCGTGCCGGCGTCGCCGGCCATGGCGGCGGCCGTCGCACCACTCCAGAACGAGGCATCAGGCAGCGTCCAAATCCAGCGATCATTCACCAAGCGATAGAAACGGGTGTGACGATAGAAATCGCCGTGGCGAAATTGCCCCAGCTTCACCCACATGACGCCGCTGGGCAGCGTGCCCGTCTCGAATACGGTATACAACGTCTGGTATGACGGCGGCCCCCAATCGCCATAGGCGTTTTGCAAGGCCGCGTACCAATCGGCGTAAGCTTGCGGCATTTGGGCCAACGCAGGATTGAAAGTGACTCCGTTGTTAGTTTTCAGCGAGGCCAGATACTCTGCATCACGCTCGACGGCGATGTCGAGCGGCTCTGGTGTGGGCGGCGGCGGCAGCGGCGACAACGGCGATGCGATCACCGTCGGGACGAGCGTAGGACCGATCGGTTTGGGGAGCGGCTCGGGGATCGATCGATACAACAGCCCCAGGCCCACGCCCAACCCGATCGCGCTGATCACCACCCACCGCTTGCGCCATGAGCGAGGCGCGTGAGCTGTCTGCGCGATCGTTTCTTGGTCGGCATCTTCGCCGACACGCCATTCGATATCAGGACTCATGGTTGAGAAAGAGGAACAGCGAGATTGAGGGATGGAGTGAATAAAGGAATGAAGTGAATAAAGGAATGAGAGGAGGATGGATTCGCTCCTTCCCTCTGTCGCTCTATCGCTCTGTCACTCAATCGTCAGGGAACTTGGCTTGAGGAAATTGTACCCGATGGCTACGGTTGTGCGCTGGCGTTGATCCACGCCTGCCACTTTGGCATAATCTATGACCCGCTTCAACTCGATCCAGCGCTTGTAGTTGACTTGCAAATGGCAAGCCGTTCGTGCCGATGGGAGGTCTACGAATCGGGGTTTTTGCTTTGTACTGAAATTGACCCCGCCTACGAGTAGTGATATATTGATGTCAGTCAAGGCGAAGTCCTATCAGTGGAGGCTACATGCCGGATGCCTCAACGTCCGACCTCGATGAAGAACTTCAAGGCACTTCTGTGATCAACGTCAGCGGCGGCGTCAACCTCGACGCGCAGCGCGATGTCACCATCGGCGGCGATGTCGTTGGGCGCGACAAAATCACTTCCATCGGCTACACCGTCGAGCAAGTCAGCACTCTCCTCGCTCAGATCAGCACTACCTTCCAGCCAAAGCCCTTCGATGGCCGCTGCCCATACCTCGGCCTCGATTATTTCTCCGAAGATGACGCGGATCGCTTCTTTGGCCGTGAGACGTTGGTGAGCGAACTCGTCGCGCGAGTCGAAGAGTCACGCTTCGTGGTGATTGCCGGGCCGTCGGGCAGCGGTAAGTCCTCGTTGGTGCGCGCGGGCTTGCTGCATCAACTGAAACACAGTGCCTTGCCCAATAGCGATCGATGGTTATACGCCACACTCACGCCGGGCCGCGATCCGATCGAGTCGCTGGCGCTGGCGCTGTCGCGCATGGCAAAGTCACCGGATGCCGGCAAATATCTGCGTGAGCATTCCGCTGAGTCAGGCGCGCTGCATGAGTTTGTCGAGTCGCAGTTGAGCGATCGCAAAGATCAGCGCGCCATAATCTTTGTCGATCAATTTGAGGAAGTCTTCACGCAGGTGTCCAAAGAAGGCGAGCGTGTCGCCTTCTTGAACCTGCTGGCCGACGCCGCGACACGTAAAAACGGGCGCGTGACGGTGCTGTTCGCAATGCGCTCCGACTTTGTGTCGAACTGTGCGACGTATCCCCAGTTGAACGCCTTGCTGAACCAGCAGTTTATGCAAGTTGGTGCGATGCAGCCTGACGAACTGGTCAGTGCCATCGCACGACCAGCGCTGCAAGTAGGTCTGCGGATCGACCCCGATCTCGTCGCACAGATCGTTAACGATATGCAGGATGAGCCGGGCGCACTGCCGCTGATGCAATTCGCGCTGAAAGATCTGTTTGACGCACAACAGGCCAAAGGTGGTGTGATTGCGCTAACCTTGAACGATTATCTGGTGCGAGGCGGATTGCGTAAAGCCCTAGAACGTCACGCTGACGCGGCCTTTGCCAAGTTGAGCGAGAGCGAGCAGCGCCTGGCGTGCACGATTTTTAGCGGATTGATCGAGATTGGGCGAGGGACACAGGACACCCGTCGCACAGCAATGCTTGCCGAACTGGTGCCCGCGAATATGGATGCGGCTCAAGTTGAAGTAGTCGTACAGAAACTCGCTGACGCCCGCTTGATCACCACCGACGAGCAAGATCATCACGTAACCGTCACCATCGCTCATGAAACGCTAATTGATGCCTGGCCATGGCTGCGCAAATTGATTAATGAAAACCGGGAAGCCATTTCCCTGAAAAACCGGATTGCGGAAGATGCTCAGGAATGGTACAAGCATCGACGGGAATCCAGTTATCTTTACAGCGGGGCACGTCTGGCTACTGCGCGCGAAGAACTGGCGGGACAAAGAATTGTTTTGAGTGGACCGGCGCGGCGGTTTATAACAGCGAGTGTTGAAGCAGAAGAATCTACCGGTCAACGTGAAAAAGAGCGCCAGCAACAAGAGATACGGCGACTCCGAACGCGTAATAGAATTATTACTACTGTGGGGTTAGTAGCGCTCTTTGCAATGGTCGTGGCTGTATTCTTTAGCGTTCAGTCGAATCAGAATGCCGACATAGCCAATCGTAACGCAGCAACTGCTCAAGCTGCAAGTACGAAAGCAGTATCAGAAACTAACACCCGCGCTACTGCTCAGGCGGAAGCATTGGCCCAACGCGATGAAGTTAAACGACAAGTACAGATAGCGCTCTCGCTCCAACTGGCTTCACAATCGATTAGCGTTCAGGAGCACAATCTCGACTTGGCACTTCTTCTAAGCTTGGAAGCCCTACGCATTGCTAATACGGCTGAGGCACGTAGTAGCCTGCTCAACGAAGTGCAGGCTAACCCACGTCTTGCCGCATTTCTGCAAGGTCACACGGATTTAGTGTCTAGCGTGGCCTTCAGCCCGGACGGGAAGACATTGGCCTCAGGGAGTAGGGATAACACCGTTATATTGTGGGACGTATCCAATCCCCGCGCGCCAGTGCCGCTAGGTACACCGCTTGACAACACGTCTTGGACATATGCTGTAGCCTTTAGTCCAAACGGGAAGACGCTGGCTTCCGGTACCGGGGATGGTGACATTATTCTGTGGGACATATCCAATCCCCGATCGCCGACGCAATTGAGTAGGCCGTCCACTAAACATGCATCTTCAGTGTTGAGTGTGGCCTTCAACCCGGACGGGATGACGCTGGCTTCCGGTAGTAGCGACAATACCGTTATTCTGTGGGACGTGTCCAATCCCCGGTTGCCATTGCCGCTGGGTACGGCGCTTGCCGGCCACACTGCCCCAGTGGATAGCGTGGCCTTCAGCCCAGACGGAAAAGTGCTGGCCTCTGGCAGTATGGATACCACCGTCATTCTATGGGACGTGTCCAATTACCGTTCACCATCACCGTTAGGCACACCGCTTGGTCACGCATCCTCGATAGAGAGCGTGGCCTTCAGCCCCGACGGGAAGACGCTAGCCTCTGGTAGTGCAGATAGCACCATCCTCCTTTGGGACGTGTCCAATCCCCGGTCACCAGTGCAGCTAGGCACGCCGCTCACCGGCCACACTGGCACGGTGGATAGCGTGGCCTTCAGCCCCGACGGGAAGACGCTAGCCTCTGGTAGTGTAGATAGGAGCATCATTCTATGGAACGTGTCCAATCCCCGTGCGCCAGTTCCGCAAGGCACGTCACTTATGGGCGATACTTCTGGAGTGAATTGTGTAGCTTTCAGTCCCAACAGGAAGACGCTAGCTTCCAGCAACTTGGATGGGACCGTCATTTTGTGGGACATATCTAATCTCCGCTCGCCGGTGCAGCTCGGCACACCGCTTCCTGGTCACACGAACCCGGTGGTTAGCGTGGCCTTCAGCCCGGATGGCCAGACGTTGGCCTCCGGCAGTGACAAAAGCATCATACTGTGGAATCTTACGACACGCCAACGCCTGGGTGAACCACTCATTGGCCATTCAGACTTGGTAGATAGCGTGGCCTTCAGCCCGGACGGGAAGACATTGGCCTCCGGCAGCAGGGAGACCATTATTCTGTGGGATGTGTCCAATCCCCGGTGGCCGGTGCAGCTAGGCACACCGCTCACCGGCCACACGGGTGCGGCGATTCACGTGGCCTTCAGCCCCGACATCATCCTGTGGAACGTGTCCGATCCCCGGTTGCCGGTGCAGCTGGGCACGCCGC
>PMCF01000353.1 GCA_003154115.1 Anaerolineae bacterium
TTCCAGACCGGCGGCGGAACAGCGCGCCTGGTTTCACCCCGCTGGGTTATCTGGGCTCGATCGCCGGATAAGTTCGAAGCGGGCACACCGGCTGTCATCAACGTCATTGCGTTTGCCCGAGCGCTGCANNGAACTCAAGCAGACCCTGATCGGTCGCGGTGTGCGCGTCCCCACGGTGGAAGGCATCAGGCCCTATATCAACTTGGATAACGGCGCCAGCACGCCGACCTTCGCGCCCGTCTGGGACGCAGTTCGTCAGACGTGGCAGCAGCCGCACCACATCCAGCAAGCGATCATTCATGAGACCCGGTCGATCTGCGCCGAAGTGTTGGGTGCGCCGCTGGCGACCCATGACGTGATCTTCACGACCAACACCACGGAAGCCATCAATCTGGTGGCCGAGAATTTGAGCCATGAATCCGAGCGAGACATCAAGCCGGTGGTGGTGAATACGATCCTCGAACACAACTCGAATGAACTGCCGTGGCGTACCCTGCGCGGTCTCTCTCACGTCCGATTGGGCGTGGATGCCGACGGCTTTGTGAATCTGAATGAGCTGGACTCGCTCTTGAGTTCATATAACCAAAAAGGTGAACACGGCCAGCAGCGCGTCAAACTGATAGCGATCAGCGGCGCATCGAATGTGCTCGGCGTGTGCAACGATCTGGCTGAGATCAGCCGCATCGCGCATCGCTATGGAGCGCACTTGCTAGTGGATGCCGCGCAGCTGGTCGCTCATCGCAAGGTCGAGATGGAACGATGCGGGATCGACTATCTCGCCTTCTCTGCCCATAAAGCGTACGCGCCATTCGGCACTGGGGCGTTGGTAGTGAGAAAAGGACTACTTCATTTTAGCTCTGCCGAACTGGCGCTGATCCAATCGTCGGGCGAGGAAAACGTCGGCGGCATCGCCGCGTTGGGCAAGGCGCTTGTACTTTTGCAGCGGATCAGCTTGGACGTAATCCAAGAGGAGGAACAGGCTTTGACCGGGCGGGCACTGCGCGGCCTGGCCCAAATACCGGGCCTTACGCTTTACGGGATCAAGGACCCGGCCTCGCCCCGGTTCGCCCAAAAAGGCGGTGTCATTGTTTTTCGCTTGGAGGGCATCAGGGCCAATCGGGTGGCTAAAGAGCTGGCCGAGCGGGGCGGGATTGGTGTGCGATCCGGTTGCCACTGCGCTCATCTGTTGATCAAGCGACTGCTCAACATTCCGCCGTTGTTGGAACAATTTCAGGGCATGATCTTGACACTGTTTCCTCAACTCTCACTGCCGGGCCTCACCCGCGTGAGCCTGGGTATCGAGAACGGCGCAGAGGATGTTGATACATTGATTGAAGTGCTGGACAAAATCGCCCGGCAGCCTCAGTCCGGGGCGAACAGGCACGCTGTCCAACAGCCGATGGATGATTTCACCAGGGCTATGGCTCTACGGGTCTATGCTGACTCGCGTGAAGTCGCGGCAACTACGTCAACGAAATAAGAGGCGGATTTCAAATGAAAGCCATCGTCTACACCGAATACGGACCGCCGGAAGTTCTGCGGTTGGCTGAGGTCGAAAAACCTGTCCCGCAGGACAATCAAGTTCTGATCAGAATCCATGCGACAACCGCCGCCGCAGCGGAAGTCATGGAGCGCAAAGGCGAATCCGTTATTGGCCGAATCATTCTTGGCTTCAGAAAACCGAGAAAGAGATTTCGCATTTTGGGGCTGGAACTGGCCGGTGAGATTGAATCAGTTGGCCGGGCTGTCCAGCGCTTCCGGCCAGGCGATCAAGTTTATGGCTTCACCGGTTTTAGACTGGGCGCCTATGCCGAATACACATGTATGCCTGAAACAGGGTCGCTGACTCTCAAGCCGGCCAATTTGACCTATGAAGAGGCCGCCGCCGTGGTGGATGGGGCATCCACCACGCTGTATTTCCTGCGAGATAAGGGCCGGATTCAGCGCGGACAAAAAGTATTGATCATTGGTGCTTCGGGCTGTATCGGTACTTTTGCGGTACAGCTGGCCAGGTACTTTGGCGCAGACGTCACCGGCGTCTGTAGCACCCCACATGTCGAACTCGTGAAATCGCTGGGAGCCGATCGGGTGGTTGACTACACCCGAGCGGATTTCACGAAGAGCGGTGAGCGCTATGACATCATTTTTGATACGGCCGGCAAGAGTTCGTTCTCACACTGCAAGGACTCGCTTACGAAAAACGGATGCTACCTTGTCACTAACGGCACGATGCTGATCAACTTCGCGCGAACGCTATGGTCTTCGCTGATCGGCGGCAAGAGATTTATCTTTGGGCTATCCATCGACAAGACGGCAGCCCTGGTCTTCTTCAAAGATCTGATCGAGGCCGGGAAGATCAAACCGGTTATTGATCGCCGCTATCCGCTGGAGCAGATCGTCGAGGCGCACCGGTATGTCGAAGCGGGACACAAACAAGGGAATGTCGTCATTACGATGTGATGTGATCTTAGCCCGTTCCCACTGAGTAGCTAACACTTTCACTTTCGCCAAGCCGGAGCGAGGCGGAAGGGGCTGAGGCGTAAGGTTAGGAACGGCAGCCTTGAAGTTTGACACGTGATCCAGCGGCGCAACTTGCGCCAGCCGATTTGGAAAACACTGAGTTGACGCTTGAAGGCCGGATCGATCTCTGAACGCTCCCTAGCCCGCATGACCTGTTCACCGATATCATAAATCCAGAGAGTCG
>PMCF01000188.1 GCA_003154115.1 Anaerolineae bacterium
GCGATGTCTTGGTACTTGACAACTAGTCGTTATTGAGTTGTAAAAGGAGGTCACAGGTTTTTCCCGCACAAACAAAACGAGCACCCTCAATGAGAGCGCCCATTCTCCTGCTTCTTCCAGCTCACGCATCACTTTTCACTCTTCACTTTTCACGCTTCTCCACACCAACCCCAACGCCGCCGTCGAAGCCCACTGCCCCGCCAGCGCCGCATGCCCGCCGAAGCCGCGCTCGCTGGTCTTCACCTCATCGGGCGTCGCCAGTGCGAGCATCAACTTCAAGCCGCGTTGCTCGGGCGCATCGATCACGGAAGCGCACAGGCCCAGATCGCTGTCGCGTTCCGTTCGGATGCGGTGGGCCGTCTCGATCACGGCTGCCAGATCGATCAGCGCCCCATCGGCCATGATGACCCCGCCGCGAAACGCTTTACCTACATGCGCCAGTCGACCGCTGAGTAGGCCGCCCGTGCCGGTTTCCACGCTGGCGACACTCTGCCCTCTGGCGATCAACAACTGCGCCACGACGCTTTCCAGAGTTTCGTCGTCGACGCCAAACACGAATTGCCCCACCTGCTCGCGCACACGCTGTTCCATCGTGGCATTGAGGGCCTCGGCTTCGACGCGGGTCGCCGCCTTCGCGGTAATGCGAATATCCACCTGGCCCGCTTTCGCCGACAGGCCCACCGTCGGATTGGTTTCCAGTTCCAGCTCGCCGATCGCTTCGTCGATGCGGCTTTCGCCCTGCCCGATCGTGTGCAGCGTGCGGATCAGGATCACGTCCGTCAAATGCAGTTCCTGTGTCAAATACGGCAGCACAGCGTGCTCCATGAGATATTCCATCTCGCGCGGCACGCCCGGCAAGCTGATGATGAGGCGTCCTTCATGCTTCACGATGAACGACGGCGCGGTGCCCACCGGATTTTCGATCGGGAGGGCGTCTTGCGGAATGTAAGCCTGCCGTTTGTTATTCTCGCCAATTGGCGCGCCCAGCGGTGAGCCGTACGCACGAAAACGAGCTTGAATCTGCTCCAGCAGATCGTCACGCAAGATCAATTCACGCCCCACGGCACGCGCCACGGCGGGCCGCGTCACATCGTCCACCGTAGGGCCGAGGCCGCCCGTGGTGATGATCACATCCGATCGGTTGAGGGCGATCCGCAGCGTCTCTTCCATCCGCTGCTCGTTATCGCCCACCACCGTTTTGAAAAACAGGTTCAGTCCAATCTCGCGCAGTCGACGCGCGATGTAAGTGGAATTGGTATCGACCACTTCACCCAACAACAATTCACTGCCCGTCGCGATGATTTCAGCGTGCATGTTTTTCTCCTTAACAGGAAGTCATGCCCGAATGCTTTCGCCTTACCCGCCGCAAAGCGGCGGAGGCGCGCTGGGCGTATCGGGCATCCAGACCACCGACAAGCGAATTGTGCCGGTCAAATGCTAGATTCCCGCTTTGCCGTACCCAGGCTCCCCAGAGCCTGGCGGCACGCATGAGCGACAGCACGCGGGGATGACTACCGCCCAACAAAAAGCGGACGAAGGATCAGTCCCTCGTCCGCCGTCAACAGAGACCTCCGAGGTTTCGCGAAGCGCCTCGGAGGTCTGCATTACCCGCCGGTCCGCGGCCGCCACAACAACTGTTCACGGATCGCCAGATCACTGCCGCGAATCTTGAACGCTAAATCGGCGGCAATGTTGCGCATCACTCGATAACCCATCTCCGGATACGTGTCACACAACTTCATGAACTTGGCGCGCGGAATCGCCAGCAGCTGCGTCTCGGTTTCAGCACAGCGCGCCGAAGCGGTGCGCAGACCCTGCGCCACCAACACCACCTCGCCGAACGTCTGGCCGGTGCGCAGTGTAGCGATGGTCACCGGCGTGCTGCCGCGCTTCTTCGCGCCGGGCCCGCCGACGATGGACGGATCGACCAGGATCTCGACCACGCCGCGCGCGATGACGAACATCTCATCGCCCGGACTGTTTTCCTCGAAGATCACGTCGCCCAATTTGACCACGCGCTCCTCACAGATGGAAGCCAGCATTTCCAGCTGAACGCTGCTCAAATCGTAGAAAATATCCGCGCGTCGCAAGATGTCAACTTTTTCCATGACTAGAACTCCGGAGAATCGGTTAAAAGTATTCTAGCACACTGCGGCACGGCTTGACAACCAGGATAACGCCGCAGAATCAAACTGTTATCAGAATGTAACACAACTTGACGCCAACTCTCCCGTCGGTTACGATACAAGGCATGTCCGATCACCGCCAAGCTCTGGGGAAACGCGGCGAGACCTATGCCGCTCAATATCTGGCCGCCCACGACTATGCCATCCGCGAACGGAACTGGCACTGCCCGCTGGGCGAGCTCGATCTGGTGACCGAGCGCGACGGCCAGGTGATCTTTGTGGAAGTCCGTACCCGGCAAACCGATCGATTGGGCACGCCCGAAGAATCGATCACGCCCGCCAAGCGCGCCAAGCTCATCGCCGCCGCGCAGACCTATCTCGACGAGCACGACCAGCTCGATCGGGATTGGCGCATCGATGTGGTGGCGATTGAGATCGGCTCGCGCGGCGAAGTGATGCGCTGCACTGTGATCGAGAATGCGATCGAAGAAACGTGATCCGTAGTGCGTAGTGCGTGGTGCGTATACAACTCTTCACGCACCACGCACTACGTTTCCCAACTACCATGACCACATCTCCTTCCCGCTTCCTCCTCTGCATTGTCGGCCCGACTGGTGTCGGAAAAACCGCGCTCGCGCTTGAGGTGGCTGAGCGCTTCAACGGCGAGATCGTTTCGGCGGATTCACGCCAGATCTATCGGGGCTTGGATATTGGCACCGGCAAGCCTACATCCGATCAGCTGGCGCGCGCCCGCCATCACCTGATCGACTGCGTCGATCCCGATCAAGCCTATACGCTGGCCGAATATCAAGCGGCTGCCTATGCGGCCATCGCAGACATCTTCGCGCGCGGCAAGCAGCCGCTGCTCGTCGGTGGCACAGGGCTATACATTCGTGCCATGACCGAAGGCCTGATCATCCCCGCCGTGCCGCCCAACGCCGAGTTGCGCGCTCAGTTAGAAGAGCGTGCGGCGCGTGAAGGCGGCGCGCAGCTCTATACCGAGCTGCAACAAGTCGATCCGGAGGCCGCCACCAAGATCGATCCGCGCAATGTGCGGCGCACCATTCGCGCGTTGGAAGTTTACCTGGCCAGCGGCCAGAAATTCAGCGAGGCCGGGCGCGCCGAGCCGCCACCGTTTGCCGTGCATCGCATCGGCTTGACGCTGCCCCGTGAGGAATTGTATCGACGCGTCGATCGGCGTGTGGATGAGATGATCGCGCGCGGCTGGCTGGGCGAAGTCCGCGCGTTGGTGGCCCGCTACGCTGAAGCCGTGCCCGCCCTATCGAGCCTGGGGTATCCGCAAATGCGTGCGGTGCTGCGCGGCGAACTGACACTGGACGAAGCCGCGCAGGACATCAAGTATCACACCCATCGTTTTATCCGGCATCAATACGCCTGGTTCCGCCCCGGCGATCCGCGCCTCGCGTGGTTTAATTTGCTGACGCAGGATGCGCCGGCCATTGTGTCGAAACTTGACTCCGCTTTCGTCACGCGGTAGACTTCCTCACAGCGACAGAAACAGTGGTCATTCCCGCCGCGCCTGCGTGCCGCTAGGCTCCGGTGGAGCCTGGGTATGGCAAGACGGGAATCCAGCCGCAGGCTGAGCAGTCACTGATTTAGAATGAAGACATCCAGGTTACTTGAGGAGCTGTAACGCTCCTCGTTTTATTCCGCTATGTATTTCGAACCGACAGGCAAACCAGGAATCGATCGCAATCCAACACGCTGGCGCGATGCGCGCGTGTGGCTCATCGGCGCGTTGTTTGTGCTGGGCGCGGCGTTGATCTTGATCGTGCCGTTGTTTACGGGCGGACTGATCGCGCTCAACGCTGGCGACGTGGCACGCGAGGATGTGCGCGCCACGCGCTCGCTCAGTTTCACCAGCAACAGCCTGACCGAGCAAGCGCGGGCCGAGGCCGAAAGTGCCGTGCCGGTACAATACGACCCGCTCGATCTACGGGTGCCGCGCCAGCAAGTGGCGCGCGCGCGCGGCGTGATCGATTACCTGCGGGCGGTGCGCGCCGACCCGATCGCGTCACGCGCCGAAAAGCAAGCCATGCTCAGTGCGATCGACCACGTACGGCTGTCATCCGAAATCATCGATCAGCTTCTCGACGCCCCCGAAGAATCCTGGCCGCGCCTCACGCAAGAGATCGTCACCGTGATCGATTTGGCCCTGCGCACCGAGATTCGCGACACCAATGTGGATGAGGTCAAAGCGCGGCTGCCAGCCTACGTCGCCATCGATCTCAACGAGCAGCAGACGCAGCTGATCAGCCAGATTGCGCAGAATTTTGTGATCCCCAATCGCGCCCGCAACGACGCCGCCACCGAGGCCGCGCGCCAGGCCGCGCACGAGCAGGTGGAGCCGCGCCTGCGCGAGATCGAAGCGGGGCAAATCATCGTGCGGCAGGGGGAGGTCGTCAACGTGTTGCAGCTCGAGGCGCTGGATGCGTTGGGACTGCGCCAGACGCAGGTTAGCTGGAGCAGGATCATCGGCTATGGGTTCTCTGCGCTATTAGCTTCTCTGTTGATCGGTCTGTATGTGTGGCGCTTTGAACCCGCTTTACTGAAACGCCCCCGCGCGCTATTCCTGCTGCTGCTGCTGCTGTTGATTTTCATGTTAGTCGGCAAGATCATGTTGCCCAATCGGACGGTGACGCCGTTTATCTATCCCGCCGCCGCCTTCTCGATGTTGGTCGCGGTGCTGGTGGGGCCGGGGATTGCCACAGTGGCAACGATCGTGTTGGCCGGACTGGTGGGTGTGATCGCCGGCAACTCATTTGAGATCAGCATCTACACCGCGGTGGGCGGCATCGTCGCCATTCTGACGTTGAGCGGCGCGGAGCATTTGAATAAATTCTTCTGGGCGGGCGTATACGTAGCACTGGCCGACAGCCTGGTCATTCTGACGTTTCACATTCCCGGCGGCACACTCGATCCGGTGGGATTGGTGACGCTGCTCGGAGCGGCCGTGCTCAACGGCGGCCTCTCGGCCAGCCTGACGTTGGTCGGCCTGTTCTTGATCGGTAATCTATTCGACGTCACGACCACCGTGCAGTTGCTCGAACTGGCGCGCCCCACGCATCCGTTGTTGAATGATTTATTGCACAAATCACCGGGCACGTATCATCACACGTTGATGGTCGCCAATCTGGCCGAACAAGCGGCGGAGCGCATCGGCGCGAATTCGCTGTTGACACGCGTAGGAGCGTACTACCACGACATCGGCAAGATGACGCGGCCCTATATGTTTGTGGAGAATCAAGTCGAAGGCGCCAACGTGCACGATCAATTCAATCCGCGCACCAGCGCCGAGATCATCGTTAGTCACGTCGCCGAGGGCGTGGAGTTGGCGAAGAAACACCGGCTGCCGTCGCGCGTGCGCGCCTTCATCCCCGAACACCATGGCACCATGCGGGTGAGCTTCTTGTATCAGAAGGCGCTTGCCCAGGCAGAAAACGGCGCGGCGGGTGTCGACGAAGCGTCCTTTCGCTATCCCGGCCCCAAGCCTCAATCGAAAGAGACCGCGCTGCTGATGCTGGCCGATGGCTGCGAAGCCGCGGTGCGCGCCAATCGGCCCGAGTCGCCCGATCAGCTGAACGAGCTCGTGCGCAAAGTCATCGCCGATCGGGTGGCGTGGAACCAATTGGATGAGTGCCCTCTGACCGTCGCCGATCTCAACAAAGTGCGCGAGTCATTTGCAGCGACGCTGCAAGGCATGTATCATCCACGCTTGCGCTATCCGGGGCAGGAACAAAAACCAGAATCCGTCGGGCGCGCCAGTCGGACGAATGGGCCGGAAGCAAGTCGCGCATTGGATGAAGCAAAGGAGAAGCAGAGTAATGGAGAAACAGAAGCGAAGCCCGGCGAAGAAAGCTCAAGCCCCGCGGATTAACATTCAGATCGGGGCGCGTTACGCAGAGAAGGTCAAGCCGGCGCTGCTGCGCAAAACCGCGCAGGCCACGTTGGATCAGCAGCGCGTGAAACATCGCGTGGAATTGACCATCGTGATCACGGGCAACGCGCAGCTGCGCGCGCTCAATCGCACGTTCCGCAACGTGGATGCGCCCACCGATGTGTTATCGTTTGCCACGACCGATCACCTCCAGCCCGATACGCTCTATCTGGGCGATGTCGTCATCTCGTATCCCACAGCGCAGGAACAGGCGAAAGCCGGCGGGCATCCGGTGGAAGCCGAAGTGCAGCTGCTGGTCGTGCATGGTGTGCTGCATCTGCTGGGGCACGATCACTACACCGAGGCTGAGAAGAACGTGATGTGGAAAGCGCAGGCGGCAACGCTGAAGAAGATCGGTGCGGCGCTGACCAAGCCCAAATTGGGATAGTGTGCGCTCCACCGCCACTCGCTCGACCGCGACCCTCAAGGGTGCTTCGCAAGGACGCGGACTTGGAGCAACACGCTAATCTCTGAAAGAAATCACGAACCATGAAACGTCTGCTACAGTCATTTGGCTATGCCGGGGAAGGCATCGGGTACGCGCTTCGCACGCAGGCCAATCTGCGCATTCATCTCGCGCTCACCGTGCTGGTGATCATCGCCGGCCTGTGGTTGCAGCTGGCCCCGATCGAGTGGGCCATCCTCGTCGTGATGATCTCGGTCGTGTTGTCCGCCGAACTGTTCAACACCGCGCTCGAAGCCACCCTCGATCGGGTCAGCCGCGAAGAGCATCCGCTGGCCAAGGTCGGCAAAGACGTGGCAGCCGGCGCGGTGTTGATCTGCGCGATCGGAGCCGTCGTGGTGGGGTTGTTGATCTTCGGGCCGAAGCTGCTGGCCGTGATCGGCATACGGTGAAACACGGTCTGATCGTGTTATACTTGTTTGAGTGACTCTGGGAGGAAAATTGTTTATGATGCAAGAACCTGCGACAACGTATCTGACGCCGGAAGGCAAGCTTAAACTGGAAGCAGAGTTGGAAGATCTGAAGACCAACAAGCGCCGTGAGCTGGCCGAACGGTTGAACTTTGCCATCAAGCAAGGCGACTTGTCCGAAAACGCCGATTACATTATGGCGAAGGAAGATCAGGCCTTTCTGGAAGGCCGCATCCGCACCATCGAGGGTATGCTGCGCCATGTGACCATCATTCAGGAACAGACCGGCGGCGAAGTGCGCATCGGTTCGCGCATCAAAGTACAAGAGGTCGGCACGGACGATGACGAGTTGTTCAGTTTAGTCGGCGCGGCTGAGGCTAATCCACTGGAAGGCAAGATCAGCAATGAGAGCCCGTTGGGCAAAGCGCTGCTGGGCAAGCACATCGGCAACGAAGTCGAGTTCGAAGCTCCCGGCGGGATGATCAAGTTTAAGATCGTAGCAATTGAGTAAACGCTGGCAAGGCTACGAGGAGGCACACCAATGGCTGCAGTCGAAACTCGCTATGAGCATGTTACCCTCGACGACGAGCGGGTTCCGGTTCTGGCCGGGACGCGTACCAAGGTAATCGAATTAGTCGTCGAGCAGATGGCCTATGGTTGGAGCCCGGAAGAACTGCACTTTCAGCACCCCCACCTATCGCTGGGTCAAATTTACTCGGCGCTCGCCTATTACTGGGATCATCAGGCAGATCTCGATCGCGATATCGAACGCCGCCAGACATACGCTGTTCAAATGCAGCGCGCGGCGCCGCCTTCTGCTTTGCGCGAACGATTAAGGGCCCGGGGTCTGATCTAACATGCCAGTCAAGTTGTACAATGAACACCTGAAAGGTCGCTATATTACACATGGCAGATCGTTTTCTCTTCGGCACAGTCGGTTCGCCCTTGAGCACCCCCCAAAAGCCGGGCGGCACCCCCGGCGGGATCCTGCGCCTGCGCGAACTGAAACTCGACACGCTGGAGATGGCCTGGGTGCAGAGCGTGCGCGTCAGCGCTGAAACTTGCGCGACGATCAAAGCCACGGCCACTGCGGCAAAACTGGCTTTGAGTGTGCATGCGCCGTACTACATCAATCTCAACGCCCAGACGAAAGAGTTGTGGCACGCGGGACGCGATCGCTTGCTGGCTGCAGCGCGTGCGGGCTATAAAGCCGGCGCGACCGACATCATCTTCCATCCCGGCTCGTACATGAAGGATGAACCGGCGGCCGCTAACAAGATCGCCGTCCAGCGCCTGACGGAAGTGGCCGCGCAGTTGAAGGACGAAGGTGTGGATGCGATCCTGCGCCCGGAGACGATGGGCAAGAGCGCCATGCTCGGCACGCTGGAAGAAACGATCGCCTGGTCGCGCGAAATCGAAGGCGTGCTGCCCTGCATCGATTTTGCGCACCTGCATGCGCGCGCAGGTGATGGCTCGTTCAACTCCTATCAAGAATTCAGCGCGGCTTTGAAGTTAGTGAAAGATGGATTGGGCAAACGCGGCTGGCAAGCGCTGCACATTCATCTCTCCGGCATCGAGTATGGTCCCAAAGGCGAGAAGAAACATCTGCCGCTCAAAGAAGCCGATCTGAAATACAAGGAACTCTTCCGCGCACTCGTCGACGCTAAGGCCAGCGGCCGCATTTTGTGCGAAAGCCCGCTGATGGAAGAGGATGCGCTAGTGATGCAAAAGGCATATCGGCAATGGTTGAAGCGCAAGTCTAATGAGTAACGAGTAATGCGTAAAACGTGACAAGTGCAAGGTCATCTTGTCCTCTTGTCATCCTGTCACTTTGTCATCGTGTCCCACCTTCGCCAACACCGCGTCTTCATCCTGTGGGCAATCGTCGCCCTCTTCTGGGCGAACCTGCCCTATCTCGTCGGTTACGCGGCATCCACCCCGCAAAATCAATTCGGCGGCTTCTTCCTCTACGAACAAGACGGCTACTCCTATTTCGCGAAAATGCGGCAGGGCGCGCAGGGGGCGTGGGAGTTTCATCTGCCGTACACCAGCGAAGACGAATATCAAACCGGCGGCTTCGTTTATCCGTTTTATTTGCTCTTAGGCAAACTCGCACCACTCGGCTTGTCGTATCCTCTGCTCTATCACGGTGCGCGCCTGTTGAGCAGCCTCCTATTGCTGATCGTCTTGGCGAAGTTCATCGCGCGCTTCGTAGGCGATCGACGCTGGCAAGTGTGGACGTGGGGGCTGCTGCTCTTCAGCGGCGGCTGGGGCTTGTTGATTAGCACCTTCGTCGATCCGCGCTACGTTGCCTATGAACTCATCGCCCCCGATGCTTTTGTCTTCTCCATTCTGTACGGCACGCCGCACGTGATCTTCGGCTTTGCGCTTTTCCTAATCTGGATCGGCTATACTCTGGATACGCTCAAGCCTAATCAAACACATCTCGCGCGGCGCTTGATCATCGCCAATATTCTCGGCCTGCTCACCGCGTTGTCGCGCGAAGCTTACGGCCCGGCTTTTGCAGGCATCTTTGGCGCTTATCTCAGCGCGTTGATCATTCAACGCCGGAAAATCCCCTGGCGTGAGGGCGTGCTCGTCGCGCTGTCGTGCATCGGCGCGGGCTTGTATGGCGTCTATCTGATCTATGCCTTTCGCAGCAGCCCCGGCCTCGCCGCGTGGTCGCAGCAAAACGCCTTCACCTCGCCCGATCTTTTTGATTTTCTCGTCGGCTTTGCGCCGCTCATCGTGCTGGCCGCTGCCGGTCTCTTTCTGTATTTCAAGCGGCCTCAACCCGATCGCTCCATCTCTCCTTCCCGCTATCTCTCCTTCCTCATCCCCTGGTTGATCGCCGGACCGATCATGGCGTATCTGCCCATTGCCATCAGCCGCCGCTTGATCGCGGGCTGGCAGATTCCGTTGTGCCTCTTCGGCGCGTATGCGCTGCTGCGCCTGATCGATTCGAAGGTACCGCTGCGGCGCACGTTGGCCGTCGGTGTGCTGGCGGCTTCAGCCGTCTCCATTTTTCTCATCATCACGGGTGGCACGCTGTTCGTCACCGCGCGCAAACCGTCGTTGTATCAGACCGCCGATCAACTGGCCGCGTTAGATTGGCTGGGGCGCAGCACGCTTCGCGGCGATCGGGATGTGGTGTTGGCCGACTGGCACTTCGGCAACCTCGTGCCCATTTATGCGAATGCGCGCGTCTTCGTCGGCCACCCGATCGAGACGATCGGCTTCAAAGAAAAAACGGCGCAGGTCGATCGCTTCTTTGATCCGACTACGCCGGAGGCCGATCGGCAGGCGTTGATCGATCGATGGCAGATCACGCTGGTAGTCGCCCCAGCCGATCGCTTGGCGCCTCCTCGCAGTCAAATCGTTTTCAAACAAGGCGCATTGAATATCTATCAAATCACGCCGTAAAGATCGATGTTGTTGTATAATGCACTTAACCCCGAATTCACCCACCAATAGGAGTTAGCATGGACGTCAAAGTACAACTGGGATCAATCCAAAAATCTTCGGCAGACGTCATCATCGTCAATCTGTTTGAAGGCGTCGGAGTGCTGGCCGGCGCGACCAGTGCAGTAGACAAGGTGCTGAACGGCGTCATTACCGACATTGTCCGCAGCGGCGACTTTCGCGGCAAATTGAATGAATTGAGCGTGCTGTATTCACGCGGCATGCTGTCAGCCCCGCGCGTGATCGCCGTGGGCCTGGGCAAGGTCGCCGACTTCAACGTCGATCGTGTGCGGCAAGCAGCGGCCTGGTCGGCGCGCAAGGCGCGCGAGCTCGGTTGCAAATCGATTGCGACCGTGGCACACGGCGCGGGCACCGGGCAGATCGATGCGGCGACCGCCGCGCAGGCCGTGGTGGAAGGCACCCTGCTGGGCCTGTACGAATGGCGCGAGCATCGCAACGCTCCGCGCGAACACGGCCCGGTAGAAACGTTGACGCTGGTCGAGTTTGACGAGAGCAAGATCGCCGCGCTCGAAGCGGGGGCAAAAGCCGGTGCAGGCATTGCGGCCGGGGTCAATCGCGCGCGTGATCTGATCAACGAACCGCCCAACTATTTGCTGCCGGAAAACCTGGCCGCGGCCGCCGTAAAGATGGCGCAGGAAGTCGGCGTAAAGTGCACCGTGCACGACATCAACTGGATACGTGAGCAGAAGATGGGCGCGCTGTTGGGCGTGACACAGGGCTCGACCAATCCGCCACAGTTCATCGAGCTGGAGTATAACGGCGCGGAGGCGGCCCCACTGGTCTTCGTCGGCAAAGGCATCACGTTCGATAGCGGCGGCATCAGCCTCAAGCCTGCCGATGGCATGGAAGCGATGAAGAACGACATGGGCGGCGCGGCGGCCGTCATCGGCGCGGTGGAAGCCATCGCGCGCTTGAAGCTGCCCGTGCACGTGGTGGGCCTGATCCCCACCTGCGAGAATCTGCCCAGCGGCACCGCGTATCGACCCGCCGATGTGTTGACGGCCCGCAACTGCAAGACGATCGAGATCATCAGCACCGACGCGGAAGGCCGCTTGATTCTGGCCGATGCGTTGTGCTACGCGGCCGACTTCAAGCCGCAGGCCGTGATCGATCTGGCGACGTTGACGGGCGCGTGTGTGATCGCGCTGGGCGAGAACGTAGCCGCCGGTTTCTTCTGCAACGACGACGACCTCTCGCGCCAGATCAAGATCGCCAGCAACAACACCAACGAGAAACTGTGGCGCTTGCCGTTGTATGATGAATACCTCGACAAGATTCGCAGCGACAACGCCGACATGAAGAACACTGGCGGGCGCTCTGGTGGCGTCGGCACCAGTTCCATTTTCCTGGCCGAGTTCACGTCGTATCCGTGGGCGCACTGGGACATCGCCGGCATGGTCTCCGACACAACCGGTTACACGCCGCTCACGCCGCGCGTCAAACTGCCCTACGTCATTCGCGGCGGCACGGGCTTCGGCGTGCGCGCCCTGGTTGAACTGGCACGACACTGGAACGCATAAGCACTGAAGAGTGAAGGGTGAATAGCGCACCATTCATCACTTTTCACTCTTCACTCTTCACTTTTCACGTTTTATGGCAGACCTCAGCGGCAAAACCTTCGGACAATATCAGCTGATCGAAGCGATCAACAGCGGCGGCATGGCGACGATTTACAAAGCCTACCAGCCTGCGCTCGATCGTGTCGTGGCCATTAAGGTCTTGCCGGAATATCTGCTGGCGCAGGCCGGCTTTCTGGAACGCTTCAAGATCGAAGCGCAGGCCATCGCCAAACTCGATCATCCCCACATTCTCCCCGTCTATGATTACGGCGAAGCCGAACGCACCCCCTACCTGGTGATGAAGTACGTGCCGGGCGGCACCTTGAAAGACCTCATGGAGCAAGGCCCGCTCGATGTGCGCCAGACCGCGCAGTTATTACGCCAGATCGCCGAAGCGCTGGATCATGCCCACCAGCAAGGCGTCGTCCATCGCGATGTGAAACCCAGCAATGTGCTGCTGCAAGATGGAAAATGGGCACTGTTGATGGATTTCGGCCTCGCCAAGATGTTGACCAGCACCTCCAACATCACGGCCAGCGGCACCGGGGTCGGCACGCCCGATTACATGTCGCCCGAGCAGGCGCAGGGTCTGTCTATCGATCAGCGCACCGACATTTATTCGCTGGGCATCATGCTGTATCAAATGCTCACCGGCAAGGTGCCCTTTCACGCCGAAACACCGATGGCGGTGATGCTCAAGCAGATCGTCGAGACGCCGTCGCTGCCGCACCTGCACAATCCCGGCATTCGTCCTGAGGTCGACGACGTGATCATGAAAGCGATCGCCAAGTCGCCGGCCGACCGCTATGCCCACGCCACCGATCTGGCCGGTGCTTACGAGATCGCGCTGGATTCGGGCGCCACGTTGACGGCCGCCGCACTACCCTCGGTTTCCACACTGTCAACGGTACCTGCCGTTGAACGGCGACGCGGCCCTTGGCCGATCGTGGCCGGGATCGCCCTCGCGGTGATTGCCGTAGTCGCGCTCATCTTGTCCACCCGATCGAACTCGGCCCCCTCGATGGTCCAACTCGGCGCGAATCTGTTGGACGATTTCAGCAGCGCGACGATCAATCCGGCAACGTGGCAGTATCGTGGCACTTTCACGGCCACGGTCAATAGCCCGGCCATGTCGATCCAAAACGGGCGTGTCGTCTACACCATCCAGAATAAAAGCGAAGAGTATCTGGACGGCGGCCTGCAGCACACCGCGACACAATCGCTCAAAATGATCGTGGCGCGCGTCTCGTTGGTGGATGCCACGGATAGTTCAAGCGACATCGGACTGGAAGTCAACGGGCTGGATGCTGAACCCGACTCGTGGGCTTATCTAACGATGGCGCCCACCGACGGATCGGTGTACGCCTACGTGGGCCACACGCGCAACGATAGTGCCGAAGAAGTCTACACCCTCGTACAGGGCACCGGCATGCCTGCCACGCACGAACTGGCCATCGGCTGGGACGGCAACCAGCTGACGTTCTACGTCGACGGGCAGGCCCGCAAGAGCCTCCCCACCAAACAGATGGGACAGTGGGCGCGCCTGCTGTTCGACGTCGGCCCGCAAGCCAACATCTCCGGCAGCTTCGACGATGTGAGAATCACCTACGCGGAACAGTAAGATACGGCGAAGCCGCCATTTCGATCGAGTTGAAAACTGTTATCCACAGGTTGACTCATTATAGGTTGAGTACCCGTAGACACATTGACGAAATGCACTAGTTGCAAGGGGATTAGCGCCTAATGCTTATTTTATACGACAAGGAAAAAAGAGCTAAAGAATTCGACCTGATAGAACCTGCACTTGATACAAGTGCAACAAAGAATCTTTTGCTATATACACAACAACTTCTCTCGCGCCGTGGTGAGTTTGAAGCGGCCAGCCTTCTAGAAAGGCTGGATTTCAGGCTATTTAGCGCTACCAATTTCTTTAAAGACAAACTCGTTGTGCTTCACGCCCTAGTTCCCTTTGAGGAATATGAATATTTTCGCAAAATAGTCGAAGGGGCTACGAATGATGATGCTTCGGCAAAACTCGCTCACCTCTTTGAGTTGGTTACTTCCGCTATAGCAGAATTAGGCGCCTACGTACGATTTGTGACATGCCAACTCGATTTGTCGCACCCACCAATCGTAAGGCCTGTTTCCAACCAAGCACTTTTTACATTTTTGGATAGCCCTAAAGTGACTCACGAAGGATTGAACTTTAGATCAAAAACGGAAATTAAGGTCTTCGATGCCTTGCTAAGAAAGGGCTTACTCGTACTTCCACTGCCAGTTGCGGTGATGGGAAGCAGTAAGACATATAAGGAACCAGATTTTGTAGTTTGCTTCAAAGGCAAAGTTGGCATACTCGAAATTCATGGTGATAAATGGCATCCACCAGAAACGGCAGCAGAAGAACATGAGCGACGGCGTGAGTTTACGAAGCTAGGTATAAGTGTCTACGAGATATTTGGCGCAGACCGTTGCTGGAGTGATCCTGACGGGGTTGTATCAGATTTTATTCAAGCACTTACACGAGCCTAACTGCTCGCGTCGCACAATATGAGCTTATAGTCGATGTGCCCAAACCGATGAGTGAAGCTTTGAATAACGAGCCCACAGCCAGGAGGTCGGTCATTTACTGAGACATACCGAGAGAGTGTGCGAACAATCACGCTCTCTCTGCTTTATCAATTTTCACTCTTCACGCACCACGCATCACGCACTACTTAAACACCACTTTCTCCCGTCCCGTTAAGCGATCCTCACTTCACCACTAATCCGCATCCAGCGAGTCAGCTAAACTCGCCGAGCATTCCGTTATCGATGAGAGGGTCTGCGGGAAACGGAACCAGCGATGAGCACAGATTAGAAGGTCGAAGAAAGCAGTCAGATGTAACCACAAACAAAGAGAGAGCGTGATTGTTCGAACGCTCTCCCTATTTATCGTTTTTCGCGCTTCAGTGCGAAGCCTCCCCGTAGGACGCACCACGCAATACGCACTACTTAAACACCACTTCCTCCCGCCCCGTCAAGCGATCCTCAATCCGCTGCACGACCACACTCAAATCCTTCTTGCGATGCACGAAGTCCAGATCGTCGCTGCGAATTGTGAAGTTGTACCCAGAAGAGCGTCACTCCGCCTAGCGCGCCGCCGCTTTGCGGACACGGCGTGAGCGCAGCGAAGGGTCTCTACGCCGGCATAAGAGATGCTTCGCTAAGCACGTGTAAAAGAATAAGTTCCGATTTTCCCGCACGAAACGTTTGGTTCTTACAGTGGATGGCGATTTCAAAATCGGAAGTTATTCTTTTACAA
>PMCF01000207.1:0-218 GCA_003154115.1 Anaerolineae bacterium
GAAAGCGAACCGGGCAAAGGCAGCACGTTCTGGTTCACGCTGCCTATTGCCGAGCAAGATGACTCTGCTTCAACATAGCATCATCCGCGTGTATCAGCGCGCTTCGCGTCAGCGTCCCATTGATCTTCTACCGCTCCGCGTCAAATCCCTGACGCAGTGTGTTATAATAATTTCGACCGTGCGCTTTTGCGCGGCCTAACCCCAATCAGCACTCAGCA
>PMCF01000207.1:287-26069 GCA_003154115.1 Anaerolineae bacterium
GCCGTGGCGATGGGCTGCGACGAAGCGCAGTTGATCTCCGATGCGGCCTTCGAAGGCAGCGATGCTTTAGCAACCACCCACATCCTGGCGCAAGCCATCAAGCAGTTGGGCGGAGTGGATGTGGTGATCTTCGGTAAGCAGGCCATCGACGGCGACACGGGACTTGTTCCCGCGGGTGTGGCCCGCCGCTTGAACTGGCCGCTCCTCTCGTACGTGGCGAAGATCGACGAACTCAATCCCGGCAGCAAGTCGATCAAAGTGACGCGCCTGCTCGAAGAGGGTCGCCAGAGCGTCGGTAGTAAACTCCCCGTCGTGCTTAGCGTGGTCAAAGAAATCAACGAGCCGCGCTATCCCTCCTTCATGAACATCCGCAAAGCCAGCAAGCTGCAAATCCCCACACTGAATGCGGCCGCCATTGGCGCGGAAGCGGGCAAGGTCGGCGCGGCCCATGCGGCGGCGCAATGGATCAAAGTTTTCCCGCCGCCCGCACACGCCGGAACGTGCGACATCATCGCCGGTGATTCGCCGCAAGCTATTGCCGTGTCGCTGGCCGATAAGTTGCTGGCGGAGAAGGTCATTTAAGGGGACACGGATTGCACGGATGAACACGGATAAAGCCATAAGATAAATCCGTGTTATCGGCGTTTATCCGTGTCCAACAAGGACATGAACATGGCACACAACATTCTCGTCTGGATTGAAACCTTTAGGGGCAAAGCCGTACCCGTTTCTTACGAATGCCTCGGCGAGGCGAAGAAGCTCGCCAAGGGCGGCACCGTCACCGCAGCGGTCTTCGGCGAAAACGCCACCGCCATCGCGCACGAAGCGATCACGCTGGGCGCCGATCGCGCGATCGTGTGTGAGGATGCCACGCTGGTGGATTATCGCGCCGAGCCAACCATCGCGCTGCTGGCGAAGGTCGCCATCGATCTCAAGCCCACGGTAATCATGGCGGGCGCATCCACGCGCGGGCGCGATGTCAGCAGCGGCCTCGCCGTAGAATTGGAAGCCGGCGCGATCGCCGACTGCATCGCCATCGAAGAGCAAGGCGATCAAGTGGTGGTCACTCGACCGGTCTACGCGGGCAAACTGTTATCGCACGTCGTCGTGAAGACCACGCCGCTGATCATTACCACCCGATCGCGCGCTTTCCCGATGCCGGAAGCGGTGGCGGGCAAGTTCGGCGAAGTGACAGCGGTCGCGCCGGTGTTGAGCGAAGATCAAATCTTGACTAAGTCGCTGGGCTTTACGGTGGAAGGCGAAGGCGAAGTGAGTCTGAACGATGCGCGCATCATCGTGTCCGGCGGACGCGGCGTCGGCGGGCCGGAAGGCTTCAAGCCCATTGTCGAACTGGCCAAGACGCTGGGGGCCGCCGTCGGCGCGAGCCGCGCTGCGGTCGATGCCGGTTGGATTCCCTACGCGCATCAAGTGGGTCAAACGGGCAAGACGGTTGCGCCCGATCTGTACATTGCCAATGGTATCAGTGGGGCCATCCAACATCAAGCCGGCATGCGCACTGCCAAAATCATCGTGGCGATCAACAAAGATGCTGAAGCGCCCATCTTCAAACTCGCGCGTTACGGCGTGGTCGGCGACCTGTTCCAGATCGTGCCCGCGTTAGATGCCGAATTCAAGAAAAGATTAGGAAAGTAGTTTTTCGCAACATAGAAACCGGGTTTCTCCACTCCTGACGTATTGGGTGAATAGCACGGAGAAACCCGGTTTCTTGTTTGTTTCCTTGTCTACTTGTTTCCTCGCCTACTTGCCTACTTACCTCAAATCGGGCATAATCAACGCTAATGGCTGCCGGAATTACCCCACCTAAAACGCCTATACCATCCCCCTCGTCGAGCGGGATGACAACGATCGTGCAACGAACCATCACGCTGCGCGTCGATCTGCGCGCTTTAGCGGCTCTGGGCGGCGCCCTCATCATCATCGGATCATTCCTGCCGTGGGTGTCGGCGCAATTCCAGCCGATCGTGCGGATGATGGCTCCGGCCACATCGGGCGGCTGGCCCATTTTGATTTTTGGCGTGCTCGCCATTGTGCTGCAATTCTGGTCGCCGTTTCAAACACCGCGCGTCAGTATACCGGCCGCGGCCCTGGGTTTTGCGGCGGGCGTCATGGCGCTGGCGAGTGTGCTGAACACGATCGGGTTGGGGCGCACCATCATGGGCGATACCGCCGTGTCGCCACTGTCCGGCATCGGCATTGGCATCTATCTCACACTGGCCGGATCGTTAATCGCCGTTCTGGCCGGCCTCGCCCCGCAGCCGATCAATCAGGAACCGGCCCGCGCCGAACTGCGGTTGTGGAAAGCGTCCACTGCGATCTTTGCCGCAGTGGTAGTCCTATGCGGATTGAGTTCTGCGCTGTTTGGCTCATGGATCGGCGCAGGGGGCTCGAGCGATCGGGCCGGCACTCCAACGCCCTCGGCGCTGGATGCTGGTCTGCTGGCGACGCCGTTAATCAACGTCGAATCGAATCCATTATCCGAAGGCATACCCGCCGCGGTTCCTCCGCCGACCGTCGCATCTGATGCTGTCGCGGCGCCGACAAGCGAGACGCCGCCCGCTCAACCGCGGCTCCCGCCCACTGAGCCGCCGATCAGCGCCACCTCCACGCTGGTTCCAACGCGCGTGCTACCCACCGCGACTCTGTTGCCTTCGGCTACACCGACCATTAAGCCTACGCCCTCAATGACAATTGCATCGCCAATCAGCACACCGACGATTACGCCCACCCCGTCGATCACGCCGACACCTACGATCACGGGTACCGCCACGATCACGGCCACGGCTACCATCACGCCGACCGTCACGCCTACGCCTACGGCCACGCCGTAACCTGGTGAGGCGCGACATGTTTTATGCCGAACTGCTGCAGGCAGCTTTAGCTGAACCCGATTGGTCGATCTTGCAACGACTGGCTGAAATTGCGGTGCGGCTCGAGATGTCGTTGTACATCGTGGGCGGGCCGGTGCGCGATTGCCTGCTGCGCCGCACCGGCACCGATCTCGACCTCACGACCGAGGGCGACGCCTTGACGCTGGCTCGCGTGGCGGCGCGCGATTTGGGTGGCGCGTGGAAAAAGTTCGAGCGGTTTGGAACGGCGAAACTTTATTTTCCGGGCCGTGCACGCTCCGCGCCGATCGATGTGGCGACCACCCGCACGGAAACATACGCGCATCCCGGCGCACTGCCCGAGGTGACGCGCGGCACGCTTCAGACCGATCTGGTTCGCCGCGATTTCACGTTTAACGCGCTGGCCATTCGGTTGGACGGTGACCATCAGGGCGAGTTGATCGATTTGCACGGCGGCGAACAGGATTTGCAGCAAGGACTTTTGCGCGTCTTGCATCCACGCAGTTTCGAAGATGATCCCACGCGGCTGTTGCGGGGAGCGCGCTTCGAGCAGCGCTTTGGCTTTTCTTTCGCCACCGATACGCTGCAGCTGATCCCGCCGGCTCTGCCCGCGCTCGATCAAGTCAGCGGCGATCGCCTGCGGCACGAATTGGAATTGATCTTTGGCGAAGCACAGCCGTTGAAGCCCTTGTTGCGGCTGCATGACCTGGGTGTCTTGCACCAGATCGATCCGGCCTGCGTCGTCGACGATTGGATCGCCGCGCGCTTTCAAACGCAGACTGCGCCTCCCGAGCGCAACGTAGAGGAGGCGCAGGACGATCGTTTCACCTGCTGGGCGTGGCTGACGTGCCGCCTGACAGAGTCGAGCTTGACGCGATTCAGCCAGCGTGTAAACTTAGCCCGCGCGGAGGCCGTCGACGTGGCGCAGGTGAAGGCTCTACGGGACGCGCAAGGAACGATCGGGATGTTGCAGCGCCGCAGTGAGATCTATCGCGCCTTAGCGGCGTATTCCGATCGGGCGCTGCGGACCGCGCTGACCGTGATCGATCGGCCTGCAGCTCAGCAAAATATTGGGCTGTGTCTGAATGAGCTGCGCCACGTGAAGCCTGCGCTCGACGGTCATCAGTTGCAGGCGCTGGGCGCACTACGTGGCCCGGGGTTGGGTCGCCTGCTGGAGCAGATCCATGACGCGGTGTTAGACGGCCTTATCACCACACCTCAACAAGAGGAAGATTACGCGCGGCAGTTCATCGCGCGCGAAGGACAGGACCCATGAACGGATTCCGGCGTGAAATTCAACATGGTCCGCCGCTGCAGCTGGGCGATCGCGAGATTGTGACCGAAGCCGAAGTGTGGTCGCTTCAAGCAAAGCAAATGGCGCTAACCGATCACAACGCCGCGGGCGGCGGCGCGCTGTTGATGTGGGCGCGTCCGACCGCGGTGATCGAACGCCGCGCCGGCACGGAACGCCGCACATCCGTGACCGACGTCAATCTGCAATTGGAGATCGCGCTGTTGATCGCGGCTATCGTCTTGCCGCTGGTGTTGACGATCTTCACGACCTGGTCCCACTACCGATCGTCAAAGTCGCCAGATGAACTGGTGTTTTAAGGAGCCTGCCATGTCGGAAGAACAACCTATCAGGCCCGTGGCACAGGCCGTTAATCATTTTTTTGCCACATTCGAGCGCGCGCAAAACAAGGCCGTCGTCACGAGCGTCTATGGCGAACCCATTCCGTATGGCAGCGCCATCGTCATACCGGTCGCCAGCGTATCGCAAATGTTTGGCGTCGGCTTAGGGGTCGGCGCTGGTCCCGACGCAGAAAGCGCGGTGGACGAGGGCGTGGGCGGCGGCGGCAGCGGCCGGGTGACGGCACGACCGGTCGCCATGGCCGAGATCACCGCGGAGGGCGTCGACGTGCATCCCATCATCGACGAGAATCGCGCGCTGGTCGCCAGCCTGCTCTTTGCAGGGTGGGCCGTGTTCTGGGCCGCGCGGACGTTGATCAAGCTCTTCAAATAACGCACGCCACGCTGTGGCAGTGAGTCATTCATTCAACATGTCGTTGCGCTCGTTTCGGTGGAGTTCGTTGATCGGCGGAGTGCTGCTTCTGGCGCTCGGCGTGTTGCTCTTGATCGATCACGGGCAGGCCCTGCCGCCGATCGTGCGGCAATACTGGCCGATTGTGCTGGTGGCCTGGGGTGTATGGAAATGGATCGCGCGCTATTGGGTGAAAGAAGATCGCTGGGCCGGACCCGATTATGGCACCGGCCTCTATGTGATCCGCCACCGCCGCCGTCCCGCGCGCGGCTGGCTGCCGGGCTTGTTCTTGATCGGGCTGGGCGGCTTCTTGCTGTGGGTCACGCTCGATCCGCTGTCCGGCATCACCGCCGGCCCGATCGTTTTGGTGGCGCTAGGCGTTTTTCAAATGTGGCGCAGTTTTCGGCCACCGCCACGCACTGATTTTTACGGCACACTTTGATGGCACGCCACGCGTTGTTGGCGTGCCACGTTTTACTGGCGCGTCAGGCGCGCCTGACACATCAGCTTGAGCGAGGAGACTGGTATGCCTTGTGAGTTAGGACTTCAACCCGGCCTCTGCATCGGCCCGCTGCCGGTGCGGTTTTACGGGATCATCATCGTGACCGCGGCCCTGATCGGCGGATTCATCGCCACGCGCGAAGCACGCCGCCGGGGCGAGAACACCGAGCGCATTTGGGACGCGTTGATCTGGATCGTGATCGCCGGCATTATCGGCGCACGGTTATACCACGTCCTGTCCACGCCGGCCGGGTGCGCGGAAAATGTGCCGTTCTGCGGCTTCCCGTGGTACCGTAATCACCCGTTCGATGCCATCATCGGCATTACCCAGGGCGGACTGGGCATCTTCGGCGCTATCGTCGGCGGGTTGATTGTCGTCGGCCTCTACGTGCGACACTACAAGTTATCTCTAGCGCGCTATCTGGATATTGCGGCGCCCGCGCTGATCATCGCTCAAGCGATCGGGCGTTGGGGCAACTTCGTTAATCAAGAACTGTACGGCCCGCCCACCGATCTGCCCTGGGGCATCTCCATCGACGCGCCGCACCGCTATGGCGACTTCGCCGACCTCACGAAGTACCCGCTGGATATCACGCGCTTTCATCCGCTGTTTCTGTACGAATCGGTCATCAACATCATCGGTTTCATCTTCCTGGTGCTGGTCTCGCGCAAATGGCGCTGGTTAAAAGAAGGCGATGTGATTTTGCTGTATATGCTGTGGTATGGCGCGAACCGCATCTTCGTCGAATCGCTGCGGCCCGATGCCTGGACGTTGGCCGGCGGCTTGCCCACGGCCCAGCTCATCTCGATCGGGATAGTGGTCGTGGCGATCGGCGCGTTAGTCGTGCGGCATCGGCCACGCGGCGCACAGCTGGCACGAGGCTAGACCCAGCCATCGCTAAAACGGCCCAACAGGCGCAAGTCTGGCGGGGTTGTTTTACTCGTTCTGTTTGACTTGCTTTTTTACCTGTGGTATATTGTGCCCATCCACTATTATTTCGCTGATTCAAAGGAGCTTCCTCATATGCCAAAATCACGCACCGAGCAGATGGTCGATCGTTTGCGGGATTTGCAAGCAGGTACCCCGGATGTTGAGGCGTCCGCCGTGGTATCGGTCGACGGGTTGATCATGGCATCCTCGTTACCGGCGGGAGTTGAGGAAGATCGCGTCTCAGCGATGTCAGCCGCCATGCTCTCCCTGGGTGAACGCATCGCCAGCGAATTAGGACGTGGTCAGTTAGACCAGGTTTATATCCGTGGCAGCAATGGATACGTCATTCTGATGTCGGTGGGCATGGATGCGGTGCTGACGGTGTTGGCTCGTGAGCAGGCGCGCCTGGGCTTGATTATGTTGGACATGCGCCGCGCCGCTAGCGATTTGGAAAAATTGATCTAAGAGGAGCGCGATGCCAGCACGGGCATCCGAACGCAACTGAATCTTCGTAATCGACGGTGGGGAGAGTCGCCCGCAAAGTGACCCTCCCCACCGACTTTTTTTGCTCCCTACCCGAGAGGCGGGTGGGTATTTACAGGAGGTAGTATGCCTAAATATATTTTCTGTACGGGCGGTGTCGTATCGAGCGTGGGTAAGGGCGTCGCGGCCGCCTCTATCGGTCGGGTGTTGAAGAGCCGCGGGGTCAGCGTTACGATGCAAAAGCTCGATCCCTACATCAACGTNNGATCCGGGCACGATGAGCCCGTATCAACACGGCGAAGTGTTTGTTACCGAAGACGGCGCTGAGACCGATCTGGATCTGGGACACTATGAGCGCTTCATCGACGAGAACCTCACGCGCGCCAGCAACACCACTACCGGCCAAATCTATGCCGAGGTGATTTCCAAAGAACGGCGCGGCGATTATCTGGGCGGCACGATTCAGGTGATTCCGCACATCACGAACGAGATCAAACGACGCATCGGCTTGGCTGCTCGTTCCAGCAATCCCGATGTCGTCATCGTGGAAGTGGGCGGCACCATCGGCGACATCGAGAGCTTGCCGTTTTTGGAAGCGATCCGCCAGATGCGCAAAGACGTGGGGCGCGATCATGTGGCCTACATTCACGTCACGTGGCTGCCACACATCGGCGCGACGAACGAGTTGAAGACCAAGCCCACGCAGCACTCGGTGCACGAACTGCGCGGTATCGGCATCAATCCCGATATGATCATGCTGCGCTCGGACCTTCCAGTTAACGAAGCAATTCGAGAAAAAGTGGCGCTATTTACGGATGTGGAGCCGCGGGCCGTCATTCCGTTAGCGACGGCGGCGGTGTTGTATGAAGTGCCGCTGTTGCTGGAAGAATTCGGCGTGGCCGATTTCCTGATCGATCGCTTAAAGTTGAATGCTTCGGCGGCGCCCGATTTAGCCGACTGGCACATGATGGTTGAAGAGATGCGCAAGGATAAGGAACCTTTGCCTATCGCCATTGTCGGCAAGTACGTGGAGCTGGAAGATGCTTACATCAGTGTGCGCGAGAGTTTGTATCACGCGGGCGTGGCGCACGATGTGGATGTCACGATCGATTGGATTTCGTCCGAAGACCTCGAAAAAGGACGCGGTCTCGAACGGTTGGATAAAGTGGCAGGCATCGTCGTGCCGGGCGGATTTGGCTATCGCGGTATCGAAGGCAAGATCATCGCGGCAAAATATGCGCGTGAACACAAAGTGCCGTATCTGGGCCTGTGCCTGGGCATGCAGGTGATGTGCATCGAGAAGATGCGCACGATCGTCGGCAGCGATGACCCCAACAGTACCGAATTCGATCACACCACCCATTATCCCGTCATCGATTTGATGCCCGAACAGCGCGACATTTCCGACATGGGCGGCACGATGCGCCTGGGCAGTTATCCCTGCGCATTGGTACCGGGCACACAGGCCGCGCGGGCCTATGGCACCGCCATCGTGCATGAGCGCCATCGCCATCGCTTTGAGTTCAACAATGCCTATCGCGAGGTGATGACGAAGAATGGTCTGGTGCTCAGCGGCCTGTCGCCTGATGGGCGCTTGGTGGAGATTGCCGAGTTGGCCGATCATCCCTTCATGGTGGGATCGCAATTCCATCCGGAATTCAAGAGCCGGCCCAATCGCCCTCATCCATTATTCAAAGCGTTTGTGGAAGCAGCAGCGGCCCGTTTGGATGCAGCTGAGAAATAGATCCTGCGCTCGACATACAAAAAATCGGGGACGTGATCTTGGATCGCATCCCCGATTTTCGTTTGTTGAACGAGATGAGTCTATTTATTTACACGATCTTTTTGATTTTCGCGCTTTATGCGACTCTTAAAAATGATCTTACGCTCGAATACAAAATAGTAGACGCCATAAAATAAGGCAGCAACACCCGCATACAAAAACGTTCTTGCCAATAGTTGCCAAAAGCCTGAAGCATACATGATGTTTGGCACTGTATTATTTACGATCAGCATGGCAGATGTTACCGAAACTAAAACCACTATGGATCGTACAAGTCTCATCAATTCTCCCTACCTATTTCCTTTACGGCCTATCGTGTACCATGCCATCCAGAATAAACTAAGTGTAGTCTAGGAAGTTCTGCGAGATTAGTCATTCCCGCGTGCTCGCTCATGCGTGCCGCCAGACTCTGGGGGAGCCTGGGTACGGCTTGGCGGGAATCCAGCAACTCATCGGCGTAAATTGCCAATCGTCAACTGGATGCCCGACAAAAGCATTCGGGCATGACGGTGAGCTACACCCCATCAAAACTTCTATGGCGGACGGCCAGCTAGACTTGTTTCCGTCGCGCGATGAACATGGCCACCCCCAATACGATCACCAATCCCAGCAAGGCCAGCTCAATCACACGCAGTGGATCGATCGCCGGGGCAGCGGGTACTGCAGCAGTTGTAGTAACGGGTTGCTCAACAGCCGGTGCCGCAGATCGATCGGCCGGCGCTTCAGCGGCAGGTTCAGACGTCGCCTCAAGCAGTGGTTGTGGCGCAGCGGCCACAGCGGTCATTTCGGGCGTAGGCGTTAGCGTGAGCAGCCTTGCCGCGGCGGAGTCGGTCTGCGTAATGGTTTCGGTCGGCGCAACTTTGGCAGCTGCACCGGCAGTCATCGGCGGGGCCGCCGCGACACCGGGTTCGGTGGCAGCATAGTTACTGGCCGCGGAGGCCGGTGCCGCAGTCGGAGCGGCCTGTGCCACGATAGTCGCCGCCGGAGCCGGCATGACTTCGGTTGCCTGTTCCAGCAGCGGAGCAGGAGCCGCCGCCGGAACCGACAGCGCGGTGCCACCACTATCTGTTCGGTTGATCAGCACATCACCGGCAAAGAGTACGACAAAGGCAATCGCGGCCAGCGCCGTCGCCAGCCGTAACGCCGGATACCAGGCAAAAATCGATCGCTTGGGTTGTTTAGCCATCTCACGCGGCAGCACGAACGAGCGCGGCGCTTTGACAACGGGCATGGCTCGCAGGGCCGCCACCATCGATCGGGTGGCTTCCAGCTGCGCGCGGCAATCCGCACACGCGGCGATGTGAAGCTCGAAGAATTGTTTCTCTTCGGCCGTCACCTGCTGGTCGAGATAGGCTGAAATTAAGTCTTTAGCCCGATGATGATCTGTTTGCCGTGCCATGTTTACTTCCTACGTCGATCTTACGTTACCAACGCGATCTAGCCTTGGTTGCTATCAAGACGATAATTCTCTGGCAAAAGTTCCCCCTGCGTCTGCAACAGATATTCGCGCAACTTGGCGCGCGCCCGGTTGAGGCGTGATTTCACAGTCCCCAAATTGCTCTTGGTGATTTCCGCGATTTCGTCGTAGCTCATCCCCTGCACGTCGCTCAACACCAACACGATGCGCTGATCGTCGGGCAAGGTCGTGATGCCGCGTTGCAGCAAAGCCGCCATTTCGCGCTGTTGCACGATCGTTTCCGGGCCGTCCGTAGGCGATGGCAGATCGAACTCGGCCTCGCCGTTTTCATCGCCCATCAAGTCTTCCAGCGAAGTGGCCGGGCGGCGTTTGCGGCGGCGCAAATCGTCATAGCAGGCATTGGTCACGATGCGCAGCAGCCAACTCTTGAGTGATCCGCCGCGAAAACTGTTGAGGTGATTGTAGGCTGAGATAAACGCTTCCTGGGTGGCATCGGCCGCGGCGGCCTCTTCGCTCATGATGCGATAGGCAAGGTTATACACCTGGTGTTGGTACGCTAACACCAGGCGATTGAAGGCATCAATGTCGCCCTTTTGCGCTGATCGGATTAAGGCGTTTTCATCCATGTACGCTGATCATCACTTGACGAATAAACCAGGCTCGACTACAATAACGCCACTCAGCCGAAGTGGCGGAACAGGCAGACGCGCACGACTCAAAATCGTGTATCCGTAAGGATATGAGGGTTCGATTCCCTCCTTCGGCACTGTGCGGCACACTGTGCAGCAGCAAACCGCGTTAGATTATACCAAACATCGGCGGACGGGCGTGATCTCAGCATCGAGAGAGTGCCCGTTTTTGCTTTGTGCTCAATTATGCGCAAAATCATCATTTCTCTCATAGCACTCACGATCGGACTGGGTCTGGGCGTTGCCATCGGCTGGTATGTCTGGCCGGTGACTTATACCGAGGCCCAGCCCAATCGCATGGGCGCCAGTTGGAAAGATGAATCCATCTGGATGGCCGCCCAGGCGTTTGCCTACGATCACGATCTGGAAGCCGCGCAGACCCGACTGCGTCCGCTCGATTCCGAGGATCTGGGCGCTCTGGTGCTCGAGCGTGCCACGCGCGCCATCGAGCAAAATTTGCCAGCGATACAAATCGCTTATCTAGCGCGACTCGCGGCCGCCTTAGGCGCGCGGTCGCCGCAGACGGACGTGTATCTTACCCCATGAGCACACGTGCCCTGGTTTTGATATTGTTAGTGATTGGCCTGGTGTTGGGCCTCGGCTATGCCTGGCTGATCGATCCCGTCACGTTTAGCGAATCATCGCCCGCGCAGGTGACGAAGGCTTATCGTGAAGCGTGGCTGTTGATGGCCGCCGAAGCTTATGCGCAGGACGATGATTGGGAACGCACGCAGACTCGCCTCGATGCCCTGCGTGATCCCAATTTAGCACAGACGCTGGCGGCCGCGTTTGATCAGTACAACGCCGCCGGCCCGAATGCCAAGGCGCGCGCCTTAGCCCGCTTAGCCGATCGGTTGAATGCCAGCACGCCAGGGATGCAGGTCTATCTCGCCGCGATCATCACACCCACGCCGCGACCCTCGCCCACGCCGCGCGTCTCGGCGACGCCGCATCGCACCGAAACACCGCGGCCGACGGCCACGCTGGAACAGCCGCCCACCTTGACGCCCACCGTGACACCGATCCCCGACTATCAAGTGATCGATCGCCGGGCCGAATGCGGCCACGGCAAGCAACCGCCGCAAATTCGCGTGATCGTGCTCGATGCGTTGGGGCAAAGTGTGCCCGGCAAAGAAGTGTGGATCACCTGGGAGGGCGGAGCCGATCGGTTTGTCACGGGCCTCAAGCCCGAGATCGATCCGGGCTACGGCGATTTCGACATGCAGCTTGATCAGACGTACAATGTAGGTGTCGACAAACCGACGTCGGTGGTGGTGCGTGATCTGCGCGCCGAACCTTGCGAGACCGAGGGCCGCACTTCCTGGCGATTCATCCTCGGCCCGCGCACCCCTTGACCCAACGAGGTAATCCTATGCCCCACGCCGCTCCTGTTATTTTAATCGCCGACGATGAGATGGATATTCGCGCGATGCTGCGCATTTTGCTGGAACGCGATGGTTACCACATTATCGAAGCGCGCAACGGCGAAGAAGCCGTCGCCCTGTGCCAGCAGCAGATGCCCGACGTCGCGTTGATGGATATTTTGATGCCGGTCATGGACGGGGCCGCAGCGTGCACGCGCATTCAGGCCCTGCCCGACGGCGACCGGCTGCCGGTGTTAATGATCACGGCCCTGAACGACAAACGATCGATCGATCGCTGCTTCGACGCCGGCGCTACCGATTATTTGACCAAGCCCATTAACAACCAAGTCTTGCGGCGGCGCGTGCGGCGTTTGCTGCGGACGCGCCAGGCCGAAGAGGCCCTGCGTTCCAACGAAGTCCGGCTGGCCAGTATCATCAACACGGCCACCGATGCCATCATTCTGGCCGATGAAGAGCGACACATCAGTTTGTTTAACCCGGCCGCCGAGCGCATGTTTGGCTGGACGGCCGCCGAGATCAGCGGCCAGCCGATCACGCAGCTCATCCCACGCTTTAACAGTGATTCCTGCGCCGAAGTAGTGGACACCGCAACGGAATTACCCGCCACGCCGGCCGGCGAGTATTTGCAGTGTGACGGGCAGCGCCAGGATGGGACGCAGTTCCCGATCGAGGTTTCGCTGGGCCGCTTCGAACAAGATCAGCAAAGGGTGTTGACGATCACTATTCGCGATATTACGCGGCGCAAACAGGCCGAAGCGGAGATCGAACGACGCGTACAACAGTTAGCCTCGTTGGCCCAGATGGGGCAAGTCGTCACCACACGACTCGATCAGGATGAAGTCCTGAAGACCGTGATCGATCAGGTGATGCTGCGCCTGGCGGCGGAAGGCGTGTCGGTGCTGTTGTTGGCGAATCCGGACGAGTTGATGTTTGCGGCAGTGAATGGCGCCAGCGCCGACAAGCTGCGTGGCACCCACATTCCGGCTACCGCCGGAATCGCCGGCGAAGTGCTGCGCAGCGGGCAGGCGCAGCGTGTGCGTTCGGCGGAAGATCGAGCGCGCATCTATCGCGCCGTCGAGGACATCTCCTACTACCATGCGCAAGACGTGGTCGCGGTGCCGCTGAAGTTAGGCAGCGAAATGTTGGGAGTGATGGAGGCGGTGCACCGTCAGACCCATGTTTTTACCGACGATGATTTGCACTTGTTGGAATCGGCCGGCAGTTGGGCCGCGATTGCCATCGGCAATGCGCGGCAGCATCAACGCTTGCAGCGCCGCTTGCGCGAAAGTGAAGCGATGGCCACCATCAGCCGCGCCTTGAATGAAACACTGGATCTGGAGCAGGTCTTGCAGCTCATTGTCGCCTCCGCGCGGCAGATCATTCCGCAAGCCAGCGTGGCCAGTTTTTTGTTGATCGATGAAGCCCGTCAACTCGCTTATGCGGTGACCGAAAGTGGTCGCTCCCGGGATTACGCAGGCGATGAGTACGTTCAGTTGAGCCACCACAGCTTGACGGCCTTGCTGAGCCAGGGCAAGGTCATTCATGTCTCCGATGTGCAGCCCGCCGATATGCCGTGGCCCGATGAGGTGCAGCCGACTATGCGGGCTTTGCTCGCCACACCGGTGCACAGTGGCGCGCAGCATTTTGGTGCTTTGAGCGTGCAAAGCACTAAACCGCACGCCTTCGACGCCGATGACGAACGCATGTTGGCCAGGTTGAGCGTCGAAGCCGCGATTGCGATTCAGAATGCACGGCTCTATCAATCGGAGCGCACGCAGCGCGAATTAGCCGAGGCCCTGCGCGATACGGCGGCCGTCATTACCGGCACGATCGATCTGGACGACGTGCTCGATCGCATTCTGGACAACGCCGGACGAGTGGTGCCCCATGATGCAGCCAACATCATGCTGGTGGAAGCGGGCGTAGCGCGCGTGGCGCGCTGGCGGGGCTACGATCGCGCCGCCAATGATCAGCTGCGCGCCCGACGGTTCGCGGTGGCAGACACCCTGCAGCTGCGCCAAATGGCCGAGGCGCATCAGCCCCTGGTCATTGCCAACACGAGTGAATTTTCCGGCTGGGTGATGCTGCCCGGCTCGCGCGCCGTGCAGTCGTTCATTGGCGCGCCCATCCGCTTCAAACGAAAACTGCTGGGGTTCATCAATCTGGAAAGTGCCACAGCGGGATTCTTCAAGCCCGAACACGCCGAGCCCTTGCAGACGTTTGCCAACCAGGCGGCGGCGGCGTTAGAGAATGCCCGTCTATACCTGTTGGAGCAAGAACAAGTTCAGCGCTTCCAACAGACTCAAGCCACCGTCATGCAGTCCGAGAAAATGGAGGCGCTGGGGCGGCTGGCCTCGGCGCTGGCACGGGCGATCGAGAAGCCGCTGCAGGCCATGCGTCAACTGTTGCAGCACGCGTTGGAGTCAACCTCCGCTCAAGATCAGCTGACGAACGAGTTGCACCAGGTCGGGCGCGAGATCGATCGGTTGGAGCAGATTACGCACAGTGTCTTGAGCTTCACCCAGCCCGAAGCTGAGCCGCGGGCCGAAGCAGCCGTGAACGATCTAATCCAACAAGCACTGGCACAGGTCGGTTCCCTTCAGACGCAGTATCATACTCAACTGACGACCGACTTAGGGGCCACGCCGCCGGTCTTCGTTGCGCCGCCACAAGTGACCCAGGTGTTTTTCTATCTGATTGAAAATGCGATCGAAGCCGCCGGAGAGCGCGGACAGGTTCACGTGGTCACCCAACGCGACGGCGATCACGTCGTCGCCCTGTTCATCGACGACGGCCCGGCAATCTCGCCCGACGATATGCAGCACATTTTTGAGCCGTTTTACACCACCAAACAGCACGGCACTGGTTTGGGATTAGCCATTAGTCACACCGTCATTCAGCAGCAAGGGGGCACGCTGACGGCCGAGAACGTCTCCACCGAACGCGGTGTGATGTTCGTGGTGCGGGTGCCCGTGATACCAACCTAAGCGAGTGATGAAAAAAACGCTCGAAGCCCCGTCCCCGGGGCGGTTCCACGCGTGAGGTCGCCGCCGGGGACGGCGGCTGGAGCACTTTTTCATCAGACTCCGCCCCGTCCCCGGGGCGGTTCCATGCGTGAGGTCGCCGCCGGGGACGGCGGCTGGAGCACTTTTTCATCAGACTCCTAGCCCTACCAGCATAGAAAGTTGAAACCGGGTCTGACGCCAAGGCCCGGTTTCTTTTTACACAAAGTTTACAGCGCCGCCATAGTGGCGCAACGCCGCTGCACGAGAATAGAGGCGTAGATGGAGGAAGAAAATCTATTCCCGTGTGGAGGTTTACCATGAAGCACAAAGTAGTGATTAGCCTGTTCGTTGTGGCCTTGTTGCTGGCAACCGTCGGTGTAGCGGCCGCCGCCCCGGCCGAAGCGCTGCGCACCGACACCGTGCTCGGCGATGTGAAGTCGATCACTGGCGCGGTTTTTACGCTGGCGACGAAAGAGCGCGGCGACGTGCAAATCCAGACCACCGATCGCACCCGGTTCCGCGCCAAGGATGATGCTAACTTTAGCTTGTCCAATCTCAAAGTGGGCGATCGTGTGACGGTGCAGGGCCGCTGGCAGGCTGCGAAGCTGCAAGCCAACGTGGTGGTATTGATCCCGGCGAACCTGCGCGACAAAGCACTGGGTCAGGTCCAGTCGATCACAGGCAGCACGCTGGCCATCATCAAGGCCGAGGGTGGCGCGTTGAATGTGGTGACGACGACCGAGACGAAGTTCCATGCCAAGGGTCTTCAGAACCCGACGTTGGCCGACATCAAAGTAGGTGACATCGTCGTGGTAGTCGGTCAACTGAACGGCACGACGTTGACCGCGTCCCAGGTGGGCTTCCGTACGCCGCGCGAAAAGATCGGCCCGATGGCGCGCGGTAAGATCAGCGCCATCAACGGCGGCACCCTCACGCTCGAGCAGCCGTTCGGCCAAACACTGACCGTCACGACCGACGCGAACACCTTCGTCGTCAAGCGCGGCGAAGATGGCCTGCAAGTCGTCAAGGTGTCTGATTTGACGGTAGGCGAAGGTGTGGCGGTGCTGGGCCTGCGCAGCAGCGACGGTAAATCGATCAGCGCCAAAGCCATCATCGCGGGCAAAGGCGAAGACGCAGGCAGCCCAACGCCACAGTTGCAGCAACCGCAATTACCCTTGGGCCAACGCGGCTAATACGGCAACGGATGGGCGACGCGTAAACGGATGACGAGATCGGCGAGCTGCCGGTCTCGTTGTTTTCCTCACCCCAGTCCCTCGCCTGAAATCACGCGAAGCGTGCGGATTTCAGGCGAGAAGAAGTAGTAAAGCGCACCAGAGCAGTTCCCAAGTTGATTTAGGATCCGGACTCGAGGCTTTAGCCGGAATCCGCCTACGCCCAGCGGCCCGCCGCCGCAATGCGGGCGGATACGGGCAAGGCTCCACTCCAGAAGTTGTGAACCAAACTGGAATTCGCTCTAGGGACTGGCATTGACCGTAGGCCAAGCGGCGTTAGAATGGAGGCGAAGCGTAGGAAACCTTCGCGCGTTGGAAAACGTTATATCAGCAATCCAAAAGAAACCGGGTTTCTGCCTTTCTGATGGAATTGAACGATTAACTTGAAGAAACCCGGTTTCTAATTGATCATTGATCATTGTTAATTGATCATTGCTTATGCGTTATCACTGGAAACGTTTACTCTTCATCTTGATCGTCGTTGGCCTCGTCAGCGCGGCGGGAATCTACGCCTGGCTGTTTGTCGATCTGCCGTCACTCGACACGCTCTATCAACATGCCTCGGCGCCATCGACGCGCATTCTCGATCGACAGGGGCGCGTGCTGTATGAAATTTCCGATCCGCATCAAGGCCGGCATACACCCGTCAAATTCAACGACATTCCGCAGTATTGCCGCGAAGCCACCATCGCCACGGAAGACGCCAATTACTACACGCATCCCGGCGTGGACTTCATCGGCATTCTACGCGCGATCTGGATCAATCTACAGGGCGGCGAAGTCCTATCGGGCGGCAGCACCATTACGCAGCAGCTGGCGCGCAACCTCATGCTCTCGCCCGACGAACGATCGCAGCGCACGCTCACACGCAAATTGCGCGAAGCGATTCTCGCGTGGCGCATCACGCAGAATTTCAGCAAAGACGACATTTTGGCGTTGTATCTCAACGAAGCGTACTACGGCAATCTCGCCATCGGCCTCGAAGCGGCGGCGCAGGTTTATTTTGGCAAATCGGTCGGCGAGCTTGATCTCGCTGAATGTGCGCTGTTAGCCGGACTACCCCAATCGCCCGGTCGCTACGATCCGTTGTCCGATCTCGATGCGGCCAAACAACGTCAAACCGTCGTGCTCGATTTGATGGCGAAGCAAGGCTACGTCACACCCGATCGAGCGGAGCTGGCGAAAACGGAGGATCTGCAATTCGCGGCGACGCCTTTCCCGATCGAAGCGCCGCACTTCGTGGCCTATGTGCGCCAATGGCTGGAAGATCGTTACGGCCTGGAGGCGATCTACACGCAGGGCCTTGTCGTCACTACCACGCTCGATCTGGATTGGCAGAACACCGCGCAGGCCATTGCCCAGCGGCATCTGGCCGATCTGCGCGAAAACAAACCCGATCAACCCGGCAAGAACGTCAACGATGCCGCCGTGGTCGCGCTCGATCCTCAATCGGGTGAAATTCTGGTGATGTTGGGCAGCCCCGACTACTTCGACAAAAAGATCGACGGCGCCGTGAATGCCACCATCGCGCATCGCCAACCCGGATCGAGCATCAAGCCGATCACGTATGCCGCCGCCTTCGATCCCCAATCACCCGCGCCGCTCACTCCGGCGTCGATGATCCTCGACGTGCGCTCATCGTTCCCGACCAAAGAAGGCGATCCGTACGTGCCCAAGAATTACGATCTGCAATTTCACGGGCCGGTGTCCGCGCGCGAAGCGTTAGCTTCGTCGTACAACATCCCGGCGGTGAAGGTGTTGCAGCACGTCGGACTCGATCGCATGATCGCGCTGGCGCGCGATCTCGGCATCACGACCTTCGGCCAACCCGATCGGTATGGTCTCTCTCTTACGCTCGGCGGCGGCGAAGTGCGCTTGCTCGACATGGCGTTGGCCTACAGCGCCTTTGCCAACGGCGGTCACAAAATCGATCCCGTCGCGGTGCTGCAAGTCAACGATGCTCGTGGCAACACGCTGTACGCCAACACGCCGCAGCAGGGCGAGCAAGTGCTCGATCCACGTGTGGCCTATTTGATCACCAGCATCCTCAGCGACAACAAAGCGCGCGCGCCCGCCTTCAGCGAATACAGCGTGCTGCGCCTCACGCGACCGGCCGCGGCCAAGACCGGCACGACGACGGATTGGCGCGACAATTGGACGCTGGGCTACACACCCGAGCTGGTGACGGGCGTATGGGTGGGCAATGCTGATAACAAGCCGATGGAGCGGGTCAGCGGTGTGTCGGGGGCCGGACCGATCTGGCACGACTTCATGCAAGAAGCGTTGAAGGGCAAACCGATTCAGCCATTTGCGCGTCCCGACGGTTTGATCGATCTTGACGTGTGCGCCACTTCGGGCTTGCTGCCGACGCCGTACTGTCCTTACACCAAGCGCGAAGTGTTCATCGCGGGCACGCAGCCCACCCAACCCGATAACCTCTATCAGCCCATCAAGATCGATGTAGCCACCGGCTTACCGGCCACGGCTGACACGCCGCGCGATCGAGTTGAAACACGTGTCTATCTCATGTTGCCCGCCGAAGCGCGCGAATGGGCGCGCGATAATGGCATACCTCAATTAACAATGAACAATCCGCCCGCCATCGGCGGCACTCAACCCTCAGCGGACAGTCAAGCGCTGGTCAGGATTACGCGGCCTGACAGTGGTACGATTTACCGCATCACACCGCAGACACCCCTCGAGACGCAGCGCATTCCGGTGCAGGCCATCGTGGCCGACGGGGTGAAACTGGCGCGACTGACGCTGTTCGTGGACGGCCAATCAATAGGCGAGTTCACTACTTCGCCGGTACGCGCGTTCTGGCAATTGCAGCTCGGCGCTCATACCATTACGGCAAAGGTGATCGATGAACAAGGGCGGACGTTAGAGAGCACGCCAGTACGAGTTACTGTGACGCAATAGCCATCATGTCACCTACTTCACAACTTATTGTCACGATGCTACCTGTTTTGCTGGTGGCCATCATCGTGTTGGGAATCTTCGGGCTATTCTTGCAAGATAAGAGCGGCCGCGGCTATTGGGTTCGCCGACGCGCTCCGCGCTCAATTCGTTCCCGATCGTCGGTCTCGCAAGATTTGCCCCTATTGAAAGACAGCCCGTGGCCAGAATTGTGTTTTGTAATGGATGTCGGAAATGCCCGATTTAATGGGACGATCATGCCGATCACGGCTCTTATCATCGGCCTCCCGTTGGGCTATCTGATGAGCCGGGAGAGCACCCAGCTATGGGAATTTCTCGTATTTACAGTTTTGATCGGCGGGATGTTGGCTTATGGAATCATAACCTTGTTGTCGAGCATACCTCGTTGGCAAAGTTGCATCGTGCTGGAAGCAGAACGATTGGTCATCTATCCTACCTTCGGACGACCACCACGCATTGTGAACTATGATCAGATTTGTTCTGTGGGCACGCAGGCACATAGCATCGCCGTGCTCATTCGCTATTATCCACTTGATTATGGCGGACAAATTGAACTGACACGGCTCTGTCAGATGAATCTACCTTCAACATAGCATAATGATGGATTGCGCCTGGTTTTGCAGGCACGATTAGCGGGTCCGCCGAATCACCATCTCGAATTTCAATTGCTCTCGAAAATGATGTTCAGAGGATTTGCGCTGCTGGCAATCTTCTGGGGTCTAGCGTTTTTTGCTCTCGTATCTCGACTAGGAAATCTGGGACGTCCAGAATTAGCGTTATTTGGCTTTATGGAGATACTTCTCGTTCTCCTGGCATTCGTCATTGGTTGGCCCATGCGCAGCAAATGAGACGCCCAGCAGTGAAGTCGAAAAACCAGTTCCTCGATCTTGAGGGTGTCTGGCAGGGAGAGTTTCCGATGCGAGTATAATTACAGTACATTCTAACAGTTGTGAGTTGTCATGAAAAACTTCGTCATCTTGGTTTTACTGGGCATTATTGCCTATCTCTTGTTTACCAGCGGCATTCTCCAGCGCGCGGTGCAATCGTCGCAAACGTTGTTGACGCCGCAAGGCGTGCCCATGAATGCCAATGGCACGCCGCGGATCAGTGTGACGGTCTATTCACCCTACGGCACGGGCAGCGATCAAACGCCGGGTGTAAACTCCACGCCGGGCGTAAACTCCACGCCGGGACGCGAACCGCCGTTGACCTTGCTGCCCCCCACTGGTGGAACCGTGCCCGATGTGCCGATCTTCACCCCGCCTCCGCCGACGATCATCGTGCCGGAGATTCCGCCGACGCTGGCTCTTCCAAATACGCCCACACCTACGGCGAACTTCACCATCACGTTGGAAGCGCCACACGATGGCGATACGACGAATGCGTCACCGCTGCTCGTCAGCGGCGTCACCATTCCGAACGCCATTGTCAGCGTCAACGATGCCGTCGGCCTGGCCGCCGCCGATGGCCGCTTCGCGCTAACGGTGCCGTTGGAACCGGGGCCAAATGTGTTGGAAATCATCGCCAGCAAGCCCAATGGCGAGCAAGCCTTCCTCATCATCACGGTGCTCTACCAGCCATAGCTCAAACGCCAAACGGTTTTCAGGCCGATCGGGTGGTTACTACTCAGCCTGTGGCGGCGCTGTCATTCCCGCGTGCTTGCGCCTAGCGCGTCGCCGGCACACTGTGCCGGGTACGACGTGGCGGGAATCCAGAGGCCGTGCCAGCCGCGAATCTGGATGCCCGACAGAAGCGTTCGGGCATGACGGCTGAGTAGTAACATCGGGTGTAACGAATCCCGATCGGTTTTTTACGTCTGCCTGGTGCTTATCCCCCACTTCTCCCATCGACTTCGCTTGTCAGTTGATGTATGATTAAGTCAACTTCAACCTTGAGGAGGGTAGAAATGAAACTCGTGAAAATGGCAGTGATAGTGGCGGTGGTGTTTGTGTTGGGTGGTGTGTTAGGAGTGCGCTTGAACGGCAGCGGTCTGCAAGCGACGATTCCACAATTAGCGGCGGTGGCTCAGCCCCCCGCGGCCAACGAAGCAGCCGCGCAGCCCGTCGGCCTGGTGGGCGTGCTGCAAGCGATTGGTACACAGAGCTTGAGCATTCAGACTACCGAGGGGATGCATCTGTTGACGGTCAATGGCACGCCCGCGTTAAACCAATTGAAGGTGGGTGACAAAGTGGCGGTGTGGGTGCAGAAACTCAACGGGCAGAATGTGGCTACCAAGATCGTCGTCGTGCCGCAAAGCCCGCAGCGCATGCACTACGTTGGCCTGATCAGCGCTGTCAAGAGCGATAAACTCGACGTGGTAGGCCAGCAGGGCGAGACGACGGCCTTTCGCCTTGACCAGACTTTGCAATCGCTGCCCGATGCGAATCATAAACCGCAGGTAGGCGATCAGGTGACTGTCGTCGCCAAGCCCGATCCGCTGGGTGATGGTTGGCTGGCGGTAGCGATCGTCAAGCAATAAACTCGCCTCACCCCGTGCGCACAAAAAAGCGCGGCCCGATCAGTAGGCCGATCGCGCCGCGCTGCTCTATGCTGGAATAGAGTCGCCTTACGCTGCTTGCGCCTTTGCGGCGAGTACGCGTTCGACGCTCTGCAGTAATTCCTGCGGGCCAAAGGGCTTGGTCACGTAATCGTCGACCTTGGCGATGTGCAGGCCCAAAATCTTATCGATGCTCTGCGCCTTGGCCGTTACGACGATCACAGGAATGTGCTTCAACTCCGGATCGGCCTTCATCTGCTGATAAACTTCCCAGCCATCCATATCCGGCATCATCAAATCCAGCAGCACCAGATCAGGCTTCACACGCCGAATGGCGTCCAGCCCTTCCAGGCCGCCCGTGGCGCCGGTTAGATCAAACCCTTTGCGGCCCAGAATCAAGCGGATGAGATCGATGATTTCAGGCTCGTCTTCTATGCAGACAACTTTCTTCTTGTTCTCAGCCATGAGAGTGCTCCTGTAGCATACCGTTGGAAACAGTTTACCCCGAAACTGCCTCATTCGTCAATAAGAATTTGGTTGGTGAAAGATGTGCGACATGATTATAGCACGATTTTCAACCGCGCCAATTCTGCGGACTTTACTGGCGCGCGCAAAAATCATGCACGGTTTCATACAGGACCTGCACGCCGAACGCAAACGCCTCAAGGTCGACGCGCTCATCGTGGCCGTGGATTAGGCCGTCGAACGGCGTAGCGGGTTGCAATTTGAGCGGCGCAAAACCGTAACACTGCGTCCCCAGCTGCGCAAACAACTTGGCATCCGTCGCCCCGGCCATCATGTAAGGCACCGCGATCGCGCCGGGATCCGATCGGGCGATCTGCTGTTCGATCAGTTTGAACAGCGGGGTCTCGCTCGAGACTTCCAGCGGCGGTGAGGTATGCTCGATCGTGATCTCGATCCCCTCGCCCAAACGCGGACGGACTTCGGCCAGGAAGGCCTCCACGTCGATGCCGGGCAGCATCCGGCCATCTAAAATCGCTTCAGCTTCGGAAGGGATGACGTTGGCTGTGTAGCCGGCTCGCAATTGATTGGGCGACACCGTGTTGTGAAAGATCGCGTGCAGCGCATCGGCCAGTGCTCGATCGGGCATGGCCTTCAACGCGGCATCGTGCAGCAACGGATTCAGCATGGCGGATAACAACAAGCCGGTGGTACCGCCCACCGATCGCGCCAGCCGCTGCACGTAGGTCGAAGCGGTCGTCGTGAGATGCAAGGGCAGTGGATGAGCCATCAGGCGATCGATCGCGCGCACCAGATGCAGCACGGCGTGATCGGCGTGTGGCACCGAACCGTGGCCGGGCTGGCCGCGCGCGCGAATCTTGAGCCAGCAGGTGCCCTTCTCGGCAGCCATGATGGGATAGAATTTCTTGCCTTCCAGATACAACGTGTGGCCGCCCATTTCGCTGAGGCCGTATTCGGCGCGCACCAGATCGGGATGATGTTTGATCAGCCACTCCGCGCCCACGTCGCTGTCGATTTCTTCGTCGGACGTGGCGGCGAAGATCACATCGCGGTGCAATGGGATGTTGTTTCGCTTTAGCAACACCAGTGTGATCAACTGCATCGCCGTGACGTTCTTCATATCCAACGCGCCGCGCCCCCACACGAACCCGTCGGCCACGTCTCCGCTAAAGGGCGGATGTGTCCAATGTTGAGGTTCGGCCGGGACCACATCCAGGTGATTGTAGAGCAGCAGCGGTGGCAGCGATCCATCGCCCTTCAAGCGTGCGATGACATTGCCACGCTGCGGGGCCGACTCCAACACGATTGGCTCAAAGCCCTCCACGCGCAGCACGCCCGCCAGATATTCGACGGCGGCCAGCTCGTTGCCCGGCGGATTGGTCGTATCGATGCGGAGCAGCGCTTGCAAATGGTGAACGGCTTCGGCGGTGATGGCGGGCCAGTTGATGACAGTGGGCATGCAGAAAGTATACCAGAAGTGAAAAGTGATGAGTGAAAAGTGATGCGTGATGCGTGGTGCGTGGTGCGTGGTGCGTGGTGCGTCCCGCAGGGAGGCTCCGCACTAACGAGTAACCCATTAGCCATGCTTCGTTGACAGGGACGCGGCTTTGTTGCACACTGAGCGGGCATAATGCCTGCCACCGAAAGTGAATGCCTCATGCCGAAAGCGCGCCTGTGGATGTTAGTCGGAGTAGGGTTGTTGTTGATTGTTGCCAGCCTGACAATGCTTCCTCAATTGCGCTCGCCAGCCATCGTTCCGACTCCATCATTCACCTCAACATCGACGCTTATCTCATCGCCAACGCGAGTAGTCGTCGCAACCTGGGATGTGAGCAAACTCCCTACCGTCACGCCGCCTGCACCAAGTGAACCAACGTTGCCGCCAGATGCGCTTGCCATGCGCGCCGCACCAACGGCCACGCCGAGTCCTGTTGCCCAGCCAACCAACACCTCTACACCAACAGCTATGCCAACGCCCATTCCCGCAATGGGCAGTGATGATATGACAATGGTAGAAGTTCCGGCTGGAGAATTCTTGATGGGCATTTCAATGCAGGAATATGCTCAAGTATATGCTGACTTGCTTGAAAAGGACAACCTTGCTTATCCTACCCAATTTGCTAAAGAGGTTCCCCTACTTCAAATCTCCCTTCCCGCTTTTTCAATCGACAAAATTGAAGTAACCAATGATCGATACCTTCGGTGTGTCACTGCAGGGGTCTGTGCTTCGACTCCTATACTCCCAAGCTTTTACCAACTTCCTGACTCTTACATGTCTGATCCTGCTTATAAAGATTATCCGGCCCTTGTCACTGGTTACAATGCTCAAGCGTATTGTCAATGGGTTGGTAAGCACGTTCCTAGTGAAATGGAATGGGAAAAGGCAGCACGTGGCACTGATGGTCGAATGTATCCGTGGGGCAACACATGGGATGAAGCACGTGCAAGTTTACAGCCGGAACCAGCGGGTACGCGACCGGTAAATGCGAGCCCTTATGGTGTTTTAGATATGGTCGGCAATATGCCGGAATGGACGGCAGGACAATTCACCTTATATCCAGGCATTAATCAGATCTGGGAAAGTGCGCCTAACATATTTGAAAAATTCCTTAAGAATTCATATTGGACAACCCGTGGCGGTCAATTTGGTGCAACCTTCCCCGTTCTAAATCGGGTAACTGTGCGCATACCACAGGACCCAACCAAAGATGTTGCAGGCTTCCGTTGTGTGCAAGGCAATACGCTTGGATCACTTGCGGACTTTGCTGTGCATATCAAGGATACCTTACCAACGCCTGTGCCTACATTGATTCCAGTCAGTCAACCCAGCTTGCAGAGTGCCGTTTATATTCCGGCGGGCGAATTCATGATGGGCAGTAATGAGTGCATCTCAGTATCTTGCCGAGAGGAACCGCCTCACCTTGTCTACTTGGATAGTTTCTATATTGATCGAACGGAAGCCACCTATAAGAACTACATACAATTCCTTAATGCGATACATGAAAAAATTGGTGGGCCAATTAGCCAGTATTGCAATGGCTACTTGTGCGCCTCATTTGGAGGAGATGACACACATATCAATGGAAACCAGAAACAGTTCATCCTTGATGAAGAAAAATATGGCGATTATCCAGTAGAATTCNNACAGACGGAAGACGCTATCCATGGGGTGAGGTGTGGCAAGATGCTTTGATAGCCCCCATCAGTAATGGAGGACCAGTAGGCAGTCACTCTAATAATGGAAGTCCATATGGTGCGTTGGATATGTTAGGTGGGGTTGAGGAGTGGACTGCGGATTATTATACTGAGGATTACTATTCCATCTCGCCCTATGCTAATCCCCTTGGGCCTACCTGGTCAACAGCAAAAGTGATTCGCGGACAATCGCCCGGTTTAGGTATAACGCTCCGCAAGTCGCAGACACCAGATTCAATTTCTCTAGGCGTTGGCTTCCGTTGTGCCTACACGCCGCATTAGCCATTCACTCATCACTCTTCATTCTTCACGTGTTATAATCGCGCGCATGAC
>PMCF01000056.1 GCA_003154115.1 Anaerolineae bacterium
ACCCCAGTCAAAACGGGAATTGCTGTGGCGCGATCGGCTTCGTGGGGATGTGATAGTCCCTGATAAAATCGCAAAAGTGTTGGTGACTTTTGGGGTACGCTTCTGCTGCGCGAGCGTGGCCGGGCAGCATGCCCGCCCAACAGTTTTGCTGTATACCCATCAGCGCATCAGCGCCGCGATGTTATAATGAGGGTCGACCGGACAAGCTCATCATGAACTCTCGCCGCCTTACCTTAATCGTCACCATCGCGCTAATTCTTGCGGCGCTGATCCTCTTCATCGTCAGCGCCGCCACGCCACCGATCGTCACCGTCGAATGGAGCACCGCCAGTGAACTCAACACCGCCGGCTTCAATCTCGCGCGAGGCGCGAGCCAGACCGGCCCCTTCACGCGCCTCAACGCCGAAGTGATTCCCGCCTCGCCCGATCCGCTGGTGGGTGGCGCGTACGTCTACACCGACACGCAAGTCGCAGCCGGGCAAACCTATTACTACCAACTGGAAGAAGTTGAAACCACGGGCGACTCCAGCGTGCAAGGCGTCGTCGCCGTGACGGCCTCGGGCGGCTTGAATCCGCTGCTCGTCGGCGCGGGGATTGGACTGGCGCTCTTGTTCAGCCTCGTCGTCATCTGGCTTAGCCGCCAGGATGGATCCGCTTGAGCACGGACACTTACACCACGACTCTCGCCATCGGGCCGCTGCGCCTCAGCCTCGACACGGCCAACGCCGAGCTCCATGCCGCTCAACAACGCGCCTATCACGCCTTTGTAGTAACTCCTCAACCGTCATTGCGAGGAGCGCCTATTGCGACGAAGCAATCTCAGTCCTGGACGGAGGCTGAGCAGTTATCTTTTGCGAGTGCGCCCGCTGAAAGCTCAACCACTTGTCGGCTGCACTTCGATTTCACCGCCGGGGCCGCGCCCACGAGCTGGCCCTTTGAGTTTCAGGCGGGACGCTTGCATTTTACCGCCCCGTATTACACCGGCGCGATCGATATCGATCGCCGGCGTGGACAACTCGCCTTCACTTCGTCACAGCTCTTTGAGGCGGCCGACTACTTCGTGCGCACCGCCCTGGCCTTGCTGACCTTTGCCGCGGGCGGCTTACTCTTTCACGCGGCGGGCCTCGCCTATCACGATCGGGGCTATGCCTTCTTCGGCTATTCGGGCAGCGGCAAGACCACGATCGCGCGGGTGTCGTCGCGCGCCCTCGTGCTCAACGACGATCTCGTGGTGTTGTTGCCGCAGGCCCAGCGGTGGTCTATGCACGCCACACCCTTTTCAAATCCAACTCAAATTCAACCGGCGGGCAATTTGCAAATTCCCCTCACGGCCCTCTATCGTTTGATCCAGGATCGCCGCGTCTTTCTGGAAACGCTCGAGCCGGCCGTCGCGCTGGCCGAAGTCGTCGCCAGCAGCCCGATCGTGTGCGCCGATCCCGATCGGGCGGTGGCGTTACTCGATCGAGCCGCGCAGCTCACCCGCGCCGTCCCCGTGCAGCGGCTTCACTTCCTCCCCGCTGACTCCTTCTGGAGTTTGATCGATCCAACTTAGTTTACTGGGTCAGCCCCCATCCCACCCGGCATTTATCATCAGGCATACTCAAGCCAACCTGATGCAAGGCCCTTGCAATCCATCTGCAATGGAACTGCAATGCTTAAACCCAGCTATAGTTGAACACCTAGTTGTATCATTACGACTATCAGGTGTAATTCATGTTCGCTCCGCATCACTTTTAAGGAGGATTGACATGCGAAAGATTCGAGTTTTGGCGACCATCACCATTCTGCTGGTTGCGATTATGCCGGGGACGGTGTGGGCGGCCCCCAACGTGGTGAGTGGTTTTACGATTTCACCTGGCACGGTGTATGCCGGTAATTCCATCTCGTTTGCGGTCAGTTATAAGATTTCAGTCAACAACAACGACAACGTGGTATGCCTGTATTACGATGACGCGGGCTGGGACGGTGTCTTGACGGGAGCGACGGCCACATCAGCTCGCGGTGCCAGTTACACTTTCCGCGCAGCGGGGACTGCGGTGACCGGTTGCGATACGCCCGCGACCTGGGGGCGCACCCGCGTGGCCCAATGGTATGCGGGACCTCTGTCGGCGATCTATCGGCTGCTGGGCGATACGCTGACGATTCAGGGCACGCTGCCCGGGAGTGGCGGCCCGGCGGCAGCGACGCACACTTTCGACGTTCTTCAGTTGGAAGGCGCCGGCTGCGCAGCGGGCGGGACGTGTGTGGTGGTCGACGGCGGCAGCAGCTCAGTGGTCGTGGCAAGTGCCCCCACCAACATCTTTGTGTCTAACGACGCGACCTGCGGCGCTAACAGCCCTTGCTTGACTGGCCCAACGGCGCTTCAGACCGCTTATGCCACCGTCACAGACGGCGGCACGATCAATATTGTCGGCACGTACTCGCTGGGGGCAGGCAATACCGTGAACTTTACTTCGAAATCAGTCACCTTGATCGGAGTGGGCAATCCCGTGCTTGAAAACGGGGCAGGCACATGCAGTGGCGCGATGCTTAACATCACTTCAACGGTGACGATCCGCAATCTGACGATCGACGGCAGCTGCGGAAGCGGCAGTCGCACCAACGGCCTGTTGGTGGCCGGCGGCGCGACCAGCGTTAAGAACGTCACCATTCGCAATTTCACGGGCGGCCAGGGCCTCCAAACGACCGGTGGCACCGCCGTCATTGAGGGGAGTAGTTTCAGCAACAACAATGTGGCGCTGAATGCCGGCACCGGCACCTTGTACGCCTTTGCCAACAACATCCCCACGAATATTGCCTTAGACGCAGCCGTTAACATTAAGACCTCCGACAACGTAAAGTGCAATTACTGGGCGGGGTACAGCGTTCAAGGTGCAGGCGGAGTTGGAGGAGCAGGCGATCAATATGAGAAACGCCTGGGCGCGCCGGTCTCGACGTATGTCGAAGGCCCGGGGGCGCTAGCTCTGGGTCGCGGCGCGATCGCTGCGGCAGCCAGCGGTAATCAGGTCATCGTCAATATGGGTCGCGGCACCCCGCCATTCAATAATGGCACGGTGTTGGGTCTGGGTGCGCAGACTTCGGACTTCTTTGCGTTCTGCCTCACGCGCAATGGCAGCGGCTTCGGCGCGATCACCGTCACGTCCGATGCAGTCGCGGCCAGCGTGAACGGGCATCGCCTGTATCACATCGCCGACACGACCCTCTGCTCGCCATCGACGAATACGGCGTGTTGGAGTCTGGCAGGCGCTAACGTGCAACCGTCGTCGGTTATTTCGGCGGGCGGCGCAGTCAGTGCACCCCTGTCGCCCAATAGCGGCTTGGGAACAGAGGGCCAATACGTCATCGGCAATCAGGTCGATCCCACCGCCATCACTCTGCGCGATCTGTCGGCCACGCCCCACGCGGAAACCAGTGGCCTGTGGGTAGGCCTCGCTCTCGCTTGTGGCTTACTGCTGATCGTCGGTTGGAGCCTGCGCCGTCGGGCAGCGCAATCCTGAACGACCTTCTATCCGGCTACGAGGTTACTACTCAGCCGTTTCGCTATGCGCCGCATATTGTCATTCCCGCGAAGGCGGGACCTACGGCAACCGCCGACAGTGGATTCCCGCCTTGCCGTACCCAGGCTCCACCGGAGCTTGGCGGCACGCATGCGCGGCGGGAATGACGGGTGAGTAGTCACTTCAGTTATTGCGCTATGAACAGACTTAGCTTACAATTAATTCATGCCTGATTCCAGTCGTGAGCTCACCTTGAATACGCTGGCCGTTCCCCGGCCGCCCGCCGATGTTGATCTGTTGCGCCAGGCGGCGGCCGGCGATGAAGCAGCCTTTGCCGAGCTCTACGATCTGTATGCGCCGCCCGTGTACAATTATCTGCTGCGCCTGGTCAACGAACCCTCGGTCGCCGAGGAAATCTTGCAGGAAGTCTTCCTGGCGATGTGGCGCGGCGCGCGGCGCTTTCGCGCCGAAGCCAAAGTGAAGACTTGGTTGCTGCGCATCGCGCATCATCAAGCGGTGTCGTGGCTGCGCCGCAAGCGGACCGTGCTCTGGCCCGACGACGAGCTGGAAGGGGACGCCGCCGCATCGATCGAGGAAGACCTGGCGCGCCATTGGCAAATCGATCAGGTGCGTGGGGCCTTGGCCCGTTTGTCACCCAAGCATCGCGCGGTGATCGAATTGACCTTTGTGCATGGCCTGAGTTATCTGGAAATCGCGCAAGTGATGAATTGTCCGATCGGGACGGTGAAAAGCCGCATGAGTTACGCGCTGCGGCGCCTGAACGATTTGCTTAGTCAAGCCTAGCCCGCCTGGCGCGCCGCCGCTTCGCGCAGCAGTTCTCAATTTGGATTTGTAGTAACCGCTTCGCGTCAGTCGTGGTTTGCGGCCAAAAAGCGACTGAAGTCGCAACTACCGGCGTCAATTGTTTTCATATTGAGAATTGCTGCGCTTCGCGGACACGGCGTGAGCGGAACGCAGTGAAGTCGAAGGATGCGGTTTGAAGGAAAATCGATGGCTAAAACACCACCTTCCCACTCAACAATCGATTTAGTGCCGTGGGCCGTGAATCATTCACTCACCGAGGCCGAGCAACGCGCGCTGGAAGAGACCCTGCGCCAGCAGCCCGACTACGCCCGTGGGTTAAACAACGCCTGGCAGCACGTGCGCACAGCCGCCCTGAGCCAGGGCCAGCAGGCCCCGGCTCCAGCCGTGCGCCAACGCCTGCTGGCCCTGGTCCGCGCGCAGCGCGCGCAGACGCAGTTCAAGACGCTGCCCCGCTGGCGGCCCCTGTTGAGTGGCGTGATCTTGACCCTATTGACCTTGGCCGTGTTGTGGAATGTGGTGCAGCCCGGCATCGGTTTGCAGTGGTCGGTCAACGGCGCGGTGCCGTCGGCCTTCCGCGTGTATCGCGCGCCGCTGGGCAGTGATCGCTTTGAGATCGTGCGCGAAGTACCCGCCCGCGCCAACACGTTGGACTACTCCTTCATCGATACCACGTTGTGGCCGGGGCAAACCTATCAATATCGGGTGGAAGTGGTGAATGCCAATACAACTAGCGCGACGGTAGCCGCCAACGGAGCCGCTGTGCTGCCCATGCAGCTCGCCATTGTCTTCAGCAGTGTACTGATTGGCTTTGCCGGAGCTTATGTTTTACGGGAAACGATCACTCTGCCCAAAGCATCCTATTGGAAAGCAGTGTAATTGAACGTCGGTTTTGCAGTCGAAGCTAAACGGCCACGAGGAGATTGCGCTCCTCGTGGCCGTTTAGCTGACTGAAATGCAACGCCAATCGAATTGTAATGGAATCTCAATACTTCTGGTTGAACCTCTATGAGGCAAACGACGACTATAAAGTAGAATAATTCCTCACAGGAGAGTCCAGCATGATTCATAAAGCACGGCGGTTTTCGATTGCATTTACGGTTGCGATTGTCTTGGCGTTATCGATTGTTGCCATAGCAGCGGCTATCACGATTGTTGTTGACGGGATCAAAGAACCTACCTGGGGCGGTTCAGGTGGACAGGTGCCTGGAGCCGTGCTGGATCCAAACGAGGCCGCTATTGACGATCGTTATGATATTAAGGTGATCAGCTATACCAACGACGCATTAGGATCTGCACCGTGGGGCCATTTATACTTTCTATTTGAATCGTATAGTAATTTTGACTCCATCTACCCTGTAGCTACACCTCAAATCATCGTTTGTATGGATGTAGATAATAAGACTAGCACTGGAACCACGGCCTCCGGCTACTGTAACGACATGGCTGGTATTGACCGGCGAATCTACTTCTTCCCAAGTCTCGGAACGGTAACGGTTCAACGTTGGAACGGGGCGGCATTTGTAGTCGTTCCTCAGCCGTCAGGTGGCATGCGTGCCGTAGCTTATGACGATCCATCTGCGAGTGGTATTGCTGATATGCCGTACATCGAGGGTGGCGTTGACCTGCAATCCTTAGGCATCATCAATACCGCCACTTGCATCGGCAATATGCAGGTAGCTGTATATTATGACAATGGCATCATTGATGGAGAAGACCAAATTCCGGATTCGGGTACCTTCAACATGTCCTGCGGCAACCCCACTGCTGTCACCCTCAATTCCTTGCAAGCACAGCCAGTAAACACCTCACCCCTGCTGCCGCTGGCCTTGGTCGGTGGCGCAGCGGTAATCTTGATCGGTGCGGTGTTCTTCACCCGCAGAAGCCGCAAGCACACGGCTTAGTGTAAACAGCACATGAACACAGAAACCGGCTGCCGTGATGGTAGCCGGTTTCTTTTTGTTATGCGTTAGACCTGGCAGGTTTCCCCAAGACAATCAGCGCTTACTCACGATGCGCAAAGTAGGACAGACAACTTTCCAAATGATCTGGTGGAAACCTGCCAGATCTGTACTGTTCGCTAACATGTTGAACA
>PMCF01000231.1 GCA_003154115.1 Anaerolineae bacterium
ATCAATCCGTCAGGAATGTGCTCTAAGCTCAGCATGACACTCATCGGGGCTTTGTGCATGTCGTGGAATGGTTAGCCCCCGCATTGGCGCTTTCGGTGCGCAACAGGTAAACTTATGGTTAGAGGTGAGCATGATCACCATCACTGTTTCCATCTCCGATGACCGCATGCAGAAGCTACGCGAGCGGGCCAGCCACTATCACGTCGCACCCGAAGAACTCGTGCGCGTCAGTCTGGATGATTTGTTGTTGCGTTCTGAGGAAGACTTTCGCCAGGCCGTTGAGTACGTGCTGAACAAGAACACCGAACTCTATCAACGGCTTGCCTAAATGCGCTATCTCACGGTTGGCGAAGTGCTGGACATCTACAGCCGCGTCATGCAGCAGTCGGGTGGACTGGTCGGCATTCGGGATTTGGGTGCATTGGAGTCCGCCGTGGCACAACCCCGCATGACCTTCGAGGGCGCGGAACTCTATCCGACCCTGATTGAGAAAGCATCCGCCCTCGGATTCTCGCTCATCGAAAACCATCCATTCCTCGACGGCAACAAACGCACCGGTCATGCAGCACTGGAAACACTGCTCGTCCTCAACGACTATCAGATCAGCGCCAGCGTCGATGAGCAAGTCGAGATCTTCCTCGGCGTAGCGTCGGGCGCTGTTGATCGAAAATCTTTTACAGCCTGGCTTCGCGGCCACATTGAACAGAGGTAGTCTTCGGGCCAGGGCTGCCCAAAGTCACGAGCCTTTGAATAAACGTCAGGCCATGAACTAAAAAACACAGCGAGAGCGTGATCATTCGCACGCTCTCGCTGTGTCATCACTTTTCACTCTTCAAGCACTACGCCTTACTTAAACACGACCTCTTCCCGTCCCGTCAGGCGATCCTCAATCCGCTGCACCACCACACCCAGATCCTTCTTGCGGTGCACGAAGTCCAGATCGTCACTGCGGATGGTCAACACCAGGCAGTGGTCGACCATAACCCAGCTGTCTGACAGCGTGTTGTATAATAGGTTTGGAGGTGTGCTGTGACCGACTTTGAACAAACACTCCTGCGCGAAGTGGCGGCTTTGCCCCAGGCGCGCCGCGCCGACGTGCTGGCCTTCGTGCGCTATTTGCGCATCAGCCTGATGGACGACGACGAACTGGAAAGCCGCTATGACGCTGCCCTGCAAAGCATTCGTGAAACGGCGCAGCGCCACAACCTTACCGAGCAGGATGTAAATGAAGAAATCCGCGCGGTGAGACAAGAACATGCGCGGATTTGAAATCCTTTCGTGGCATCTCGATCCTCACGGCGCGTGAATTCATCGAACGGCTGGAAAACCCGGAATAATTCTCACGCTCTCTCTGTTTCATCACTTTTCACTCGTCACTCTTCACGCACTACTTAAACACCACTTCTTCCCGTCCCGTCAAGCGATCCTCAATCCGCTGCACCACCACACCCAGATCCTTCTTGCGGTGCACGAAGTCCAGATCGTCGCTGCGGATGGTCAGCACCGGGCAGTGATTGAACTCGGCCAGCCATTCGTCGTAGTAGCGATCGAGCAGGCGCAGATAATCGGGCGTGATGCCGCTCTCCATAGCCCGCCCGCGCCGCGTGATGCGATCGATCAGCACCTCCACCGGCGCGCGGAGATAGATCAACAACGCGGGAACCGGCAGGGAATCCACGATGAGGTTGTACAATCTCAGATAGGACGTATAATCGCGCTCGCTCAGGTTGCCCATCTCGTGCAGCGCGCGCGCGAAAATATGCGCGTCCTCGTAGATCGAGCGATCGATGATGGCGCTGCGCGGATCGAGCGCCAACTGCCGATGCTGCGCGGCGCGATGCCCCAGAAAGAAAATCTGCAGGTGAAACGACCACGCGCGCATGTCGCCGTAGAAGTCGCTGAGATACGGATTGTCGGCGACGGATTCGTAATCGGCCGACCAGTTCAGGCGCGCGGCCAGCCGCTCCGTCAAACTGGTTTTGCCCGCGCCAATGTTGCCTGCCACTAACACCAGATGTTTGGCCATGCTCTATTCCTGACGAAAAATTTCAGTACACGAATCACACCAATCACACGAATTTGAATTCATTCGTGGCCTGTGTGAAATTCGTGTATGGCACTGGAGATTGTACATGAACCCGACGAATAATCAACCGCCCCGCACGGCGCGCGCCGTGCTGTGGGACATGGACGGCACGCTGATCGATTCGGTGCCCTACCACTTGCAGGCGTGGCAGGATGTCTTGCGCCAGATCAATCGCACCGTGGAACACCAGGCCTGGCATCAGACCGCAGGCATGCGCAACAGCGAGATCATTCCCCTGCTCTTTCCCGACATGTCGCCCGCTGAAAGCGCCTCTCTCGATCGGGCCAAAGAAGCGCGCTACCGCGAACTGATCGAACTGCAAGGCATCGAATTGCTGTCCGGTGTAGCCGAGTGGATTCAACGCTTCAAAGCGGCGGGCTGGAAACAGGCGATTGCCTCGTCGGCCCCGCGCGAAAACGTCGTCGCCATAGCCCATGTGCTGCACTTCAATGGAACATTCGAAGCGATGATCTCCGGCGCCGATGTGCAGCGCGGCAAACCCGATCCCGATATCTTTCTCGCCGCCGCCGAACGTCTGAACGTGCTGCCGCAGGACTGCCTCGTCATCGAAGACGCGGAAGCGGGCATCGAAGCTGCGCACCGGGCGGGCATGAAAGCCATCGGCGTGTTGAATACGCATCCGCACCTGGAAGCGGATGTCGTCGTTCGATCGCTGCAAGATTTATCGTGGGAGACAATCGAAGATTTGATGCGTCCCACGGGAGGCTTCGCACTGATGCGTAATACGTAATGCGTAAAATGAGATGAGACCATCGCAAGCGCTCTTTACGTTTTACGCATTACGCTTTACTCGTCTTCTCCACATTCCCTCCGCCGCCTCTTCACAATCAATTCACACTGTTGCCCCATAATGCCTGTAACTTCACACATGGGAGGCAACATGCGTACCTTTCTGAGAATCGTCTTTATCGTCGTGGTAGCAGCCATCGTCATCGGCGCCGGCGTCGCTATCTTCAACGCCGGCATGGTGCAGGGCGCAGCCATGAGCGGGCATCTATCCGATGGCGCAGTAACACCATACGCCGCACCGGTCTCTCGGCCGTGGGGCTTCTTCGGCTTTGGCTGTTTCGCCTTGCTGGGACTGTTCTTCCTCTTCCCGTTGATCTTCGGCCTGGGACGGCTGGCCTTTGGCCCGCGTCACGGCTGGCATCGCGGCCCGTGGGGTTGGGGCGGCCCGCGCGGTTTTGACGGCGAGCATATCCCGCCGTTCATCGAAGACCTGCACCGCAAGCTGCACGAGAAGATGAATCAACCGCCGACGCCACAGGCGTAACACACGAGACCTGACAGGTTCAACCAACCTGTCAGGTCTTCTCAGGTATAATCAACAGGTGCAAAATTAACATATAA
>PMCF01000008.1 GCA_003154115.1 Anaerolineae bacterium
TCCCACCAATCTGAGGAGAACCAAGACTTCTTGATCGGTTGTTTCTCGCGCCGCGAGAGTTTGATCGATTCTTCCTGCGTGGGAATTCGCACGCGGGTTTTATCATGCTTATAGGAGGATACAGGCGCGGCAGTAGTGGGGGCGGGAGTGCTCTTTTTCTTAGGGGGCATGCTTCCTCACGTTTCAGACCCTAAAGGTTTTCAGAAACCTTCAGGGTCGCTCGCTCATAAAACACAACGCCCACACGCCGAATATGGTCAATAAAATCAGGGTCGGTGAGCTGCGCAAAAATGGAGAGGTCAATGGTGTAGGGCAGCAGCAGGTCATCGAGTTCGGCGGTGATTTTGTACAGGATGTTCTGGGTCAAGTCCGCGCCATGCAGGGTCAGGTCAATATCCGAGCCGTTTTTATAATTGCCTTTGGCGCGCGAACCGTAGATGACGGCTTTATCCACTTGGGGATATTTGACCAACACGCCGCAAAGTTTTTCGATGGTGGTTTCCTTCAAGCCGAAACGCAGGGTCATACTTCTTTCTCCTTCAAAACATTCAGGCGCGTTTGGAAAGAGTCAAATTCCGCATAATAGATCTGAATAATATCCGCGACAATTTTCGCGGCGACGGTCTCGTCATAGGTATGGCTGGTCTGATTGCGGCTGTCGATCATTTTCATCCAGTGGTCGCCGTTTTGAATCAACTCGGCTTTGAAGGCTTCACGCGTGGTGTCACGTGAACCGTACAGGTCCCGCGCGCCGCGCGCTTCCAAAAAATCCTTCAAAACATTCCACGCCAGTTCGTGAGTGTACTCAAAAGCTTGGACCAGCCCCTGTTCTTCAAGTTTCGTGAGTTCGCGTTGTCGGCTTAATTCTACAGCTCCCTTTAACTGAGCAAAGGCTTTTCCGAAATTATTAAAGCGTTGAATCCAGCGGATGTCTGTGGGCGTCATTGAAATCTCCTTGTAACTGCTCAGGCGTCATTGCGAGCGCTCTTTGCGAAGCAATCTCAACGACTATCGGTAACCACCGCTATCAGTGGAAGAGATTGCTTCGTCGCAAACACCGCTCCTCGCAATGACGGCTGAGTCGTAACTTGAAATTTACATATAAACTTGTATAATGAACCTGCCAGCGGACAAAATTCGGCTTCAAGTCGTGAGAGGGCGGGACTACGGTCTGCGCAATCCTATATCCACTGGCTTTTTATTTTCTCCACTCCAGAGCCACCGCCTCATCCACAAAATAATAGCGGGTTTCAACGCCGGTCGTCTTCGATGATTTTTTGTTCATCCGCCCTCACTCTCGAATAAACTTCCACTCGTTAAATTATCGAAGCCGCGCTCCATCCCGGCGCGGATGAGATTCATCGTTTCGTGAATGTCCTGAATTTCAAGCATGGCCCACGTGCCGTACTGGCCGCTGTTGTTCACGGCGGGAATCCACATCTCGCGAGCCGTCTTGACCTTTAAGCCCTTCTTATCGTCTGGCAGGCCACTGACTTCGATCAAGAGATTCAATACGTCATTGCGAGGAGGGCGCTCTTGCTTTTTCCCCGACGAAGCAATCTCCTGTCGCGTGGGGATTGCTGCCCATACCCGGCGCACTTCGCCGGTGGGCCGCCAGGCGTCGGGCTGCCGCCCTCGCAATGACGACATATCCAAGGCGGCAATAAAATCAGGGATGTATTGTCGGCCTACGCCTTGATGCTCATACGGAATGCTGAAGCCGAGGTTTTGATTTTTCACATAGGCCAGCACTTCGGGCATTTGCTCCAGCCGTTGGGCGACACCTTGTTCCCATTCCTCCGTATCGGCGACCACATAATTGATATGGCTTTTCAAAGTCGCCTGCACTTCTTTGGTCGTTAGAAAATCCACATAGCGCGTGGAGCCGGTCGTATCATACGGGGCGAAAATGGGCAGCAACCGTTTGGCGGCTTGATGTTCCAAATTCTCTGTGACAATCGCCTGTTGAATTTTGGTCAACGCGCCGGAGAAGTATTCGCCCACGGACAGATAACCAATCACCATGCGATCTTTCAGGCGGACATGATTCTTCACATACTCACCGGCAATTCGTTGCAACTGCGGCGTCAACCAGTATTTCTCCGTGCCGTCGCCATCGGAATAATATTTCTTGAGCAAGGCTTGGGTCAAGCGGATCGTCACCTCGCCTTCACGCCGCGACTTGATCTTCTCCAGTGTTTCTTTGACTTCTTCGCCAATCGCGCCTTCCAAAATCACTTCGGTCGGCTCGTTCTCGATGATTGTTCTGGATTCTTCGGTGAACTTCGCCGCCAATTTCTGTTCGTCCAATTCATACCGATAGCCTACCAGGCGCGGGTATTGGATTTCGTATTGCTCGCGGCCTTCCAGCGCATGCACGCGATGAATCACCTTGGGATTCGGCGTCTTGACGCCGCCTTCGGCGTGCAGGAAGTTGAATGGAACACCATAGACCTCGGCGTATTCTGCGGAGAATTTATCAATCCCATCTTCGGCGTCCAGCGTTGTCGAATAATCCACGCGCCTCAACGCGCGACCGACAACTTGTTCGCACAACAATTGGGTGGTAAAGGCGCGAATGCCCAGAATGTGCGTGACGGTATTCACGTCCCAACCTTCGGTGAGCATCGAAACGGATACCACGCACTTGATGTTCTCACCCAATTTGCCGGGCTTGCCGACGGTGTTCATCACTTCCCGCAAGAGTTCTTCGTCGGTCGGGTCATCGCGCCCGGGGAAACGCTTGCGATACTCTTTGTGGAAGTCGGCAATTTCTTTGGCAAAAATCTGCTTGAAGTCGGCGCTGATCTTCTCGCCACTTTCGATCTGCGCGCTGTCAATGATCAAGGTGTTGGGGCGATCAAAGAAACGCACACCATCCTCGTTACGGAAGATATCGAGATTGCCTTTTTCGATCCTGATCTGACCGCTGGCCGTTTCGCGCTCATAACCCGCAATCCAGCGAAAGACCATTTCAGAAACGGTGGTGTTATTGCAGACCACAATCATTACCGGCGGCATCACCGCAGGATTGGCTTTCTTCTGCCGGGCATATTCATCGAAATACTTTTGATAACTGCCATACAGCGATTCCAATGCTTCCTGTAACTTTGTCGGCAAGATGATCGTGGATAGATCGTACTCGCCTTTCTTTAGACCCTTCTTCGGCAAATCCTTGCTGATGTAATCATATAGATTGCGAAACTCCGGCAGTTCATCGCTGCGCTTAATCGTATCCGACTCAACGGGCAAGCGCGGAATTTTTACGACGCCACATTCCAGCGCGTCGAGCAAAGAGAAATCAAACACCGTCCATTTGAACAAGGTGCCTTCTTCGTAACCCGAACCGCGCAGGAAATAAGGCGTGGCTGACAGGTCGATCACGGCATTGACGTTCATCTTCTGCGACAATGCTTCCAGTCCGCTAATCCATACCCGCGCCGCTTCATTGTTCTCATCGGCTTCTTTGCGATCATCGCCCGTCAATTTTTCCGCACCGGGTTTTTCACGATAACAATGATGGGCCTCGTCGTTGATGACCAGCACACGCGCCTTGCTCAGTAAACTCTTGAAGGCGCGGTTGACCATGGCGTTGGGTGATTCTTTAGCCACTTCATCTTTGATCAAGCCAGTCGCTTTGAGTGTGCTGCCCATTTCAAAGCGTTGATTGTCACGCAGGGCCAACTGGTGAAAATTAGTAATGAACACAATCGCCTGTTGCAGTAAATCAAAATCGGCATACGGCACAATGTCGCGTTGCAGATAATAATTCTTCGGATCATTTGGTAGCAATACATTCAAGCGATCACGAATGGTAATGCCGGGTGTGATGATCGCAAACGCATCGGTGAAGCGCGTGTCCTGTGGATAACGAATCTTGTTCAAGGTGTGGTAAGCAATCATCATCGCCATCACGACGGTCTTGCCTGAACCGGTTGCCATCTTGAACGCGATGCGATACAGGCCGGGGTTGGCTTCGGTATTGGCTTTACGCAAATCGTTGGTTAGCCAGGTCTCGCCCGCCTTCTCGGCTACTTCGGTGATGTAAATAAATGTTTCCAGCGCTTCAATCTGGCAGAAGAATAATTTGTTCTCACGGCTTTCATCCTGCCAGTAATACAACAAATCACGCGAAGTCTTGGTAAGGCCGGGGTATTCTTGCGCACGCCAAGCTTGTATCTTGGCGCGCACCTTGTTGATCAATTCGTTTTCCTGCTGCATCTCTTCACTATATGCGCCCTCGGCCAGATTCGATTGCAATTGCCGATCTTTCTTGCGCGTGCGCGGCACAGGAATATAAGAACTGCTCGGACGGCGAAATTCTAGAACTTCATCTGAAATTCCGCGTTCATCTGCTTTGAAATGACGAGCCGGTTCAAGATAGGGTGAGTTGATGATTGGATTTTTCATAGCGGTGGGTGCCTGCGCTAAAGTGTGGAGTGCGTTGATTATAGCATCGACACGCGGTAAAGGTGGGATGAAGAAGAACCCTCACCCTACCTCTCCCTGAAAGGGAGAGGAGAAGCAGTGGGCGATTCAGCGCGACGAGCATGTAGCGATCCTGCCACTGTTGCCACAACGAGAAGAACGGAATCGGCAGGATTTGCGGCGACATCCAAAAGGTGACGAAGCCCAGCGCCAGCGCACCGCCGCCGACGAGACCGTCGAGTGCGGACTCAATGTCAGTAAGTTAGTGTGTCGGCCACGTCATTCCCGCACGTTTTAAGCGGGAATCCAGTTGCCTACCGTACATGTCGCCAATCGGCACTCTGGATGCCCGATACGCCCAGCGCGCCTCCGCCGCAGAGCGGCGGGTAAGGCGAAGGCACTCGGGCATGACGTTACCCGCGGCTTAACTTACTGACATTGAGTGCGGACTGAAAGCAAAATAAAAAATGTGAATAATCACCAGTTGGGGTATATCGCAAAACTGTTGGACGGGCATGCTGCCCGGCCAAGCTCGCGCTGGATGGTTACATCCGGCGTCTAGTGGCGCTGGATGTAACCATCCAGCGCGAGCGTACCCCAAAGGTCACCAACACTTTTGCGTTATACTCCCAGTTCCTCCAACGCTTGACTTGCGCCAGGCTGTGCGCTATGCTTACTGCATGTCCATGGAATTCATCTTCATCGTCGGGATCATCATTGCCATCATCGGCGCGTTGAGCATTGCGGCGGTGGTGTGGCAAAGCGAGGCCAGGCCGCCTGCGGCCAAGCCGGTCAGCGCGGCTCCCACATCTGGGGCAACAGAGACCACCCCGGCACAGCCGCCGCCCGACATCCTTGTTAAAGCCGACGAATCGACTGCCCCACTAGCTGAAGCCGCGCCGCCCGTTGAACCGCTAACCACGATTGACGCCGATGAGCCTTCCGTAACCATTGAATCGATCACCGCTTCATATGCGCATGCCAACGACGACTTGGTCGTCGCCGAGAGTTCGCTGCAAATCAATGTCGCGAATGTGCTGGCCACCCAGATCGAGCGGCTGTACCAGGAGTATGTGCGGCTGGAGGAAGAACGCGCGCGGTTGGCTGAGACCCTGTTGACCAACATGCTCTTCGAGAAGATCGAACGATCGGCGGGGCGGCTGGAGATCACGACCGAACGTGAGACGCTGGATTTGCGCGAACGGTTCAGCCAGGTCAGCGCCGATTACGATCGCGTTCAGTTTCGCCTCGGCTCACTACAACATCTCAATCTCCGCCTGAGTGATCCACGTGTCGCGCAACAGCTGGAGGACTTGGTGCTGGAAGTCAAGCGCCTGGCGCAGAAGGCGGACGCCTAGCCGCAATACTGTTAGATAAGGCTCCCAGCCCGCGTACCAGCCATACCCGGCGCAACGCGCCAGTGGCCCGCTGGCGTCGCGGGCGGTCCGATTGATCGGGACCTTGCACCCGATTCGTGCCCAGCAACCTCTGATGACTTGCAATGGAATTGTAACTAAGCTGTAACTTATTGCTGCCTGCCATCAGTAGTATAATCAACAGGTGCAAAATTAACATATAAGCAACTGCACTATCGGTTCGATGAACTCGCCTTCTCCCATCGAGATTCTAACTCGCGGTAGTATTCATCCGGATGATGGCGAAAGCGATACAGCCCTTTCAACCGCGTTTCGATTTTCCGCAAGGCCTGACGCGCTTGTTTGAAATCTTCTGATTTCACCTGGCGGAATCGAACCAGCAAATCATCAAACGACTCGGCGTAGTCGATGAACGCGGCGAACGGACCATAGCGCAAGATAAAGTCGTGAACAGACTTGCGCCCGGTGATCCGCCGTTGATGATGTTTCATGTCCCTGAAAAACGTTTCCAGATCATTATTGGAGGACGGTACATTGGGAATCCGATAGCACGTGAATAATCCCCACCAGCGATGGCGGACGGCTTTTGTTATACCAGCTATGACTTTCGCGTCGGCGGGGCGTTTAACGCTTTCCTGTTCCAGGTGGTCCAAGAATTGGTTGACCTCGCGCTTGACTTGCCGAGCGGTTCGGGGTTGCCCGTGTTCATCGTCGGATTCAAGCAGGCGAGCCAACTCGATCACCCAAGTGCTTTGGCGTTTCAGTTGAGCATACAGGTCCGCATAGTCTTGGCGGATGGCGGTGATTTTCAACAAGGCGGACAGAAGCGGATGCTCTTTTTTTCTCGCACTGGCGCAAAGATGTTTCGAGCCGTTGCAGGCCTGTGTAAAGATCGAGGCCGGCGAGTTCAAACGGCGACAGCCCATCGGATCGCAAAGCATCTCGCAACCCTTCGCAATACTCGGCCAGCACGGCAAGGAGCGGATCAGCCTGCGGCGACCGGCTCAACTCTCGACTGACCGGGCGTAATTTGGCCCGAATATCGCGGCGTAAGTCGGTTTTCATAGCGCGATCGGCCTCAAAGATGAGCGAGCCCGCGTCGCACAAGCAGTGGACTTGGCAGGCTTGATGCGGACAGCCCGGTAAGCTGGCCTCCACCGCCCGCCGAATATTTTTATCGGCATCACTGACCACCGCTCGAATGCGAAAGCCCAGCGCCTTGACGGGCTCCAACAACTGCCGACTAATCAAGTCAGCGCGACTACTATACAAAGTCGCGGCGACGAGCGTTAGATTCAAATTTACTTCGCGCACGACAAACAGCATTTCATTGCCTTGTTCCGGTTCCATGCCATCGATACTGATGACCAAGCCAGACCGTTGACAATAGGCCCGTTGGGCTTCAATCTTGGCGGGCTGGGCCGCCTGTAGCAACGCGAGAAAATCGCCAATCAAGTAAAGAATCTGCCGCCGCGAGACGGGCAGGCGATGGGCGTTCAGCAACGCGCCAATTTCATCCAATGTGCGATGCTCCCAGAAACGCCAACGGCCAATTTGCACAATCAAGTCGAAGCCAAAGCTGCTGCCCTTGAGACTCAACTGCTCCGCTTCGACTGAACGATAGATGATGCGCGCACGCGAACAACGTGCGCGACGGCAACTGTAGCCCATGCTAAAAACGCGGATCCGTCCAGCGAGTGTGACCAAATACTTGCGCCACAAGGTGCATCGCTGATAGAGCGGCGCCCCACAACGCGGACACGTCTGGAGCGTGGACCGATAGTATCGGGTGGGGACATTGGCGTTGTCTTTAGCTTTTCGCATCGAATGAGCCT
>PMCF01000354.1:0-46793 GCA_003154115.1 Anaerolineae bacterium
GCCGTTGACTCACGACCGGCTGCCCCTCCTCCAACTGGGACATCGCCTCGGCAATCACTGCTCGCTTCCAGTACCTTCGGCGTGGTGTGGTATCCTCGGACACAGGCTCGCCTCCCCACATGACTGGGGAGATATTTTACCCAAGAGTGGCCGAAACGAAGACTGAGGCCACTTTTGCGTTATACTCCACGCTAGGCGAGGTGACACTACTCAAACTAATTTCGATTATAATACCCGTCGCCATGATCAACAACCAAGCCAGCATTCAGCCCTCAGCGGTCAGCCAGCGGAAGCTGCTCAGCGCAGTGTTTCTGAGCGGCATGACCACCCTGGCGGTCGAACTCTCGGCCTTCCGGCTCTTCGCCCCCGTCTTCGGCACATCGAACTTGATCTCGGCCGTGGTGATCGGCTTGATCCTGCTATATCTCTCCGCCGGCTATCTCATCGGCGGGCGCCTGGCCGACCGATCCCCTAACCCGATCACGTTTTATCGTCTCATCGCGTGGGGCGCGTTCCTGGTCGGTCTCATTCCCTTCATCGCCTTGCCGCTGCTGCGCCTGGCGCGTGACAGTTTGCAGAACCTGGACGATTTGAACGTCGCGTTGATCATCCTCGCTTTCGGTGTCACGCTGATTCTGTTCGCCGTGCCCGTCACGCTGTTGGGTTGCGTCTCGCCCTTCGCGGTGCGCCTGTCGATGCACCACGTCGAACAAGCGGGGCACGTTTCCGGTCGGCTGTATGCCGTCTCCACGTTGGGCAGCTTCATCGGCTCTTTCCTGCCCGAGCTTGTGCTGCTCGATCTCTTCGGCACACGCGGCACGTTCGTGGTCATGGCGCTCGTGCTGTTGAGCATCGCCCTGCTTTTTTTGGGCAAACGCGCGCTGACGCTGCTGTGGATGCCGCTTGTTTTGATCGCGTTGCAACTGCTGTTTCCCGTCTCCTTCAGCCAGCTGAGCGGCACGATCTATCAGGGTGAATCCGGCTATAACTACATTCAAGTGGTGGAGCGCAATGGCACGCGCTATTTGCTCCTTAACGAAGGGCAAGGCATTCACTCGATCTACAATCCGCAGCAAATAGCGACCAATGGCACGTGGGACTACTTCACCATCGCGCCGTTCTTCAACGCCCCGCCGTTCAAGCTCACGCAAGTCAAACGCCTGGCGATTGTCGGCCTGGCGGGCGGCTCGATTTCGCGCCTGTACTCCGAGATTTACGGCCCGCTGCCCATCGACGGGATCGAAATCGATCCGAAGATTGCCCAAGTAGGCCGCGATTACTTTGACATGAATCAACCCAATCTCAACGTCATCATCGGCGATGGACGCGCCGCCCTGGCCAACTCGCCCTATCACTACGACGTCATCGCGCTCGACGCCTTCCGCGTGCCCTACATTCCGTGGCACCTGACCACGCGCGAATTCATGCAGGAACTGCGCGATCATCTTACCGACACCGGCGTCATCGCCATCAACGTCGGACGCACCCGCACCGATTATCAGATGGTCGACGCGATGGCACAGACCGCGGCCAGCGTGTTCCCTTCGGTCTACATCATCGACGTGCCGGGCACTTTCAACTCGATCGTCTACGCGACCAACCAGCCCACCTCGTTCGATAACCTGCGCGCTAATCTGGATGCCAATCTGGCCGCCATGCCGCATCCCGTTCTACGCCATACCGCCGAACAAGCGTTAGCCAAACAGCGACCATTGAACCCTGACGCACTGATCTTCACCGACGACCGCGCCCCCGTCGAACGGCTGACGAATGAAATCATGCTGAACTTCTTGTTCGGCCTTGGTTCGGGAGAAATCAAACTACAATAACAGAAAGCACACTGATATGCTCAAAAAACTACTCATTCTCCTCATCACCCTCGTCATCCCGTTTCTTCTCGTTGTCGCGGCCATTCGCATTGTGGCGAATCCGTGGTTCATTCAATTCGAATACAACCGTCCTGACTTCCCGCCTGATCCCTACGGCTTTACGCTGGAGCAACGTACCCCTCTCGGATTCGCCGGCTTATACTCCGTCGTTCCCGAAGGCGCAGGCATGATCGAGTTGGAACAAGCCAAACTCCCCAACGGCGAACCCGCTTTCCAGGCCCGCGAAATCAAACACATGCTCGACGTGCGCGTCCTAATGGGCAAGGTCTTCCCGCTGGCCCTCATCAGTGCCGCGCTGCTCATCGTCCTCGCGATCGTTTTTCGCAAGAACACTCATTTTCGAGACGTGATGCCGCAAGGGTTGGGAGCCGGATCGATCTTGACGCTCGTTTTGCTGATCGGCTTAATTGCTTACGTGCTGCTCAACTTCGATTCGTTCTTCCTGACGTTCCATCGCCTATTCTTCGAAGGCGACACCTTCATGTTCCGCTTCGACGACACGTTGATTCGCCTCTATCCCGAACAACTCTGGAGCGACGCCGCGATTCTCATCGGCGTATTGACCGGAGCGATGGCGGTGGGAGTGCTGGTAGCCAGTCGGTGGTGGGTGAAAAAAGTGAAGAGTGAAAAGTGAAGAGTGAAGAGTGAAGAGTGAAGCGCGCCGCCCCGATTAGATTCGATCGGGGCGGCGTTTTTGAATCCGTGTAATCTGTGCGAATCCGTGTCCTACTTCTACGCGCCGAACTTGCCCAGGCGCTTGGCATACGCCAGCGCGAACATCATCAAATCGCTGGCGGGGAAGCGACCGAGCGCGCCCTTCAACGCTTCGGTTTCGCCGAAGACCTGGCACTCATCGCGGCGCGTGGCGCCCGGCGCCCACAACAACGTCGGCACGGGATGCCACGAGTGACTCTTCAGCGCCCACGGCGTCGAGTGATCGCCGGTGACGATCAACACATCGGGCTTCAGCGCCAGCAAATTCGGCAGCGCCGCGTCCACACCTTCGATCACCTTCGCCTTCGCTTCGAAGTCGCCGTCTTCGCCACGGCTGTCGGTGTATTTGATGTGCACGAAAAAGAAATCGTACTTGTCCCAGTTGTCGGCCACGGCCTTGAACTCATCTTCCGGCTTGCCGCCTTCAAACGAGATCACATCCATGCCGACGAGGCGCGCCACACCCTTGTACATGGGATACACGGCCACGCACGCCGAACGCAGAGCGAACGCATCGGGGAAGCGCGGCAGCTTAGGATATGAAGCGAAGCCGCGCAGCGTCAGCGCATTGGCGGGACGCTCATTCTTCAAAATCGCGCGCGCCTGCGCAATCCACTGATTGAACAACTCGGCAGTGTGTTCGGCTTCTGGCACGTGCGCCACGGCCGCCAGCGGCGGCGCTTTCTTTTGCGGATCGGTGTCGGCAATGTGACCATCCAGCCCTTCACCGCGCAAAATCACGCAGAAGCGATAGTCCTGTACCGGCTCGACAAAGACCTCAACGCCGGGCAGCGTAATCGGGCGGAGTTTTTCCACCAATTCCACGCACTTCGAGGTAGGAATGCGGCCCGCGCGCCGGTCGACGATCACGTTGTTCTCGTCGACCGTGCAGAAGTTGCCGCGTGCCGCCACATCGTGCGGGCCTAATTCGAAGCCGATGCCCACCGACTCCAGCACGCCGCGCCCGATCACGTATTCGAACGGATCGTAACCAAACAGTCCCAGGTGACCGGGGCCGCTGCCGGGCGTCACACCCGCGCCCGCCGGTTGGCTGAGGCCCAGATTGCCTTCCACGGCCAACCGATCGAGGTTGGGCGTCTGCGCATACTCCAATTCGGTCGGGCCATTGAGTTCACGCGGCAGGCCGCCCAAGCCGTCCATCACCAGCAAAACGATCTTGCTGTTGTTGGGGCTTACCAATTCCTTCAATAGTTCAAAATCAGCCATAGTGTCCTCGCAAGAGAAGATTTAGATACGGAGCCTTCAATCGATCAAGTAGGGCCGACAGCGCCACTAGTGGTCGGTTGATCGAGGTTAGCAAGTGCATTATACTTAAGTCGGCAGAGACACGCAATGTCTCAGAAATGGATAATGATGGTTCAACAAGCAACTCCCTCTAAAACAACACCACGCCCCAAATTCTGGCAGCGTCTGCGCGCCGACGCCAACTGGAAGTGGCTCACGCCCGGTATCGGCGTGAAGCGCTGGATCATACTCTGCTTGTTTGGCGTGACCCTGATCTCGCTCGGCCTCGCGTTCGTGCTGGTTGACATCTATCGTAGTGCTGACTTGACGGGTGTGGCCTATTACTTGACTCTGCAATTTCTGCCGCGTCTCGCACGTGCGTTGATCGTCGGCACGGTGGGCATTGCGGCGCTATCCATGGCGGCCTACAAACTCAGCCGATCGATCCTCGCACCTTTTACGCGCCCGGGCGGCAAACCGGTGGCGCAAGCGCTGGTCGAACACCGGCAGCGCGAACGCGGCCCGAAGGTGGTGGCGATTGGCGGCGGCACGGGCTTGTCCACGCTCCTGCGGGGGCTGAAACACTACACCTCGAACATCACAGCCATCGTCACCGTGGCCGACGACGGCGGATCGAGTGGGCGCTTGCGGCGCGAGCTGGGTGTGCTGCCCCCCGGCGATTTTCGTAACTGCCTGGCCGCCCTGGCCGATGACGAATCACTGACGACGCAGCTGTTTCAATATCGTTTTGCACCCACGCAAAAAGACCTGGACGGGCACGCGTTGGGCAACTTGTTCATCACGGCGATGGCCGATCTGTCCGGCTCGTTCGAACAGGCTTTAATTGAGAGCAGCCGCGTGCTGGCGATTACGGGCCGCATCTTGCCCAGCACCTTGAACGATGTGACCCTCTGCGCCGAGGTCCGCAACGGCCACGGGTTGGAACACGTCGAAGGTGAATCGGCGATTACGCATTTCGGAGGCGCGATCGAACGCGTGTATCTCCAACCCGATCAGGTCCGCGCCTATCCTGAAACGATTCGCGCCATTCTCGACGCCGATTTGATCGTGCTGGGCCCGGGCAGTTTATACACCAGCATCCTGCCCAATCTGCTGATCACTTCGCTGCCCGAAGCCCTGCGCGCCAGCCGGGCCTTGAAGCTGTACATTTGTAACGTCGCCACGCAGCACGGTGAAACTGACGGGTATAATGTGCACGATCACATCGCTGCGCTCGAGAAGCATATCGGCACGAACATCATCGACGTCGTCCTGTCCAATGCGCGCACCGATATTAGATGGGTGAATGCGCCGGAAGGCGTGGGTGAGATTGTGCGCACTCTCACGCTGGACGGCCCACCCCGCATCATGGCCGCCGATGTGATCGATGAAGCGCGCCCGTGGCGGCATGATTCCGCTAAACTGGCTCAAGCCGTCATGCAAACCTATCATGAAGTGTTATGGGGAGAATAAATAAGCGATGTCTACGAATCATTCACGCCGAGATGTATTGAAACTGATCGGAGTCACCGGCGCGGCGCTGGCTGCGTCGGAAGTGTACACGGCATTTTCTGGCCAGGCCAGCGTCGAAGCCGCTTCTTCCATCACGCCGCTGCTGCGCTATTACTCGGCCGATGCCCGGAATAATGTGGTGGTGAAGAACAAACGCCGCGCCATGTTGTCCAGCCACGTCTATCCCAAAGCGACTTTCGTGCGCGACAGTTTCTACGGCCCGCTGGCGCTGAATGACGTCAACCTGGGCGCGGATTGTTATCGCTGGTTTGCCGAGACCCAGAACCCAAATACGGGACAGATTCGCTGCGCGGTGCCGTTCGATCCCAAGAATGAATTCCTCTTTCAAATCTGGGACGATGATTCATCACTGTTGTTTGTCATCTGGGCCGCCTGGTTGAAGCGCAATCGCGTCACGATCGATCAGGCCATGGTCGAACGAGCCTGGACATTCATCAAGACCCACCTGCGGAATGATTTCCATCTCACGCCCGCGCAACCCTTCTGTTACTGGGCCGACACTGTGCAGTTCGACACGCCGGAGCGGGTGGCGCACAATCAGGGGCTGTACGTGGTTGCCGTGCGCTCGATGCTGGAACACGGCTGGGGCAACGTCGTCGCCGCCGATGTCGATCGGGCCCGCGCCCGCTACGCCGAATTCTATCGCCCCGCTTTGGGCAGCCTGACCCTCGGCAAAGATTCATGGTGGGCGGACAAGCTCGACATCTCGACCGTGTTCCCCGAATTCTTGCTGCGCTGGCTGTACCAGGAAACCGCCCTGCCCGATGAAGCGATCCGTAACACGGTCGATCATTTGGTGCAGGTGGGCAGCGTCACCAAAGCCGATAAAACGCTGGCCGGCCTCAAGGTCATCTGCGCGCCCGATGGCTCTTTCCTGCCCCCCGCGCGCTTCGCGGTGCCCAGCCTGAACGATCCGGGGCATTATCAAAACGGCGGCTACTGGCCGATGTATACCTTGATTGCTCTGGCGCTGCGCTACAAGCTCGCCCCCGATCCCGCTCTGAAAGCGCGTATCGAAACGCTCGTGCGGGCTGAGCTGGCGCAAGATCGCCGCTCCAAGGAAATCATCATCCTTGCGCCGGGCGTCGAGGGCGCGACCGATCCCAATCGTTCGGGCTACACCTGGAACTCCTTGATTGCGCCGGCTCTGAAGTGGGCGGGCGTCGCTTAGAATAAGCGCGGTCTAAACTCGGCGTTGATTCTGGGAAAAACGGGAGTACAATGAAAGCAGAGCGGCCTGGAATCACCTTCACTCTCAAGGAGGCAGCCATGCTACACATTGATCTCACGCTGGATGAGCGTACCCTGATGGAAGAAATGCTGGACGCATACCTGACCGATCTGCGCGGCGAGATCAGCGCGACCCACAGCCACGAATACAAAGAGGGTCTTAAACAGCGCGAATTACTCCTGCGCAAGATCATCGCCGCTGTGCATGAGGCGAAAGAGGTGGAAGCCGCCTAACGCGCGATCCCCAGCACAACACTCAGCGCCTTTAGTAACCCGACCGGATTTCTCGGCCATTCTGCGGCAGGCAGGATGCGCGGTGGGGAAATCCGGTTTCGTTTTCCGCAAGATTGGTGAAGCCCGCGTTTCATGCTACACTCAAAGAGAAGTTGCTCATGTCGGTTTCGAGGTGATGCTCCCGGCGGATGTGACCATCCGCCGCTGGATTTAGCAATCCAGCGAGAGCGCTTCACCTCCGAGGCCACATGAGCCATAGAAGTAACTCACATTCCAGCTCAACGAGGTTGACATGTCTGAACTGCACGTCGTGACCGGAGCGTTTGGCTACTCGGGCAAATACATTACCACGCGCCTGCTTGAAGCGGGAGTACGCGTCCGCACGTTGACCAATTCAACGCAACGCGCCAATCCTTTCGGCGACCAAGTCGAAGCACGGCCCTTCAACTTCGATCATCAAGCCGCGCTAGTCGAATCGCTGCGTGGGGCAACGGTGTTATACAACACCTATTGGATTCGCTTCAACACCAAAGAACCGGGCTTTCAGCATTCGGTGGCGGTGGAGAATACGTTGAAGTTATTTGCGGCGGCCAAGCAGGCGGGCGTGCCGCGCGTCGTTCACACCAGCATCACCAACCCGTCAGAAGATTCGCCGCTGGAATACTTCAAGGGCAAAGCGGTGCTCGAACGCGCGTTGAAAGAATCCGGCCTGTCGTATGCCATCCTGCGCCCCAACGTCCTCTTCGGTCACGAAGACATCTTGATCAACAACATCGCGTGGACGCTGCGCAAACTGCCGGTATTCGGCGTCTTCGGCGACGGGCAATATCGCTTGCAACCCATGCACGTAGACGACTTCGCGGCATTGGCTGTGGAGCAAGGGAAGGATCGATCGAATCGTGTGATCGATGCGATCGGGCCGGAGACCTTCACTTATCGACGGTTGGTGGAAGAAATCGGAAACATCATCGGGGTCAAACGTCCGATCGTGTCGGTGTCACCCTCGATCGGGTATGCCGTAGGCGCGGTGCTGGGAAAATTGGTGGGCGATGTGATGATCACGCGCGATGAAGTGGAAGGCTTGATGGCTGATCTGCTGGTTACGTCATCGCCCCCCGCCGGATCAACTCGCCTCACCGATTGGGCGCGGAAACATGCGGACACGCTGGGAAAACATTACGCGAGCGAATTAGCGCGACGTAAAAACCGGCAAGCGGCGTATGAGCAGCTGTAGAAGCAAGTACAGAAACCGGGTTTCTTCCTGTGGCACTGCATTACGCCAAGAACGGAGAAACCCGGTTTCTCGATCGACTTATCTTGGCTGTCTGAGATGACACGCACACAGATGCCCGCCGCCTAGATCGATCAATGGCGGTTCCTCTTTGGAGCAAATATCGACCGCCACCGGGCAGCGCGGATGGAAACGGCAACCACTCGGTGGATTGAGCGGACTAGGCACATCGCCTTTCAGGATGACACGCTCACGCTTGATTTTTGGGTTGTGCACCGGAATGGCTGATAGCAAGGCCTGCGTGTAGGGATGCTGCGGATTGCGGTATAACTCTATCCGATCAGCCAGCTCCACCATCTTGCCCAGGTACATCACCGCCACCCGATCGCTGATATGCTCCACCACGCTCATATTGTGCGCGATAAAAATGTACGTCAGGCCAAACTCGCGCTGTAACTGCTTCAGCAAATTTAGCACCTGCGACTGAATCGACACGTCCAGCGCCGAGACGGGTTCATCACACACCAGAAACTTGGGCTGCAGCACCAATGCGCGCGCGATGCCGATGCGCTGCCGCTGCCCGCCGGAGAATTCATGCGGATAGCGTTTGGCATGATAATCCTCCAACCCGACCTTGTGCATGATCGCCAGCACTTGCTTGTGCCGTTCGCGGCTGTTTCGAACTCCATGCACCAACAGCCCCTCGCCGATGCTGTCGCCCACGGGTGTGCGCGGATCGAGCGACGAAAACGGGTCTTGAAAGATGATCTGCATTTCGCGGCGCAGATTTTTTAGATCAGAGCCCTTGGCCTGCAAAATATCATGCCCATCAAATTTGATCGAACCGCTGGTCGGATCGATCAAGCGTACCAGCATCCGACCGATGGTCGTCTTGCCGCAGCCCGATTCACCGACTAGGCCCAGCGTCTCGCCGCGCCGCACATTGAAGCTCACCCCTTCGACAGCCTTCACCTGGGCGATGGTGCGCTGCAAAACGCCGCCGCGCACCGGGAAATATTTCGTCAGGTCCTCAACCTCGATCAGGTTGTCAACCTCGTTATTTGTCAGCGACCACTCAAAATGGGTCGCATCGTCAGCCTGGCGTGAAGGGTCTTGCATGCGTCATTCGCCTCAATCACTGATACAGCCAACACCGCGCCGTATGCTGCACCCCCACCGGCGTTAAGTCTGGCATGGTCTGTGTGCAAATCTCAAGATTGTTCGCCACGCGCGCCCGGCAGCGCGGCGCAAACCGGCAGCCGGCGGGCAAACCGATCAAGTTCGGGACGTTGCCGGGAATGACATCCAACTCGTCTTTAATCTCGCCCAGCACCGGAATCGATCCGATCAAGCCCTGCGTGTACGGATGCCTGGGCTCTCTGAATAATTCATCGGTCGCGGCTTCTTCGACGATCTGGCCCGCGTACATCACCGCAATCCGATTGGCCATCTCGGCCACCACGCCCAGATCGTGGGTGATCAGAATGATCGCGGCCTGATATTCCTTTTGCAGATTGCGCATCAAATCGAGGATTTGCGCCTGAATCGTCACGTCCAGCGCCGTCGTCGGCTCGTCGGCGATCAAGAGATCGGGCTTGCTGGCCAGCGCCATCGCGATCATCACGCGTTGGGCCATGCCGCCCGACAGTTCGTGCGGATACGCCTTGACGCGGCGCTGCGGATCAGGAATACCCACTTGCTCCAACAATTCCACCGCGCGCGCCCAGCCTTGCTTCTTATTCATCCCTTGGTGAATTTGCAGCACTTCCGCAATTTGATCGCCCACCTTAAACACGGGGTTGAGCGACGACTGCGGCTGTTGAAAGATCATGGCGATACGGTCGCCGCGAATCTTGGTCATCTCGCTGGTGCTTAGATCAAGCAGGTTGCGGCCTTCAAACAAAACCTCGCCGCCGTCGATTTTGCCCGGTGCGCCGACCAGCCGCAGAATCGACAGCGAAGTGACGCTCTTGCCACAGCCCGATTCACCGACGAGGCCGAGCACTTCGCCGCGCTTGATATTAAAGCTGATCCCATCGACCGCTTTCACGACGCCATCGTGCGTGTAGAAACTGGTATGCAGATTGCGAATCTCCAGCAGGGTTTCGTTTTGATCGGCGGGTTGATCGTTAATTTTCCAGGAAAGTTGGGACATGGCCGTGATAAGTGAATCAGCGATACAGGCGCGGATCAAGCGCGTCGCGCAGACCATCGCCGAGCAAGTTAAAGGCCAACACCGTGACCATGATCGCGAGGCCGGGGAAGATCAGCAGGTGCGGCGCGTTCAACACACTGCCGCGCTCGTCACCCAGCATCGAGCCCCATTCGGGAAACGGCGGCTGTTGACCGAGACCCAGAAAGCCGAGTGCAGCCGCATCCAGGATGCCTGTGGCGATACCCAACGTGCCTTGCACAATCAACGGCGTCAGCGCATTCGGCAAAATGCGATGGAATAGCAAGCGCCCCGGCGAAACGCCGAGCGCCCGATCGGCAGATACGAAATCTTGCTCCTTGATCGACAGCACGCTGGCGCGTACGATCCGGGCATAGGCCGGAATCGACACGAAGCCGATCGCAAACAGCGCCGGAATCAGCGGTGACAGATTGCCCTCCAGAATAACCGGACGCAGGATGGCGACCAGCGAAATCGCGAGCAATAGACTTGGAAAGGCAAGCAGCACATCCATGAAACGCATGATGATGTTATCGAACCAACCGCCGGCATAGCCCGACAATGCACCAATCAAAGTGCCCACGACGATCGCAAACGTCACCGTCGACAGACCAATAAACAGGGACACCTGTGTGCCATAGATCACGCGGCTCAACAAATCTCGGCCATTACTGTCTAGCCCGAACAGATACTCTGGCTGATCGGCCGCACAACCGAACAGATGAATACACGGTGGCGTGCGAACTTGTCCATTTGGATCTTGAAACTCGATCGGATCGTGCGGCGCAATCAGCGGAGCAAAAATCGCCACAATCAGCAAGGCACCCAGGATGATCAGGCCGGCCTGTGCCGATCGGTTGCGCAGCAAGCGGCGGATGACATCGCGAAACAGACTGCTGGGGGCCTTGGGCCTGGCTTGAGTTGAAATGGGTAACACATCAGCGGTTTGCATAAGCATTAGCTCAGTCGCACGCGCGGATCGAGATACGCGTATGAAATATCAACCACCAGATTGACGAACACGAAGATCATCGCAATACTGAGGGTGAACCCCTGAACGATGGGATAGTCACGTGAGAAGATCGAATCGACCAGGAAACTGCCGACACCCGGCAAACCGAACACCGTTTCGGTTAAGACTGCACCGCCCAGCAAACCGCCGAACTGCAAACCGATGATGGTGACCAGCGGCAGCATCGCATTGCGCATGGCATGTTTGAAAACGACCACCCGTTCGATCACGCCCTTGGCTCTCGCAGTCCGAATGTAGTCCAGCCCCATCACATCCAACAAATTCGAGCGAGTGATCCGAGCGATGATCGCTAGAGGAATGGTACCCAACGCGACTGAAGGCAGAATCAAGTGCTTAATCGCATCGCCCCACACCTTCCAGTTGCCCGTCAAAACCGCGTTAAGCGTCACCATATTGGATGCAAAAGTGATAACGCCTTTGCCAAAGCCCTGCAAATTCTGCAAATGCCAGGTTTGAGCTAGCGAGGGGAGACTAAGTCCGGCGGTCAGACGGCTGGAAGTCGGCAATTGCAGGGCAGTGCCCTTCAACGCAACGCCGAAAAGTGCCGCCAACATCAAGCCCAGCCAGAAAACTGGCATCGAGACGCCAATGTTTGCACCGACCATCGTAACCGTATCGACCGCCGAATTATGGCGATAAGCTGAGATAATGCCAAGTGGAATGCCGAAGATTACGGCGAATAACATCGCCCCGATCGAGAGTTCCAACGTCATCGGCAATCGTTCAAGCAGAATGTCGCCAACCGGACGACCATACTTGATCGAAGTGCCTAAATCGCCTTGAAGAAGATTGCCCGCATATCGGCCAAATTGCACAATAATACTGTCGTTCAGGCCGTAGCGTTCTTTGAAAGCATCGCAAACTTTATCGGTCGCTTTCTCACCCAACATCGCGCGACACGGATCGCCGGGGATGGCACGCACAAGGATGAAGGCCACGAAAACGATGCCAACCAGAACTGGAATAATGAGAAGCAAACGTCGCACTAAGAATTGAAGCATCACCGACACCTTCCCCGCTGAACGAACAAGGCGAGGTTGATCACGATGGATGGAGCGCTTAACCGCGCTCCATCCATCGTACAGTTATCAGTAACTCAGATTCCTGATAGAAACCTATCGGTCTTTTGCAACTGCCTTACTTCTTGGCGTTCAAGAAGGCGTTGAAAAACGCGGACCAGTAGGTGAAGTCGCCCGTGCGACCCACATGCAACGGATCGGCCGCATCCCACTGAGCGGAGTACGTCGCCACAACATCGTTTGCCGTAACGTCGGTGCCATCCGAGAACTTGGCCTTGCGCAAGGTGCAGGTCCACACGGTTAGATCTGTGTTAGGCGTGCAGCCGGTAGCGAGGCCGGGCACGACATCCGTGCCGCCGGGCTTATAGCCCATGAGTGGGTTGAAGACCAAATTGCAGACGCGGAGCGATTCGCCATCGGTCTCATCGGCGCAGTACAGGCTGCCAGGTTCGCCATTCTGCACGAAGACCAATTGATCTTGGCCCGGAATGCTCATCTGGTTTAACGCCTCATTGCTTAACGGATCAGCCAAAGCGCCAGCCACGGTGGCTTTGTAAACCACACCGCTGCCACCATGCACCATTGGGATCATCGGCACATGCTGCTTGACCAAGCCGTTAGCCTGAGCATACAGTTTGAGGCGTGCGGCCGGATCAGCCTCGGCTGCCGCCTTCGCGAGGAGTGCAGTCAGATCATCGAACTTATTGCCGAACTGCGGACTGGCACCCTTGCCGAAGTGGTAATCAAGGAAGTCGGTTTGATCAGGATAGTCCGCGCCCCACCCCAGCATGTGCAGGGTCAGGTTACCCTTGGCTGCATTGTCGAGATACGTCGTCGATTCTTGCACATCGATCGTGACCTCAATGCCGAGGTTCTTCTTCAACTGCGACTGGATTTCGACCGCGACTTTGCTGGGCGCAGGCAAATAGCCACGCACCACGTCACGATACGACAAAGTGGTCTTGAAGCCGTTGGGGAAGCCAGCCTTGGCTAAGAGAGCCTTGGCGGCAACCGGATCATACTTGTACCATGGATCGCCTTCGCAACCGCCCGGAATAGCACACGGCGTGAAGTAATCAGCCACGCTCGAACCGGCCGGGTAGTATTTATCAACGATGACCTGGCGATCGATGCCTTGCGCAATAGCCTGGCGCACCATCTCATTGTCAAACGGCGGCTTGGTATTGTTCATGCCCAGATACATCACATTCAATGCCGGGCGGGGGTACAACTTCAGCGTCGGATCAGCCCCGATCGACTTGAAGTCATTCGGATCGGCATTGTCGATCGCATCGGCTTCACCGGACTTCAAACTGGTCAAGCGAGCTGCGGCTTCTTTGTTCCACTTGAAGATCACGGTCTTGGTCTTGGGTGCATCACCCCAGTAATTGGGATTGGCGACCAGCGTGATGTGATCACCCGGCACCCATTCCTGCACCATGTAAGGGCCAGTCCCGATTGGCTTCGTCAGCAAATCGGAACCCGTACCGCCGCCGCCCGTCTTCTGCAGATAGGCCGCCGACTGAATGTCCAACGTACCAAAGGCAATTTTCGATAAGAAGGCGACATCGGGATTGCAGAGCGTGAACTTGACGGTACTAGCATCGGCCGCTTCGATCGACTTCATCGTGCCGCCATAGCTGCAATCCGGCGCAGCCTTCGTCAGCAAATTCGACTTCGGCGCTTCGGTAGCCTTGGGGGCCTCGGTTGCCGCAGGCGCTTGAGTCGGGGCAGGCGCCTGGGTTGGTGCGGGGGCTTGAGTTGGCGCGGGTGCCTTGGTCGGCGCGGGAGGCTGCGTAGGAACCGGCGTAGCCGCAGGCGCACAGGCAGATACCAACAACGCCAACACCATCAATACGGACAACAGTGACCACAACTTGCGAGTCAACATGGTTTTCTCCTCCTAAATTGTGTTGTGAAATAGCAGACACAGCGATTGAAACACAACGATCTATCAGCCGAAATATTGATCTGCAACCACCTCCCCTCATGAAGAACAACCCAGCGGGTTGGCCGGCACCTGATCGAAACGGAACAACTAAGCGGCCGCCACTTTCGCTAAGGCGACAGCCGCTTCAGTCGCGTGAGGAAAAATCCGAAACAAGTTGTTGAAGCCGATCATGTCGAAGACTTCGGTCACGCGCTCACTCATATCACACAGGGCTACATCTCCGCCGCCGGCTTGAGCTTGCCGCCGAGCGCGGAGTAAGGCCCGCAAGCCGCTGCTGGAAATGTAGGTGACTGCCGCCAGATCGATGACCAGCCGGACATGCCCGGCCGTGAGGTACTCGTCGATAACCGCTTCGAGCGACGGAACTGTGACCGCATCCATGCGCCCCTGCGGTGCAATGCGATACACTTGATCAGGCAGTGCTTCCTGAATGATGTTCACGTCGTTTTCCCCGCATCCCAATAGAGGATAGGGCCAGTTAGTCTAGGCGGCCGACTGTTTGCTGCGCTTGGTCATGGTGAGTATGTTGCCCTGACCGGCCACCTGCTCAAAATGAACTTCGTCCATGAGTTTGCGCATGAAGTAAAGCCCCAGGCCGCCTTCGTTCAGATCGTCCAAATCGGCTGGTGGATCAACCTTCGGCAAGCCAACCACATCGGGATCGAAGGGGCGGCCTGAATCGTGAATCGTTATTTCCAAAGTGCCCGGCGCGGAACTGCGACAGGCCAGATCGATGTCGCCAGAACGATCGGCATAGGCGTGCTCGATGATATTTGAACAGGCCTCGTCGACGGCCATCTCGACGTGGAAGACATCATCGTCCGTCAAGCCAGCTTCCCGCGCAGCCCGAGTGACGAACTCGGCAATCTGCGCCAGCTGCTCGAATTGACCCGGCACGGTCAAGCGCCGTGGCTGCCCCATGTGCCCAATCCTTTCACATCACAACACTGTCAGAATGCGCCCACAGCCTCAACCACATCCGGGTAAATATCGAACACCGGCGCCAGCCCGGCGAGCTCAAGCACTTCTGTGACACGTGCCGATAGCTGCGCCAGACGCAGCGTTCCCCCGTTTTTCTTGGCTGCCTTTTGCATGGACACCAGCACGCGCAACCCTGCGCTGCTCATGTAGTCTACATCTTTCAAGTCAAGGACTAGCTGCTTGTGCTCAGAGTCGAACAGATCCTGCAATGCTTTTTGCAGGTCGGGCGCCGTCGCACTATCGACCCGCCCACTCACTACGACCACACTTACATGCTTTAGTTCACGCGTCTCAATATTCATATATGACCTCCGCGGTTAATGCAGTAGGATAAAGTTTGCAGCTGGTGTGGGCGAGATTATACCATCGCCAAGCGCAAAATGTAACCCATCTCAACGTAACCTATGCCGGAACATTTCGAGAACCATCAGTCTGAGCCCGTTCTTTGATCAGTCGCGTGCTGACTGCAGCCAGACCAATATACACCCAAAACAGCGTTACCATATGATGAAAGTCGAGGTTGAAATAATAGTGATCAAAGATGCCGCCCACTAACGCGCCAAACAGCGCTGCATGGAATCCCCACCCAATCGGCTCCAGGTCCGGCTGGCCAGACACGAGTTCCCGTATCCGCCACGCACTGATGAACAGCGTCAGCATGACCATCAAGAATACGGTCAAGCCCACCAACCCCATTTCACCCGCCATCATGAGATATAAGTTGGCAACCTGTAAGTAAGTATCGATGTCGGGCGCGCCCGTAAAGCCGACGCCCAAAATCGGATAGCGCTGGATCAAAATGAGCGCATCGCTGTACTCGCCCATCCGCATCTGCGTGGACAGATCGCTGGCCTGTGTATCGCTCAGCACCTGCAATCCATCAAAGAAATGCGTGACATAGCCCTGCGTCTGTGGCAGAATCAGCACCAACGCCAATGCGACAACGATGACAATCAGGAGTTTGCGGTAACGCACGAGGCCCAGACCCACTAAGGCGATACCTACCCCCACAAACGATCCGCGCGAAAACGAAAGCAGCAGCGCCAGCGCCATCAACCCTAGCCCAACGATCAACCAACCCCGGCGCAAGAGTGGACGCTTGGCAAACAACTGCGGTACGGCTAAGGTCAATGTCAGGATTAACAATCCACCGAGCGCATTGGGATCGATCGAAGTGCCTGTCGCCCGTTGTGGCTGTGTTGGATCATCGAGGATGTAACGCAGCACACCTGGCCCTTGGGGGTAATTGAACACACTCAGCCGTGACAGCAAGTCCATCGAGGTCTGGTCAGGCAGCATATACAAAATGACCGCGATCGCTGCCGCTAGAATCCCACCCCAAATGAGCAACCGCGTGATCAGATTCAAACGCTGGGAATCACGCACCGTATCCGTGATTAGGAAGAACAGCAGAATGCTTAGAATAATCTCGGCGAAATGGCGTGCCACCGTCTGTGTTAGCGGCGCATTGCCCAAGCCAGCGATGAAAGTTGCTAACGCGATAGTCAAAAAGGCCAGCACCGGCAGCGTCAACGGCGTATTCACAAATCCGCTTAACTTGCCCGTAGCACGTTCCAACAGCCACACGCCGAACACGGCAATCAGCACGACATCCAGAAAGGTAGGCTTGACAACAAAGTCTATCGGCAACGCCGCAAATGGCAGCAAGCAAACAACGGCGATCAACGCCGCATAGCCGATCTCGATCCGGCGCAAGATCAGCACCAACACGATCAAACCGAGGATGGCCCCCAGCGCGATCGGGCCGCCGAGCACCGCCACAAACAATCCACCACCCAGCGCCACCACCACGCTTAACGTGATGATAGCCGCCGTGGATAGCCAGCGTCGATTCGAAATAAAGACATCCGTCCAATGATTCGCTTGCATATCTAATATTCACTCACAGTACGGCCTAAAGGTTCATGGTTGCACCGGCAGCACGATTTCGTCATTCACCACACGCCGGCCATTTTGATCGACGATTGGCAAACGCACGCCGTCGGCCAACCGATAGAGCCCCATCGTAACCCGATCGGCTTCAGGCGGCAACGCCAGGGGGCGCGTGTCGACGATCGTTTCGCCGGGCGACCACCAATCGGTAGGATAGTCACCGTTCAACGCAGGGCCATCGGCCTGCCCGATCGGTTTGCCATTCATATCGAGCACATGCACAAACGTCGTGTAGGCTTCGGGCGGAACGGCGACCGCCTGCCATGTCAACGCTAAATGAGGCGCACCATCCAACCGTTCGATACGCGCGTCGAGCAATGTGAAGCTGTCGCCAACCCGATAGTCCAACGTGTGATAGTGCTCTTGCACTTGCGGACTGAGTTTGCCGACGGCCAACATCACCGCAGATAACGGCTGGCGGCCTGCGGTCGCCGTCAGTTCAGTTTGTGTTTGTCTATCCCGCAAGCCGATCTGCGCACGCAGCACCGTCGGCCGATTGGCACCCGCCTTGATCGGAATCTTGTACGGATCGGCGAAAATCTGCCCGGGCTGGCATTGGCGCGTCGCGTAGAGTCCATGATACGGATACGCATCGCGCTTGCCCACTTCCTGCAATGGACTGCCACTGCCATACAAAATCACAAACACACTGTAATCTGCCTCACTAGGCTTAAGACACTGCCAGTATAAAGTGAACTCCGCCGAATCCGATCGCGCGAGTGGCCCGGCGGCGCGATAACCCATCAATTGTAATTGATCGCCGTAGTCCACATCCAGCCGCTTGAGATCAGCGGGCAGCTGTTGTTCGCTGATCATCTGCGGCCCGGCATAGGTCGGCGCGATGTCACGGAATGGTATCACCGCAGCTGCGATCAACATGAACGCAGGCATTGCCCAGCGCAGTTTGTTCCAATTGATCATTGATAATCGAGGCTCATCCGACTTGAGCGGGGTTATTCTCAGATGCTCCCGGCGGATGGGTACATCCGCCGTTCCCAAGCGCTGGATGTACCCATCCAGCGGGAGCGGTTCCCGTTGAAGTCGGAAGAGCCATAATTGACAATTGAAAATCGTTTCCCAGCCCAACCACAGCAACAAGGAAATTGCGGTGATCGCCGGAAACATCAAGCGCCCTTGCGAGGCGGGAGTCATCATTGTCCAGCGAATCACCCCAACGAACACGAGCAGCAAGTAAGCGACGAGGATCGATAGTAACACGAAGCGCGCATTCCGTCGGTTGCGGACAAACCATATCACAGCGCCGATGCCACTAACCAGCGTGAATAGATCAAAAACCACATATGCCAGCGGGAACGTCACGATGTTCACTGCGCCAAACAACGCCCAATAGGAATAGCGGAAACCGTCGAACTCTGGGATCAGCGCGCTTAGCGTCATCGCGCGCGGTCCAGCGATGGACACCATCGTATCCAGGCCAAACAGTTCGCCATAGAGCTGCACATTGCGCAGGTACCACCAACCCGCGATGAGCAGCACCGGCAGTGCGATCAATGCTCCAGAAAAAATCCAACCGCGCCAATCACGTTGCCGCAGATGGCGAATCGTCAAGATCAAGGCGACGATAGGCAGCAGCGTCAATCCACTAATCTTGCTCAAGGCCGCGCCGCCCAGCACGATGCCCAACAACAAGCGTCGCCACCAACCCGATCGCTCCACTTGACCCGTCGGCTCATACCAGCACAGCACGCTTAAATACAAGGCCAGACTCGTCAGCAGGATTGTCAAGTTGTCATTGTTGACCGACGCCGTGATGAAGATAAACATCGGATTGAGCGCGATGAGCAGCGCCGTACCGATCGAGATGGAAGGCCGATCGGGAAAGATACGACGCCCTAAGGCATAGCCAAGCATCACTGTCGCGACGCCCATCACAATCGAAATGAAACGGATCAAATGCACCGCCAGAGTGGTATTACGCCACGGAAAGTCCTCTGCGGGCGAATGAATAACCAGATTGCGATTCGCATCGAGCGAAGGATCGCCGGGCAACGCCAGCGGATTTCGAGCCATACGCTCAGCCACATCGCGCGTATCGATTATTCGTGCCACGGGCGACACGAGCAGGTAGTACAACGGCGGCTGGCTGCCTTCCTGCTCCCACGGGGTTTGCACGCCCGGCTGCTGCACCGGCAAGGTTCCGGTGTCTGCAATATATTGCACTACGGCATAATGCGATACTTCGTCGGACGCTTCGAAGATCGGCGTAGCGACGCTGTAGATCGCGGCCAGCACCCCGAACGCCGCAAGGATAATGCCGATGACAAAGAAATGAGAGGAACGTGTCATATCGCTCTACGGTATTTGTACCAGCTGTGGTAAGGAGAATTCAGACCCATTACCGCCTTGTGTGATCGACAGACGTTCGCCGGTATCAAAGCGATATAATCCAACCACTATCGTGTAGTCACCGGCGGGCAGATCGTTAGGAAGAAGAATCGCGTGATCGTCGACGATCGTTTCGCCTGCATCCCAGAATGAGGTGGGATACGCGCCTGCTTGTGGCGGATTGTCGGCCTGGGCTACTGTTTTCCCCGCGGCATTGCGCAGATGAACAAAAACGGTGTAATCGGCCACGGGCATACTCACGGCTTGCCAGGTCAACGTCACCGACAATGGGTCACCCGCCTTGACGGGAGATGGTGTCACTTCAGAGCTAATCAGACGAATTTGCCCACCAAGGTCAATTGCCTTGGGCTGCGTAGAGACAGCCGCGACGACAGGTTGAGGCCCACGCACTTTGACCCGTTCCAAGATTGCCGGCCGCAATTCTACGCCTGCCCCATTCACTGGCGGCAAGCGCGATCCATTTCCAAGATCGACCAGCCCAATTTCCAGATCGTATACCTTCGCACCGGCGACGCTCGTATCCACGCGCAGCGGAACATTATCACAGAATATTCGATCGGGCACCCATTGTGTACTCGGATAGCGTCCCAAGCCGGGCAATGATTCACGCCGCGCGACAATGGTATTGTTCGCACCGAGCAAATGCAAGAAAAAATACACGTTGGTCGCTGTCGATTTTAGCGGTTGCCAGCACAGCGTCACGTGCAGTTCTTCACCGGCCGTGAGCCGATTACGATCGAGGGAATAGCCGATCAGTCGGACAACATCGTTAAAATGAATATCGGCTGGCTGAGTCTGCGCGCGTACAGCTTCCAGTGTCGTCGGCTCTGGGGCTGCATACGCCGGCCCAATCACGCCCAGGAGTACTGCACAACTCAGCGTGACCATCAGCGCGTAACTAAGCATGACAAACCACCGATCCAGTTCAGGGCGGTCGGGATGATACAAGCTGCGCAAACCCCAAAATAGCAACCCGGCAATGGGAGCGATCGCCGGCAGCAGGAATCGGCCAGCCGCCCCGGTTGAATTAGCCAGACCATACCAGATCGATGCGGCAATCATGGCCACCAGCAAAAGCCCCAAGATCAGCACGTCCTTCCGCCGAATCACACCGGGCATCTCCGACTGCGCCGCGTGCTTATTTCTCGCTTGGAATAGATACAACGCTACCCCCACCAGGCTGAGCAGATTCATCAGCAGCAGCGTCGCATACAACCAATCCGGCAGGACAATTTGGCCCAAGCCGAACTGTCCCCAAAAACTGGTCCAAGTGTTGTGCAGCACGATCCCAAGATCCGACCACTTGGTCACACCGGTTTGCCAGCCCCAAATCTGCTGCCAGGTTCGAATACCCGTCCAATCGCCATACAATTGATAGTTTCGCAGAAACCACCCGCCCGTCATCACGCCCACGACCGCCGCCATGATCAGCAACATTCCAATTCGCTTACGCCACGTCGTGCGACTGTTGACAATGACCAGGAGAGGCACCAGCGCCAAAATCGCGGCCGATAGTTTGGTTAGAATCGCCAGCGCGACCAACACAGCGATAACGAGTGTTCGACGACGGGTCAAGCCAAACGCGATGCGAATGGACAACCAGGCAATTAATAGGCCGAGCAGAGTAATCAGAGTGTCATTACTGATCGAAGAGGAGATAAAGAGGAATTGTGGATTGAAGGCCACAAACGCCAGCGCCCCCAGAGCCACCAGGGAACGCTGGAAGACGTCGCACAGGATCAAGTAACATACCAGCACACTCAACGCCCCCAGGACGATCGAAACTCCACGGGCGACATGCGCCGCCAGGAATGTGCCCTGATAGGGAAATGCTTCGGCGTGTGTATGAATGAAGCGCACTTTGTTGTCCACGCCAAACCGATAGGCGTCGTATCCCCAGAAGGGATTATCAGCCGGTGCGAAAGGTTCCGCTGGAATGCCGCCGATGGCGAGCGCGGCCAAGGCATAATACAGCGGCGGCTGATGAAACTCCGACAATTTGCCGAGCGTCTGCACCGGCAATTCGCGCCGATCGACCAGATAGCGCACAAACTCATAGTGCAGGAATTCATCGGGGGACTCAAAGAGCGGATTGACCACACTGTAGGCCAGGGCCAGGCACACGTAGCCGATCACGACGATTGCAAGGCCGATCCAGCGCGACAGCTTCATGGCGCGACCTTCACTGTGGCGATTTCCATTTCCGTCGGACCTGCGGCTGAAGGAATGACTTCATTCGTCTGCCGATCGGCCACGCTGACCAGCAAGGCATATTCGCCGGCTGGCAAGCCATTGGGCAACGCAATGTTCATGGACTGCTGAACGAATTGATCAACGGGCCAGTTCTTAGCCGACCAATTATCGAACGGCGTCCCACTAAGCAGGCCCCACTCTGCGCCCGATCGATCCACTAGCCGCGCCGTAATATTGAAGTTGCGCCGCGCAGGTTGGGTCAACCGCCAGTACAGTTTAACCTGCGCTTGATCGCGCGACGGCGCGATCGTGATCGGATCAACGCCGGCCAAGTGCAAACCGTCGCTGGGCCAACTAATATCACGTGCCTCAGCACTCGCAGGCAGCACGTCGAAGATCGGATAGTGTGATGTGTAGAGCTGGTACGCCGAACCGAGCCAGATCGACGGGAATTTCTGATGGCCGAGCCGCAGTAAATGACCACGGGCCCACACATCCAACGCCTCGGGATCGAAGCCACCCAACGGGCGCGGATCGGTGACGAACCACAGGCGTGTCGCGCGATTCGCTTCGGCCTGGAAATCACGCAGAGCCGCAGCGACATCCAGCGAAGGATAAGTGGGGATGATCTTCCACGGCGCTTGACCGCCGCAGCGTCGATAGTAGTAATCAAACACAAACGACGTGATAGCATCGTGTACCACCACGCTATCTTCCGGTTTCGCTTGAGCGGCGATCGTGCAGGCCGCCGACCGCATATCATCCTTCACATACGCCGGATCGGTGAACTGCACCCGCAGCCACCATCCCATCACGATCAACAACACCGTCAGCGCGGTCATTCCGACGGCCCGCCAACGTGACCAGAGCACCGCCAAACCATAAGCCATGAGCAAATACAGCGGTGGCAGGATCAGCGTCAGATGACGCGGGCCGGTGTACAAAGGACGCAGGAAGGTGGCCGCGTAAAACGCCAGTAGTGGAACGAAGAGATAGAGCACGATCATGCTGGTCGAGAGGCGGCGCGTTTTGCCGAGCAAGCCACCCATGAGCCCGATCGCAAACATCAACAGGCCGGGCAGCACCGCCCACCACGGTTGAAACAGATCGTTGGTGCGCCCGACGATAAACGTGCCCCACACTTCGGCCACCATGCTATCCAAGGGCCGAAAGCCAAACACCGGATCGACGCCCTGCTGCGCGCGCGACAGGGCGTACCACGTCAACGGCACAGCGAGCATCGCCAAGAGCACGATCACCCGCAGGGCCTCGCGCCGTCTCGATCGAACGAGTGAGGCCACTAGCACGGCGCCTTCAAACAACAGCAAAAAGAAAGTGGTGAAGTGCGTGTATAACGTCGCCAAAGTCACCACCGCCCACGCGAGCCAGATAAGCCACCGCTGCCTGGAATTCGCGGGACGTGCATCTTCATCACGCTTTGCGGGAAAATCAATTGCGCGCAGCAGCAGATACACCGACGCCAAACTCAACGTCGCCAACAAAGTATACATACGCGCTTCTTGCGCATACCAGATCAAAAATGGCGAGAAGGTTCCCAGCGCCGCCGCCAGTACGCCCGCCCGTTCCGAGAACAAACGCTTGCCCACTACATATAACAACGGCACGAGCAGCACCCCGGCGATCACCGACGCAAAGCGCAACACGTATTCGGTTTCACCCGCTAGCGCACGCAACGCACTCAACACCACAAAATACAACGGCGGATTCGTGTCCTGTGTTGGTACGCCGGGGGGCACGACGATCACGTTGGAGAAATTCTCGCCCACCGTCAGGCGCGCGCGATAGAGCGACAAGCCTTCATCGCTCCACAGGCTCTGCGTTTCAAGACGATACACACGCAGCGCAAACGTCACCAGCAGCAGCGCGACCAACAACCACAACGTCCAGTGTGAAGAACGATCGGGCGTCATCGTACTTCAACCTCAATGGGCAACGTGATTTCATTCACCGCCGGGTCGCCATCGATCATTAAGCGTGTACCACCCTCGGGCCGATACAAACCGATCTTGATGGGGTATGTGCCAGCCGCCGCAGTAACCGGAATCTTTATCACCCGATCGTCGATCACCACTTCGCCGGCATCCCAGAACGAAGTAGGGTACGCGCCGGCCTGCGGCGGATCGTCCTGCTGCGCTACGATGTGATTCGCCACGTCACGCATTTGCGCGAACACTGTATAGTCGGCCTCCGGGCGACGCAGCGCCTTCCAGGTCAACCGCAGTGCGATGGATTCGCCGGGGGCCACGGTTGATCGATCGAGCACGTAGCCCAGCAACTCGAATTGATCGCCCAGTCGATGATCCAGCGCATGTTCGATCGGCGGTTCGAGAAAACCTGCCGCCGCAATCTTGATCGGCCCTATGAAATTCGTGCCGAGTTGCGATCCGTCCGGCGAAAAGGCAGGCAGGCGTTCATTCGTATGCACATCAATAATGCCGACTTCGACTTGATAGACACCGGGCGCCGGCGCGTCGGCGGGAAGCGGCAGGCGCACCACATCGCAAAAAATCGCGTTGGGCTGCCACGTGCTGGTCGGGTACGAACCCAATCCCGGCAACGTGCGGCGCGTCACTACCACACGATTCTCTGCCCCGACGATCTGCGTCAACACCATTAACGGTCGCGCATCTTGTTTCAGCGGCTGCCAGCACAACCGCAATGTGGGTTCTTCGCCGGGTTGGGGCCACGGCTCACGCGGCCAATCGATGCGCACCAGTCGCGCCACATCGCCGTAACGCACATCGATCGATCGGCCGGGCTGTTGCGCTAAATCGGCTTGACTCAACAGCGCAGGGCGCGCATAGGCCGGAGTGAGCCACAAGGGCAGCGCCACGATCGACAAGGCCAACATTCCCATGATCGGCAGCGCCGTCCACCGTCGCAGAAAGGCATACCAACCCACGACGATCAAAATCGCAGCCGCGCTGATCGCCGGAAACAGCAACCGTCCTAATGCCGCGTCCAGCAATTGAATCCAATGCACAAACGCGACGACGATCACCACTAGCCATGCCAGCAAGATCAACAGACCCCACCGCTCGCTGCGCCGATCACGATTTGCGATCAACCTGTAGCCCGCGCCCGCCAATCCCACCAGCATCGACAGATCGAGCGCCAGATAAATCCACGCCGGCGCGATAATGTTGCCCCAGCCAAATGCCAGCCACCACGAATTCAGTGTGCCCGGCACTTGACTCAACGCGGTGCTGAGCGGCAGCAATTCCTTGCGCGCCCACGGCATCGCCAGATGCGTCGATGTTCCCAACGCATCGCCGAATACCACCGCCGATCGCACGAACCACGGTCCCGTCAACACCAACGCGATCGACAACGCGACCGCCGCCCATCCCACGCGCACGGAAAACTTCGGTTGCCGTTCGGTCTGAAACACCGCTACCGCCAGCAAAGCAATCGGCCACAGGCCCAGTGCACTCATTTTGCTCAACGCGGCCAGTCCCAAAGCCAGCCCTAACACGATCACACGCCGCGCCGAGAAACCCTGCCGCATCACGCGGACGGTTATCCACAAGACCACCGTACACCACGCGGCGGCGGCGCTGTCGTTGCTGGCCGCGCTGCTGATGAAAATGAACTGTGGCAGAAACGCGACGAACGCCGCCGCCAGTAAAGCGACCGGACGCCGATCGGGAAAGATTTCCAGCGCTAACCCATACGTGGCGACCACCGTCAACGCGCCGAAGCACAGCGCCACCAAGCGCGCCACCTGCACCGCACGCGCCGTACCCTCAAAAGGAAAGGCGTCGACGACGGCATGCACGAAAACATTTTTGTTGTCGTTCTGCGCTTCACGTGCCTCGAAGGGGAAAACGGGATTGTGCGTCAAACGCGTGTGGAGGTCGCTGGTGTCCGGCGCGAAGGTGCGCACGACCAGCGCGGCCAGCGTGTAATACAACGGAGGTTGACTGCTCTCTTGCGACGGCGCATCATCGCTGATCGAGCGCGGCGCATCGGGATAGCCCTGCCCGTCGACCAGCCGCTTGATGTAGGCCAGATGCCACATCTCATCGGGCTTCTCGAAGATGGGGGTCGCCAGACTATAGGCCACGCCCAGCACGACAAACAACACCAGCACCGTGCCGATATTCATCAACCGCAGCAGATTAAGACGGCTCACAATGATGTTCTCCGGAGGGTCGGCCAGATCAGGCAGGCCAGCCAGAACACCAGACCAAGCCCCGCAAGCACACCCCCGACACTTAGCGAGAGGGGCTGATAACTCATCTCGACACGTGACTGCCCGGCCGGTAAAGCCACGCCACGCAAAACACCATCCGTCTCGATAAGCGGCGCGGCCACCCCGTTGACGGTCGCCGTCCAACCGGGATAGTTGACCTCACTCAGAACCAATAAACCGGGTGTCTCAAGATCGATCACGCTGTCAAGGCGATTGGGCGTCACATCCGTGATTGTGATCGGTTCTGGCGCGCGATTCAGCGCCACGTCGACAGGCGAACGCGTATAGGCTACACGCCAAGGATCAAAACCCGGTGCGGCCAACGCGGTGAAGATCGCATCCCGATCGGGTTGCACTACAACCTCGTGCACGACCCACGCGCGTGGATGCTCCTCGCTCAAACGATACGTGTATGTTGCATCCTTGCCTTCGCCCTGCTGCGCTAACAACGTCGCATCCACCGGCCGGCCGGTATGATCATCCAATGTACTGCGCCAGGTGACCACATAGCGCACATTCAACAGTTGCCAGCGTATCTCCCGCGGTACCTGCTTAAGAAAGTCATCGTACTGCGCCACACGGATGGGCGTGACACCGCCGACTTCATTGAAACCGGCCGCGCACGCGGCATGGCCGGGCAAACGCTGTTCGCTGTGCAGGCGGAAGATTGAATCGGCCGGCGCATCCGCACGAATCGCTTCAAGCGGCGGCTGCACAAGAAACGGATCATACGGTTGGACCCAATTCACTGCCCGATTGATGGTGACGAGATCAAGCCCGACAATCGCGATCAGCGCGAGCTCGAGCCAGATCGATCGGGTGGCCCATCTCAAGCGGGCGGCCAACCAGCCGATCGAGGCAGCCAACCCGATCGAGGTCAACGTCACCCGATCGGCCCAAGTGCGATCGGCGCCCAGCGTGCTCAGGTAAACGATCAAGACCAGCAGCGCGATCGAGGCCAGCAGCAACCCCATCAAACCATATACTTCACGCGACAACCAGTGCCGTACTCGACGTGACAGGCTGTGCAGCAGCAGATCCGCGCCATAAGCCGCCAGCACGGCCAGCGCCCAGCCGACGACGAGCGCGTGCCGTTCCTGACTATGAAAGACGCGGTACCCCGGCGCGAACCAGTAGATGCCATCAAACAGTGCGAAGTTATTCCCAAACGAAATCAACACACCCAGCACAGCCACCGCCAGCCAAAACGATACATCGCGTGCGGCCTTATCGCTACCTTTGCGTCGGATGGCCGACACGCCGATCGCAAAGACCACCAGCGCTAACGGCAAAATGCCGACGTATAAAGGATTGAAATGACTGATCGCATTCGGCACGATCACCTGCACGATATCCGACAACGGAAAGCCTGTACCCGCCACGACATAGGGCAGATCGCCGCGCGTGGACAGTCGCGCAAATTCAAATGATGGGATCAACTGCACGGCACTCAACAGCACCGCCAGCCCAAATCCACCCACAAACCCAACGCTGGCTTTACGCCATGTTAATCGTTCGCGCCACGCACGGTAGCCAAAATAGATCGCGGTCAAATAGAAAATGAAGGTGTAGGTTTGGGGATGCCCGGCCAAAACACTTAGCGCCAGAGCGGCGGCCAACCAGGCCATCGAGCGCGCGTCGCCGCGGCGTGCCAGGCGTCGCGCCGCCCACAACGCCAGCGGCAACCAGGTCGCTGTTTCCAACACAGCCAATTGCAAGATCGGATAACCGGTGAGATAACCGCCAAAGGCAAACACCAAGGCACCGATCAGCGCTGCCGTGCGACTGCGCACTTCACCGCGCATGAAACCATAGGCGAGCAGCGCGGACAGCAACACGTGCAGCATCGCCTCCAGCTGCAACGCCTGCAGGGAAAACTGCTGCGCCCCGCTCAGTGCTTGCACGCCGAAGTTCAACAGCGCGGGAGGATAGAACGAGGCCGACTGTGGATCAGCGACATACGGATAACCACTATCCACACAGGGCAGCCACAACGGCCAGCGGCCCTGCTGCAACTCACTATAACCAAATTGGCGAAAGGCCAGGAATTGCTGAGTAAAGTCGCCAGGCGCAAACTGCACGCGATCGGCCGCGACGGGCGTGAAGAGTCGCCAAAAAAACAGCAGCCACACAGTCAGGATGACGAGCAACGCCGCACCATCTCGCAGCCGGCCGCGCGGCAGTTTGATCATGGTTAATCGATCATGGATCATTTAACTCGCACTTTACCCAGCAGCACATAGTTCTCGGTGATGCGGCCATCGTCAGTGACGATGCGCAACCGCTCGAAGTTCTTCTGCGGATCATACACGCCGACTTCGATGTCATACACGCCGAGGGGCGCGTCCGGGTTGATCTTCAGCTCATACGTATCACTCACCACCTGCCCGATCGACCAGCTGCTTGTCAATGGTTGCAAGGGCTTATCCTGCTGCGCCCACTTGGTTTCTGGCGGTTGTAGCACATGCGTAAACACGGTGTAATCGACAGGCATCTTCGATCTTCCACGCCAGTACAATGTGAGGAAGATCGATTCGCTGGGGCCGGCCGCACGCCGATCGAGTGAGTAACCGATCAACTCGATCTGATCGTCCAGATTCACCTGCGTGGGGTTGGGCACTCCACCCGCTTGCGCCACGATCTGCACCGATCCAAAGCGCACATTATCGCCGCCGCTTGATGCGGGCAAGCGCTGCTGCGTGGCGAAATCGTACACGCCCACTTCCCACTTCAGCTGATCGGGCGCGTAAGCCGTTGAGGGCAGATTCAACACGTAGCGGCTTTCGATCACATCGCCCGGCTTCATCCGTGAGGTCGGCCACAGCCCCTGCCCCGGATACATATCGCGCTGCGCAACCGGGATGTCATATTCACCAAGCAGGTGGACGAAAGTACTGTAATCTTTCTCGATCGGTTTTAACGCTTGCCAATAGAGAGTAATCTCACTCTGCCCATCCGGCTGAGTCGACGACGATTTCACATCAGCACCGATCAACTTGATCTGATCGCCGAAAGTCACGCCCAACGGAATCTGTGGCGTCGCAGTACTTACCGGCGCAGTCTGCGCGTAAACGGGCGCAATCGTCGTGAACGGCGCGAGCGCCGACACTACGAACATGAACACGCCCACCAACGCGATGAACAGCCTGGCAAAACGCCTCGTGGCAATTGTCGCCAACCCCACTACAAAATAGATCGACCAGGTCGAAATTGCCGAAAAAACCAATCGGCCCTGCGACGACCACGTGACGCGCGCCCATTGCGTCAGCAGCGCCACCACAATCACGCCGAACAATCCAACGAGGAACAATGCTGCTCGCCCCTGAATGTAATCACGCAATTCATGCCAAAAATCACGCCAGCTCAAAATCGGATCTTCGCGGAACCATTGCCACGTCATCGTGACGAAGTAGACGATCACGCCGCTGACGGCCAGCACCGCCAATCCATTGAGGATGTGATACCCCCAGTCATCGAGCGGGACATTCACGCCGCCGAATAAGCCCCAGTATGACAGCATAAAACCCCAGCGTTCGCCCCACAACTGCAACAGCGAAGCGGGTGCCGCGCGCTTGCCCAGCACATCGATGAAGGCACTGATGCCCGTTACATCGCCATAGAGTTGAATGTTGCGGAGGTACCACCAACCCGCGATGAGCAGCACCGGGATCGCTGTAGCCAATGCGCCGGCCCAAAACTCACGCCACGATCCTTTGCGCCACGCCACAATGATCACTGCTAATCCCGTAATCGGCAGCAGCGCCAGCGCGCTGGTCTTCGTCAACGCGCCCAGACCCAGCACAATGCCCAGCGGCAGCCAGCGTCCGATGCGATAGAAAAAGTCCTGCGCAAAGGGCAACTCCCGCTCGGTCGCTTTCTGATCCCTGATCCCTAAGCCCTCATACTCCCGCACTCGCTTCACGATCAACAACAACCCCAATGAGCATAACGTCATCGTCAAGTTATCGTTGTTCACCGCGCCGCTGATGAAGATGAACATCGGCGTGAAGGCGTTGACGGCCGCGGCCCCCAGCGCGAGCCACAGCCGATCGGGGAAGAGTTCCAACGCGAGGCGATACGTCAACCACACTGTCACTACGCCCAGCAACACCGACAGCAGACGCGCGAGATGCACGGCCAACACGGTGCCGCGCCACGGGAACGCTTCAACTGCCGGGTTGTGAACGACGAGGTTGCGATTGCCATCGGGTGTGATGACGCCATTATCGACGTGCGGATTCTCCTGCCGCACCTGCGCCATGTCACTCGTATCGATCCAGAACGTGGCCCCGCCCATCAACCAGTAATACAGCGGCGGCTGGCTCGCTTCCTGTTTCCACGGTCCCACATTCTTGGCATCCTGCACCGGCAGCGGATTACCTGTGGAGAGCCACTGCACCATGGGGTAATGCCACAACTCGTCGGAGGCTTCGAAGATGGGAGTAACGATACTGTAAGTGACGCCAAGCAGCAGGAAGGCAATCAGAATCGTCTTGATACTGAGAAAACGTACTGCGTAGTGCGTAGTGCGTGAAGTCATCTTGTCATCTTGTCTTCTTGTCATCTTGTCTTACCAACGAAAAAACAGACGACAAAATCAATCTACAGCGCCCGACGGCAGCCGCACTTCTTCATGATACGCCCGCTCGACGTTGACTGACCAGACATCGTGCTGCTCGCCCTGCAGATTTTTCACGGCCAGCATCGCCGTCAACATAGAGTGATCTTGATTGTTGTACATATGCAGGCCGTTGCGCCCCACGGTCTGTAAATTGGGGATCGAATCGAGGAAGCCACGAATGCGTTCCAGATATTCCTTGTATTCGCCGGTATAGACCGGATACGTTTTTAATTGGCGAATGACTGTGCCGCCCGACACGTCGGCGGCCCGCGCCAGTCCCATCGTTTCCAGTTCAGCCGTGCCGAGCTGGATCAACTCGGCATCGCTCATCCGCCACAGCTCATCGCCTTCGTTGCAAAAGTATTCCAGGCCCAGAAACGTCTTACTGGGATCGGGCACCATTTCCGGACTCCAATTCTTGAAGTTCTGGACGCGCCCCACCTTCACTTCCGGCGCGTGGATGTAGATCCAGTTATCGGGGAACAGATCGGCTTGATCGACAATCAAGCCCACCGTGAAATAATCGCGATAAGTCAGCTGCGCCGCGCCAGCGCGAACATCTTGCGGCGCCGGCGGATCGAGTCTGGCGACGAGTTCGCTGATCGGCATCGACGAGATAATCGCGTCCGCTTCGATCGGCTCATCGCGCCCATTCGATCGGGCTACCACCCCGATCGCTCTGCCTTCTCGATGCAGCACCTTCATTACGGTCGTGTTCAAGCGCACTTCGCCGCCGCGCTGCTCGATCAACTGCTGCGTCCGCTCCCACAACATCCCCGGCCCCAAACGTGGATAGTGGAACTGCTCGATCAGCGACTTCACATTCTTCGCGCCGCGCGCCCCGAACAATGCGCCCAGCACCGCGCGCGGCAGCGACAGGTTCTGAATGCGTTGGGCCGCCCACTCGGCGCTGAGTTGCGTACACGGAATGCCCCACACCTTTTCGGTATAAGTCTTGAAGAAGATGCGATACAAGCGCTTTCCAAAACGGTTCGACACCCATTCTTCAAAGGTATTTTCCTGACGATACGGAAAAATTTTAGAGCGGAAGTAACTCATCAACACCAGGAAACTTTGCCCCACGCCCAACTTCGACAGGGCATCACTAAAGCGCAGCGGATATAAAATAAATTGGTGGTTGTAGTAGATGCGGCTCAAGCGCGGGCGTAATAAAAAATCGTCGCCCAACACTTCCTGCCAGAACGCCTCCACCTCGTCCACCTTGGTGAAGAAACGATGTCCGCCGATGTCCAGGCGATAGCCGTTGAAGACTTCGGTGCGCGCGATACCGCCCACGCGTGCGCCCATCTCCAACACGATGGGTTTGATACCGATTTTCGCCAGCTCATATGCCGCAGTCAAACCGGCCGGACCGCCGCCGATGACGATGACATTTTTGATTGTTGATTGCTGATTGTTGATTGCTGATTCGCTCATCATTTGACCAATTCAAATTCAGTCGCGCTCGTACCGTCGATGGACAAGCGTTCGCCGGTATCCAGGCGATACAACCCGATTGACGCACGTGGAATTTTCAATTCACTAACCGCAGGTAATGGGTGCGCATCCTCGATGATCTCGCTGGGCCGCCACGCCGATGTTGGATAGTTGCCGCCCAGCGGTTGGGCATCCGCCGTGATCTGGCCGCCTGCTACCGGCACGTGCACAAACACCGTGTAATCGATCACCGTCGGCTTCAGCGCCTGCCAGCATAACACGATGCGAGGCGCAACACCGGTCACGGTGCTTTCTTCGATGCGATACCCAATCAGTTTGATCGATCCGCCGAAGGTAACATTCACAGCCCGATCGGTATCACACGCCCGATCGGCCCACACCGTCACTTGGCCCAGCTCGGTCGATTGATCACCGACCTGTAAGCGCACAGTCGTCATGGTCGGGCGTTCCGATTGCGTCGGCAGCACAAAGCGCGTCGCCACGATCTCACCCGGCTGCCACGCCTCGCCGGGATACGTATCACTGCCCAGCAGCATTTCAGATCGACCCACGATCTGACCGTCGGGCGTCAGCAGCGCCATCACGCCGGATGGCGACGCAGCATCAACTACGCCCTTGCGCCAATACGTCACCACTTCAACGGGATCACCCGCTTTCACACGATCGCTATTCACGCGATAGCCCAACAACTCGACCTCGCCAAAATACGCCGAGATTTTGATCGCACCTTCGGGCAACGCAGAAACGATCGGGCGAGTGTAGGCCGGTTGGATGATCGCCAACGGCGCGATCCCCGTGATCGACATCAAGATCGCCAGCGCGATCCCCATCACCCACTTCGGCTTCGGCCAACCCGCCAGGCCCAGCACAAACATCACACCGATCGGCGCGAGCGCGGGATACAACAAGCGTCCGTGAATGTCGTAGATGTTAAACGAATAGCGTACCGCCGTGGCGATCAACACGGCCAGCCACGCCAAGCCGACGAGCAGCCCCGGCCAATCGAGCATGGGCCACTGCCGCTTGAGCACGCGCCGGATCAAGCCAACGAGCGCGGCGATTGTAATCAATCCAAAGATCGGCCACAAGACCCGATCGACCCGCAGCGAAAAATCGGCCCAGAACAAGCCGAAAAAGCCCAACATATCGCGCAGAAAATCGATCGGGGTGGGCGGCACACGCCCGGTGCCTGTCAACACCTGCCACTCGCGCCACATCAACGGATCGCCATACAGCGCGAAGTTGCGCAGATACCACCAGCCGGCGATGAGCAACGCGAGACCGTAAATAACCGCACCACGCACTACGCCATACGCAATACGCTGCTTGAGTGATCCGTGCTGCGTGTTGCGTAGTGCGTAAAGCCCCAACGCCAATGCGGGAATGGGCAGTACGACAATCATGCCGATCTTTGAAAGCAGCGTGACGCCTAATAACACACCGCTCAACAGCGCCCAACGCCAACGGCCATCGTTCATCAGGCGCAGCAACGCGTAGAGCAGCCATGTCGCCGCACATGCGGCCAGTGCATCGTTGTTGACGAGCGCCGCGCCGTATACAAACTGCGGAATGAATGCGACGAACGCCGTCACCAGCAACGCCAGACGATCATCACGCAGTAAACGCCGCGCCACACCGAAAACACCCACGACGGTTAAGGTGCTTAACGCAATCGACACCAGCCGCGCCAAATGTCCGGCCAGTGCCGTATTGTGAAACGGAAAATCTTCGCGCGCCGTATGGATGAGCAAATTGGGCGAAGTGCCCGACGCGCCCGGTGTAATCTTGGGACTCGCCAGATTGAAATGGTAGTCCGCTGGAAAGTCCGCGCGATCGATCGGCGCGATGAGCGCGGCAATCAACGCATAGTACAACGGCGGATGCGCGCCGTTGCGCAGAAATGTCGCCGGCTGATTCACGTCAAAGACCGGCAATCCACCACCACTGGCGAGATGGTTGGCAAACGCATAATGCCAGATCTCGTCTGGGCCTTCAAACAACGGGACGGTGAGGCTGTAGACTATAGCTAACGCAACGAAGGTCGCTAAAATAACGAGTAACAAGTAACGAGTAAGTCCCGTGCGTGATGTGGTCATTTTACTCGTTACTCATTACTTGTTACGCTATTTTTCTTCAACTCTCACTGGTGCCGTCAGCGACACGTAATCACCACCACCATTCACCGGCACCCGTTCGACCGAAGTGGAATTATACCATCCGACGATCAGCGTGGCGGGGCCTCGATAGGCAGGGTCGACCACTTTGATCCAATGATAATCGTCGACGATTTGCCCTGAAACCCAGGCGGTCGTCGGCGGATGAGGTGGTGCATCATCTTGCGCCACCAGATGTCCATCAGGGGCGAGGATTTGCGTGAAGACCGTGTAGGACGTGGTAATCGGTTCCGTGTTCGTCGCACGCCAGTACAACGTCAGATTGAGCGGACGTACAGACGATAGCGAATCGGATTTCAGATCGTAGCCCAGCAATTCCGCAAAGTCGCCAAACTGCGCCGACTGCGCGTGCTGCATCGACGGCGGATTGAACATCATCTGCGATTCGTCTAATTGCAGCGTCATCAGGGTCGTCCACTGATCCCCCTGCCCGACTTGCAGTTCGAGCGGGCCGCGTACCGGCGGATAAGAGATAGTCAACCGATCAAGAACAGCTTCGCTTATGGCCCATTGAGCAACCGGATATCTCTGCGTAAGAAGTTCTGAATCGACCTCGCTCCACACGCGACCATTCTGTACCAAGCGCAGCCGCGGAGCGACATATTCTGAAAGGTCAAATGTGTACGGTTTGAGCCAAATCAGGGCGATATCAACTTGCGCTAAAGGCTGCGGACTACTCGTGCCGATCGCAAACTTTTCAAGCATCAACTTCGACCCATCCTCGTCTCGTGGCGGCGTCTCCCACTGGTAACCCGCTAACGAACGGTCAGGATCGTAGAGCCCGATATACAAGTATCGAGGTTCTTGAAGTGTGCCAAGCAAGTCTTCTGCCAGAACATCGCGTCCATTGTACAAAGTCCCTGTTACTGTGTACGTGCCCGGAGGCGAAAAGAGTGGGATTGGCAGGATGTAGTAATTCGTCACGGGTTGAGACGTATCCCATCGCTCGGTAGTCTGTCCGAGCTCGTTCAACAACGGACGATCTACACTGAAAATTTGCCGTCCAGTTGCATCCAATAGGCGCAGCGAAACCTTGATCGAATCATAATATTTTATAGGCAACTGCCACTCAACCGCTACAGCCAATGCACCGTCAGGGTGGGCCGCATCAGCCAATGAGACACGCCTAGCGACATGAGCCGCTGAGTCGCTGCGCTCCGTTAAGATTGGCGCGTGCAACGGTGTATGCATTTCATAACCACGAACTTCATACCCCTGAAAAGATTTCCAGTCAGTCATCTGGCCCGACTGCTCCAACAAAAACGGCCAGTACCCACGTGGATCCTGCGTCGAGACATTCCAGTGAGGGAGCCACACGCGCTTCGCGTCGCCGATGGCGCCACTCAGCTGTTGCAATGCCTCTGCTTCATTCGTGGCAGTGATCATCTTCATCTGCGCTAAGCCATGATCGTAATAATTCAAGGTATAGTCATTTGCTTCTTGAAGAACCACGACGTCAGCCGAATATTGTTTCAGATATGCAGCTACATCACGCGCATCATCCTTTGCATATTCAGGCAGCAACGCCATCTGCCAACCGTCGCGCAGAAGTATGAAAGACAGTAGGAATACAGTCACACTCGTCACCAGCCCAGCCACCACCGAGAGCCACTTGCCGCCAGATTCACTTCTTGTTTTGATGGGCTTCCGTCTCGCGCGCCTTAGGCTAATCGCAATCCTATGCTGTTGATAGGCGGCTTTCAAGTACGTGACGTCTTCGCCTAAGCCGCTCAACGCTCCGCCAAGCAGCATAAACCAGGGAATGCTATATGGCAATACGTAGCGCGGATGGAATGAAGTCAACAGGCTGGTTAGCAGATAGGCTAACACAACTGTAATGAGGCCAAACAGGCCAAGGGCAAACATGCTGCGCCGATTCATACGCCAGGCGCTCATCAACGCCACAATCAGTAGTATCAAGGCGACAAAGAGCAGTCCCCAACCGGCTCCATTAAGATCGCGTACGCCGGACAACCACGAGATCACCACCTGACCGATGAAGGCGAAAATATCAGGCGGTGCTTCCTGTGGTTTGATCAAACTGCCGGGCGTCGTGAACACGATCAGCGTCCAGATCAGCATCGGCAGTGCGGCGAGGATTTGTCCGCCGATCCATCTGGCATACGCAGTGAATCGCGCACGGCGTCGGAGCAAGATAATCAGCGCAAAGAAGTTCAGCGCAGCAACGAGCGGAATAGCGAAGTAGTGCGTCAACAGCAGACTCGCTTCGCACAACAGGAACGCCCAAGTTAATTTTGGAATGCGGAATGGCAACTGTCCAATCGTCACTGCGAGGAGCGCAGTGTGCGACGAAGCAGTCTCCGATCCCACAAGCGATGTTCGCTGATTTGCCCGGAGATTGCTTCGCTGAGAAGCGCTCGCAATGACAGCGGGCTGAGCCGGTGCGCTGCGGGTTGACGGCGAATTCCCGATCTCAAAGACACGCCAGGCGAAATACAGGGTGGCGGTGGTTAGCGCAAAAAATGCGGCGTACATGCGCGCTTCTTGAGCATAGACGACAAGCGCGGGAGCGATAGCGGCCAGGGCCAATGCCCACAATCCAGCGGAGGCGTTATACAGCCGCTTGGCGAGGTTGAACAGAAACGCCAGACCGATCATCATCCAGAATACGGAGACGAAGCGCAGGCTGAACTCACTCCAACCGGCGACACTGCCCCACAACGCCACACTCACAAAATAGAGCGGTGGATTGCGATCGCCGGTAAGCAGCATCTGCCAAAAGTTGGCCAGGCCATGGCTAGTGGTCTGCCACGTAAAAGCCTCATCCCACCAGAAACTTTGGCCGGCCAGATTCCACACGCGCAGGCCGAAGCCCAGCAGCAATAGAAAAAGAACAATTCCGGTTGAACGTTTCATGGGTTGCGTGGTGCGTGGCCCGCCGGGGTGGTGCGTAAAGCACTCTCAAAGACTTCAACTGTTTGCGCCGCAATGCGATCCCAAGTGTATAAGCGTGCTGCTTCAGCCGCACCACATTCCAGGCGAGTGCGCAGTTCTTCATTCTGCCAAACTTGCTTCACAGCATCCGCCACTGAACGCGGATCGTTCGGTGCGACAAACAATGCCGATTCGTTTTGCTTCAACCCTGCGATCGGGTAACGCGGCTCCGTCGTCACGATGGCTTTGCCATGCGCGATAGCAGCGAGAAGGCTTCCGCGCCGCAACGATGCGCCATCGACATAGGGCAGCACCATCACATCGCAGACTCGCAATGTCCGCGAGACACCCGCCGGATCGAGGTAGCCTGTTGCGATCACGCGCTCTTTCACGCCCAGCGTCTCAATCAAGCGCTCGACTTGCGCCGCATACTCGGCATTGGTGGGATCGCTCGATCCGGTACGTCCGCCGATAAGCACCAGCTTAACCGGCAGACCCTCGCCAAGCAAGGTCTTGAGTGCTTGCATCAAATCCGCGCCACCCTTGCTGAGATTGAGAAAGCCGAAGTAGCCGAGCAAGAATTCATCGAGCTGAACGCCCCAGCGCGCGCGCTCGATGACCCGATCGGAATCACTGACATCGACTGGCTCGATGTTGCTACCGATGGGAACAACATGGAGGTTAGAAGTTGGAAATTGGCGCCACGCGGCCCGCTCTGCTGGGTAGCGCAGAGACACGGGCAGATTGGAAAGGCGGGCGCGATCTTCTTCATTAGTGACGATAACGGCGTCGCTGTGACGCGCGAGGTATTCCACCACTTTCCAACGCAGCGGCCCGGCCTTGGGAAAAAGATATGGCACTAACAAATCATGAAACGTGGTCACGATCGGTACTTTGATCGAGCGTCGTGCCCACGGGCTGGACAAAAAGTTCACACCCGCCTGCATCGCATAGGCTGCCGGTTCGTACTGAATGTTCAACACTTCGAAGCGTTCGCGTTGCGCGACGTCTGCTATCTGCTTCCAGCAGCGCGCTCCCCACGAATTGATCACGCGCTGTACAACAATGCCATCTTCCGTCTTGCTTCTTGCCTCCTGCCTCCTGCTTCGTGCATCCTGCCTCGTGCCTCCAGTTATCACCTGTGCCTCGTGCTCGGCCGCAATTAACGCCCGTGCCAACTCGCGTGTGAAATCGCCCACACCACCTTGCTGCGGTGGGTACTCACCGGTAATGAGTCCAATTCTCATAGCGGCTAAAGCAATTCCAGAAACTCGTCAACCGTCAAGCCGGCATTCCGAATCAACGCGCGTAATGTGCCAACTGACAACTCGCGATGTTGCGGAATCGACAAATTCACACGCACACCAGGCTTGATCAAGACAAGGTGGCTACCGACCTGTCCGACTGGTTGCCATCCTGCGCGCTGAAAGGCTTTGGCAGCCTCTTTGCCAGAGATGTTGGTCAAGCGGCTCATCGCTACACCGCCACGACCAGGGGCTGCTGTCCAGGCTTCTGTGGCAACGCGGCCGCCGCCTTCTGATCCTCAGCCCACAGCCAGGCAACAATCGCTTCTCTAATGTTCGCCAACGCCTCGGCTTCGTCTTTGCCCTGCGACACGCAACCAGGCAGTGCCGGACACTCCACGACAAACCAGCCGTCTTCCGCTTGTTCAAGCGTTACATGAAAGACCATGTTGCGCCTCCTGTGAAATCATTTTAACCCCGCCCGTATCACTTGCCAATACACTTTCATTCGCTGGAAGCGCAGACCGCGCTGGCTGCCGAGTAACCCCTTCACACCCTCCAGACCGATCTGCCACAGATACGATCCCAGCAAAAACACATGCAGCAGGGTCGCCTGTAGTGAGCCATGCCATTTGCGGAAGTAATGCACTTTGCTCGTCTGGAAGTAAATGTGCCGCGCGGCCACCGCTTGATCGCTGCTCTGGCCGACGTAGTGAATGACTTGCGCCTCGGGTAGATAGACGATCTTCCATCCGGCTTCTTTCACGCGCCGGCATAGATCGAGTTCTTCCGAATACATGAAGAAGTTTTGCGCGTCGTACACGCCCACTCGATCGAGCACTTCGCGCCGAAAAACCGTGCAGGCGCCGTTGAGCCAATCGACTTCGTGCGTGTGATCGGGCGGAACATCGTCCATGTAGTAATGGGTCAGGATGCGTTGCGGCGCAGCGCCTTGCAGCCAGGTACTTTCAAAGAAGCCTGTCGCCAGAGTGGGAAAGCGCCGCCGCGAGGACTGAATGGATCGATCGGGGTTGAGCAGCTGCGGGCCGAGCGCACCTACTTCGGGATGATCATCGAGGTAACGCACCATTCGATCGAGCGCATCAGCGAGCACTTCCGTGTCAGGATTGAGCACCATCACATAGCGCCCGTGCGACGCTTCGATCCCTTGATTGTTACCGCCCGTGAACCCGCGATTGTCGACGTTGGCGATCAGCGTGACCTGCGGATATTTCGCCTGCACCGTGGCGACACTGCCATCGCACGAGGCATTGTCGACCACGATGATCTCCAAGGTGTAGTGCTTCGATCGGAGGGAGGCCAGGCACCGCTCGAGCAGCTCACGCACGTTCCAGTTAAGAATCACGATTGAGAGATCGATCATGCCCCATCAATAACGCGACGGCCTCGCGGCCGCCGTGCCCCACCAGTTATCCGTTGTGTCCGCTTCCGTCCTACGTAGCGTGTCCGTTGACGGTCGCCGCGCCCACCCGTTTATCCGTTTTGATCCGTTTGTTCGCTTCAAAGTCCGTTGACGAGCTCCCGGTTTCATCCGCTTATTCGTTTCGCCACAGGCATCCGCTGAAGACCCATCCGTTTTGATCCGTTTGTCCGTTTCAAAGTCCGTTGAAGAAATCCGTTAGTAATTGCGCGCCACCACGTAATCGGCCACCGCCAGCATCGCTTGCCGCGCTTCATTGTCGGGCAGTTTCAACAACGCCGCCTGACTGCTGCGCACATAGTTCCGGGCTTCGTCGATGGCGCGATCGATCGCACCGGAGGCACGCACATCCGCCACGATGGAGAGCACCACGTCGTCGTCGTGATAATCGTGATGCAGCAGATCGTCCACGCGTTTGTCGGCGGGATGCGCGTCGAGGTAATCGATCACGGGCAGCGTCACGATGCCCTGCCGCAGATCGTTCCCCACCGGCTTGCCCACTTGCGACGCATCGCCGCTGAAGTCCAGCACATCGTCCATGATTTGAAACGCAATCCCTAGATCATGACCGAAGCGCCGCAAGTCGAGAATCTCGCTCTCGGTTGCGTCGATGAGGACACCCGCGGCCTCCGTGGCCAGTTCAAACATCGACGCCGTCTTGGCGTAGATGCGCTTGAAGTAATCCTCGCGCGTCTGACGGAAAGTCGCATCGCCGAAGAGTTGACGCAGTTCGCCGGACACAATCGTCATCAACGAGCGCGCAAAAATCTGCATCACGCGCACGTGACCGGTCTGCGCGGCCAGATCAGCCGCGCGCGCAAACATATAGTCGCCCGTTAGAATGGTCGCGCCTGGTGACCAGCGCGCATTCAAGGTGGGACTGCCGCGCCGCAACAATGCGCCATCGACCACGTCATCATGCACTAGTGTCGCCGTGTGCAGCATCTCCACCGCCGCGGCCAGCGAGATGATCTTTTTGGGATCGGACGGATACAAGCGGCCTGTGAGCAGCGTCAAGGCGGGCCGGATGCGTTTGCCTCCGGCGTCCAACACGTGCCCGATCGCCTCGGTTACCAACTCGAAGTCGGCTTCGGAACGCAAGGGAATATCGTGCAGGCGAGTCTCCACCCGGTGCAAGTCATCTTTGACGATATCAAATACGGCAATAGTTGCTAACACCACTAAACCTCGTGCCACCCCAACAATTTTTCGGCATTGCACGTGGTCTGCCACGCAATTTCTTCTATCGACTGCCCGCGTACCTTCGCCATCATCTCGGCGGTGTGTTTCACGTAAGCTGGTTCATTCCGCTCGCCGCGATGCGGCATTGGGGTCAAGAATGGAGCATCGGTCTCAACCAACACCCGATCGAGTGGAACCTGCTTGACGATCTCTCGCTCACGCTCGGCCTTCTTGAACGTGAGCGGCCCCGTCACGCCGATGTAAAAACCAATGGCAAACGCGCGCTGTGCGATAGCGAGATCGTCAAAATAAGAATGCAGTGTGCCGGTGAGGCGTGCGATGTGCTGCGTAAACTCTTCCAGAATCGTCATGACATCCGGCGCAGCGTCACGGCTGTGGACAATGACCGGCTTGTTCAACTCCGCGGCCAGCGCCAACTGCGCGCGAAAAGCGCGAACCTGCGTCTCGTAATCGACCTTATGCCAGTAATAATCCAGACCGATCTCACCGATTGCCACAACCTTCGGATGTTGCGCCAGCGAACGGATGTCATTCACCAGCACCGCGTCAAATCCCGCACAATCATTGGGATGCACTCCCACCGCCGCATAGACCGCGTCATGCGTCGCGGCGATCTCGATCGCGCGGCGGCTGCTGGGCACATCCACGCCGATGGTGATCATCCGCGTCACCCCGGCCTGTACCGCCCGATCGATCACTGCCTCCCGATCAGGATCGAAAGAGTTCCAATCGAGGTGACAATGCGTGTCGATCAGTTGCATCACATATCCAACGAGTTACGCATGGCCTGCTCAAGCAGATCCATGAAGCGCGGCTCCAGCGCACCGATCCGCGACACGAGCCGCTGTTGATCCATCGCTCTGATTTGTTCGGTCACGGCTTTCGAATCCTGGCTCAGGCCGCCCTCGCCACGTGGAATCAACACATGGCTGGGCGATAGTCGTGTTACATTAGATGTCAACGGCACTACAATCGCCAACTGACTATGCTGGTTGATCGCATCGTTAGAGACTACAACCACCGGCCTGGTCTTCTTGATCTCAACGCCAATCGTTGGGTCAAGGTTCGCCCACACAATATCACCGCGTTTAACAACCAGGCTCATGGCTCAAGCCGATCGTCTAGCTCAGTATCAGCGCTTGAAAAATCCGCCAGCATCTCGGATTCCTCAGCAGTCTCGGCCGCGCTACGAGTCTGGTAGTAAGCTTCATACGCCTGCCGCCGCTGCGTCTTATCAGCCTCTTGCACGTACCGTTCCAACAAAAAAGTGACTAAATCACGTGCGTCGCGCGGGCTTTGCACATGCGCCCGCTTAAGCAACACATCCGGCAGATCGATTTGAACAGTGTGCGCAGTCATACGACCTCCTCGTAGTTACTCGAGCTGTTCTACTTCGCCAGCCCGGCGATCTTCAACCCGTCCTGCAAGATCGCCTGCACCTTGTCTCCGTGCGTCGTCTCGGTGTACACCCGCACGATCGGCTCCGTGCCCGACAAGCGAATCAACACCCAGCCGGCTTCGCCCATCAAGAACTTGAAGCCATCGGTCGTATCGAGGCCGGTCACTTTCAGACCGCCGATCGTTTCCGGCTTGGCGCTGAGCACCCGATCTTTCACCGCATCGCGCTCGGCCGGGGTGCAGCGCGTATCGATACGATCGTAGTAATGCGCGCCGACTTTGCCGAATAAATACACCAGTAGTTCGCTCGGCTTCTTGCCCGTCTTTACCATGAAGTCGAGCATATATAGATTGCCCAGAATGCCATCGCGTTCCGGCACGTTGCCGCGGAAAGCATAACCGCCGGACTCTTCACCGCCCAGCATCGCATCGAGTTCCATAAACTTCGGCGCGATGTACTTGAAGCCCACGCCGGTCGAGACCACCGGTACGTCATACAACTTGCCCAACTTCTCCAACATCGAGGTGCTGCTCAGCGTCTTCACGATCGCGCCGCGTTCGCCGCGTACTTCCAGAAAATACAACGCCAGCAGCGCGTACACTTCCAGTTGATTGACGAAGCGGCCATTCTCATCGCCGATGCCCATGCGATCGGCATCGCCATCGGTGATGAGGCATACGTCCGCGCCCAACTCGACCGTCTTCCTCAGCCCGACGTTGACATTGGGCGGAATCGGCTCGGGGCGGCTCATCTCGGGGAAGATCGGATTGCGTTCATTGTGAACTTCGATCACCTGCGTTTTGCCGCCGGCCAATAAGCGTGGAAACCAGCCGGCACCGTTGCCCCACATCGGCTCCACGACGACCTTGAATCCCGCCTGCTTAATCGGTTCCAGATCGATCAAATCTTTCAGGTGCTCGATGTAAGGCAGCGACGCATCGAAGACCTGCACCAGCCCCTGGGCCTTCGCTTCCTTAATCGGCAGGGATTTGACCGCATCGCCCGCCGGGATGCGCGCTTCGATATCTTTCAATCCGGCCGGATCGATCGCGCCGCCATTCGGATCGCGCACTTTGAAGCCGTTATCGGTCGGGGGGTTGTGGGACGCCGTGATGTTGATCGCGCCCGCCGATTGGTGGTAGACCGCCGCATACGAAATGACCGGCGTCGGCGTGGGGCCATCCGTCAGCCACACGCGGATGCCATTGCCCGCCATGACTTCCGCACAGGCCGCCGCAAAATTCTCGGACTGGAAGCGCTTGTCATAGCCGATGACCACGCCTTTTTCCGCCAGTCCTTTGGCCTGCAAATACGACGCAAAGCCCTGCGCGCAGCGGCGCACATTGGCGAATGTGTAATCGGCGGCGATTTCAGCGCGCCAGCCGTCGGTGCCAAACTGAATCACACTCTCTTGCATGATTTACGCTCCGGCTTTCTTAAGTTGTTCAACGTCGGCCTCGACCATCATCTGCACCAATGCTTGGAACGACACTTCCGGTTCCCACTTCAATTCAGCCTTCGCCTTGGCAGGATCGCCAATCAGTTGATCGACTTCCGCCGGACGCATGAACGCCGGATCTTGCACCACATAGTCTTGCCAGTTCAAGCCTGCATGCCCAAAGGCGATCTCACAGAATTCGCGCACCGAATGTGTTTCGCCCATCGCCACCACGTAGTCGTCGGGGTGATCCTGTTGCAGCATCATCCACATCGCGCGGACGTAATCACCTGCGAATCCCCAGTCGCGCTGCGAGTCGAGGTTACCCAAGCGCAGCTCTTTGGCTTGCCCCAACTTGATCTTCGCGACGTTATGCGAAATCTTGCGCGTCACAAACTCGTAACCCCGGCGCGGCGATTCGTGATTGAATAAAATTCCGGAACAGGCGAAGAGGTTATAGCTCTCTCGATAGTTCACCGTGATCCAATGGCCGTAGACCTTAGCGACCCCGTACGGGCTGCGCGGCCAGAAAGGTGTCTTCTCGGTTTGCGGCACTTGCTGCACCTTGCCAAACATCTCGGACGACGAAGCCTGATAGAAACGAATTTCCGGATTGACATTGCGAATCGCTTCCAGAATCCGCGTCACACCCAAGGCCGTGAACTCGCCCGTCAACACCGGCTGCTTCCACGACGTGGGCACAAACGATTGCGCGGCCAGGTTATACACTTCGCTAACCTTGTACTCGCGCAGCAATTCGATCATCGAACTCTGATCGAGCAGGTCCCCCTGTACGAGTTCGAGATCGTCCTGAATGTGTTGAATGCGATCGAACGTGACCGTGCTGGTGCGCCGCACCATGCCGATCACATCGTAGCCCTGCGCCAACAAAAATTCGGCCAGATAACTGCCGTCCTGGCCGGTGATGCCGGTGATGAGTGCTCGTTTCTTGCTCAAAGTTTCCTTCCTTTTTAGTTAGAAATCGGGTCTCTCCATCTTCCAGGGAACAGTCGATCAGATGCGGAGAAACCCGGTTTCTTGCATCCTGCATCCTGCATCTTGCTACGGAATGCGCGCGCGCCAGTCGTTCAAAATATCCAGGCACGTCTGCTCGAATGAAAAGTGCGGCTCCCAACCAGTCTGCCGCTTGAACTTCGTTGGATCGGCGTATGAGATCGGCGTGTCGCTCGGTCGGAGTTTGTCCGGATCGATCTCTTCGGCGATTTTAATCGAGCAATCGGCGAGCATAATATCGAGCATCTCACGCACCGATCGCGCTCGCCCCGTCCCGATGTTATACACTTCACCCGCCTGGCCCTGCTCCAGCGCCAACAGGTACGCGCGGGTAATATCGCGCACGTCGCTGAAATCGCGCTGCGCCGTCATATTACCCAACCGCAGCAGCGGCTCACGCAGGCCGCGTTCGATCTCCACAATCTGCTTGGCGAACGAGGGCGCGACGAAACGCTCGTTCTGGCGCGGGCCGATGTGATTGAAGGGGCGCACCCGCACGATCGGCATCTGGCGATCCAGAAAATACTGCAAGCCCATGAAGTCCTGCCCCAGCTTGCTCACCGCATACGGATTGTTGGGACGCAGCGGCGAATTTTCGTGCAAGGGTAGATCTTCGGGACGCACCAAGCCATAGACTTCATTAGAACTCACCACAATCACGCGCGAGTTCAACTTCATCTGGCTGATCGCCTCCAGCAGATTCAACTGCCCGCGAATGTTCGTATGATACGTGCCCCATGGATCGGCCCAGGCTTGTGGTACATACGCTTGCGCCGCCAGATGAAACACCGCGTCCGGCCGGGCCGTTTCGACAAGAATGCGAGCCTGTTCAGGCTCGCGCAAATCGGCGGTNNGTGATAAGTGCCCGCAAGCGACCATTCCTCGTGATAGATTTCTCAGACAATTATACCGGATTTCAAAGCCACCGCAAAGCATTGGCCGATCAACATCGCGCGCGGCTATACAAACACCCGATCGAGTCGCTGTGCCCGATCGGGTGTTTTCAATCCGCAATCTAAAATCTACAATCAAAAATCCTTACGTGCCTTCTTCCCACGAAGCGAGGTACTTCTCCTGCGCGGGCGTCAACACATCAATGTCGATGTTCATCGCCGCCAACTTCAAGCGCGCTACTTCCTTATCGATCTCTTCGGGCACAGGGTACACATTGGGCTTGAGAGATTTGGCATTCTTAGCCATGTACTGCGCGGAGAGCGCTTGATTGGCGAACGACATATCCATCACCGACGCGGGATGACCTTCCGCCGCAGCCAGATTGATCAAGCGGCCTTCGCCCAACAAGTTGATGCGGTTGCCATTCTTCAGCGTATACTGATCGACAAACTCGCGCACCTTGCGCGGCTCGCCCTGCGACATAGCCGTCAATTGCGGGATGTTGATTTCCACGTTGAAGTGACCCGAGTTCGCCACCAACACACCGTCCTTCATCGTGCCAAAGTGGCGCTCATCCAACACGTTGATGTCGCCAGTGGCCGTGATGAAGATATCGCCCAGCGCCGCAGCCGCCGTCATCGGCATCACGCGGAAGCCGTCCATCACTGCTTCCAACGCCTTCAGCGGATCGATTTCGGTCACGATGATGTTGCCGCCCATGCCCTGCGCGCGCATCGCAATCCCACGCGAGCACCAGCCGTAACCCGCCACCACGATCGTCTTGCCCGCGAGGAGCACGTTCGTCGCGCGGATCACGCCGTCGAGTGTCGACTGGCCGGTGCCATAACGATTGTCGAACATGTGCTTGGTGTTCGCATCATTGATGGCCACAATGGGGAACTTCAACGCGCCTTCTTTCGCCATGGCGCGCAGGCGAATAACGCCCGTCGTGGTTTCTTCCGTGCCACCCAGCACGCCGTCTAGCAATTCGCGGCGTTCCTTGTGCAAGAGCGAAACCAAATCCGCGCCATCGTCCATGGTCATGTGCGG
>PMCF01000354.1:46801-69090 GCA_003154115.1 Anaerolineae bacterium
GCATCAGGTTCGCGGTCTCGGTGGTGACGTGCAGGCAGGCGCTGATGCGCAGGCCCTTCAACGGCTGCGTCTCCTTGAACTGCTGCTTGATCGTGCGCAGCACCGGCATTTCCTGCTCGGCCCACTCGATGCGGTAACGCCCGCCGGTNNGCCTCATTCGATCGGCTGACACTCAACCCGATCAGATCCATGCCGCGATCGAGTAGTTCTGTGCATACGGCGCTAGTTGCAATGGTCGCTAATCCTTGTCCACGATAATCAGGATGCGTCATCACATTGCCCAACGCCGCGATACGTTCACTTTCCGATACAATGTGCGTCCCTGCCACGGAGACCAACCGCTCGCCTTCAAACACTCCGTAGAATACGCCGAGTTCCAAGGATCGCTGGCGGAAAGCATCACCGCCGCCGAGCGAATACAGTTCTTCCAACATCGGTAAGTGCGAGACATCTAAGCGCTGCAATTTCCATGTACCGGTTGGGAGTCGAGGCTTTAGCCGGATCTCTGCGGACTGGTGTTCGCTAACCGGCTGAAGCCTCGACTCCAAAGCTTGTCGAAAATTCTCCGGCAACAGCGCCATCTTCCACATCGGCACCGGCTCAATCTGATAAAACTTCCCGATGATCGGCAGATGCTCTTCGTGAACACTCAAACTCAGCCGCGGTAGTCGCACGGCCTGATCGAGTATCGCCTCAATCCCGCGCGCCTCGCCTGTCGCAAAAAAGATCGGCGGCTCCAGATCATGGTACAGCATCACCACGGCGCGAAGTTCACCGCTCTCTTCTGCGCCGTACCATGCGGTGAATTGGAAATGGGCCGGATCGAGATCGCCCCGCGCGTAATCCGCAAAGTAGCGATCATTTAGAAGAAAGCGGCGAATGAGATCGCGATCGGACAACGTGGTGACGCGCATCGTAATTCGTCAGGCGTAAAACGCAACCAGTTACGGTTTACGTTTCACGTTTTATTACAGACCGCTCAATCCGCCGTTTCCGAACTGCGTCCGAAAGCGCTGCACGAATTCCTCGCGCGTGTACTGATGATTTTGCGGCCCGTGATTCTCCAGCACATACGTCGCCGCCAGCCCCGCCATCCGTCCGATCGTGTCCCACGGCAGTCCAAGCGCCAGGCCGCGAATCAAACCGGCCCGGTAAGCATCACCCACGCCGGTCGGGTCAATCGGTCGCGCCGTCAAAGTTGCGGGCACATCAAAGCGTTGCTGCCGGGTCAGAATGGTTGAGCCCTGTTCGCCGCGCGTAATAATCAGCACCTCGACACACTGCAAGAAAGCGGCTTCATCCATGTGCAACCGGCTGCGCAGCATCTCGAATTCGTAGTCGTTGACGATGGTGATGGCACTCCCGTCAATTCCTTCACGCAGATCGTCGTCGCTCAAGCGCACAATCTGCTGACTAGGATCATAAATGTAAGGAATGCCCAGCTCTTTGCACTCGCGTACATACTGCGTCATCGCGCGCGGATCGTTGGGCGAAATGATGACCAGTTCGGGCTTGTCCTTCAACTGCGCGAACGACAGTTCGCTGGCGCGCCCCATCGCCCCGATATAAAAACTGGCGATCTGTTTCTGATCGAGATCGGTGCTGACGAAGAACGAACTGGTAAATTCGTCGGGGTATTCGCGCACGGCCGAGGTATCCACGCCGTGCTGTTCCAGCCATTTGCGGTACTCGGCGAAGTCCTGCCCGGCCGTTGCCATGAGCAGCGGGCGTTCACCCAGCAGCGCCAGGTTGTACGCGATGTTGGCCGCGCACCCACCGCGCTGTTTCTTCATCGAATCAACCAGAAAACTCAAACTGAGGTTATCTAATTGATCCGGCAGGATGTGCTCCCGGAAGCGGCCGGGAAATGACATGATGTAATCGAATGCAATCGAACCGGTGACAACCACTTTCATTTCTCTTGCTCCAACCCTGGCGCTGGTCAATCCATCTTTTCGGCGCCGCGTTCGCCAGGATTTGATTTTACTTGGCAAAGCGCATCTTCAAAATCACCCACAGGGCATGCAGGCCATCTGTCCAGCGAATCTTCTTGCCTTCCTCGATCGTGCGCGGCTTGTAGGACACCGGCACTTCCACGATCGAATGTTTGTGCTTCAACAAGGCACACGGCAGTTCAAAATCCAGATCGAAGGCCGAGCCTTGCAAGTTCAGCGCGCGGAACACCTCGACCTTGACCATCTTGGTCGCCACGGCGACATCGCCGAGGTGACCGCCGAACAGTAAGTTAGTCAGGCCGGTGAGAAAACGCACGCCCCAGTAATTCTGGGCGTACTTGTAGATGTGCCGCCCGCCCGTCGTGCGCGAGCCGAAGACCGCCACCGCCTTGGTCGCGCCGGCCTGAGCCGTGAATAACGCCAGCTCATTCGGATCATACTCGAAGTCGGCATCTTGAATCACGCCATACTCGCCGGTCGCCTCTTTGAAGCCCGTTCGCACTGACGCGCCCTTGCCCAGGTTGCGCGCATGATAGATCACGCGCACCTCGGGATACGTCATCCCTTGCAGCTGCTCCCGGGTCCCGTCGGTTGAGCAATTGTCGACGACGATGATTTCCTTGAGCCAACCGTCGCTCAATTGCACCGCGCGCACTTTGTCGATGACGGTCAGCGCGCTGGCCGCCTCGTTGTAAACACAAATGATGATGGAAAGTGTGGGCAAAAGATTGATCCTGATCTGCAAGGCGCACGACGTCAAGTGTCAGTGGTTAACGCTTCACGCGTTACTGCCACGCATGCTGCTTCAAAAAGTTGCGGTACCACGCGAGTGTCTGGCGCAGGCCATCCTTAACCGAGTACTGCGCGTGCCACCCCAACACCCGATGGGCCTTCTCGCTAGAGAGATACTGCTTGGCAATTTCGTGACTGGCTTGATTCAGGACGACCGGCTTGAGCGCCGGGTAATCGGACAGAGCGATAATCGCCTGGGCTATGTCCAGGGCCGATTGAGGATCATCCATGCCGAAGTTAAACGCCTGACCATACAAGGCCGGATCTTCAAGGCACTCCGCCAAACGCACATAGCCGGCGACAATATCATCGACGTACAAATAGTCGCGCAGCGGCGTGCCATCGCTGCGAATGACCGGGGCTTCACCGCGCAGAACGCTGCGCATCGTGCCCGGGACAATCCGATCCCAGTTGAGATCGCCACCGCCGTAGATGTTGCCACACCGCGTGATCGCGACCGGCAAATTATAGGTCGTAGCATACGCCTGCGTGATCAAATCGGCGCACGACTTGGAGACATCGTAGGGATGGCGGCCTTGCAACGGAGCGGATTCGGAATAGGGCAGCACATCTTGATCGCCGTAAGCTTTATCGGACGATGCCACAACGATGCGCTTCACCGTGTGCGACCGGCGGCACGCTTCCAGCAACAACCAGGTACCGCGAATGTTCGTATCAAACGTACCCAGCGGCGCGCGGTTGGCCAAACGCACCAGCGGCTGTGCAGCCAGGTGAAACACCACCTCGATCTCGTACTCGTTCAGCACGCGTTCGAGCAAAGCGCCGTCGGCGATGTTGCCATCGACGCCAATGATGCGCTTCTCCGCGCCGCTCAGCTTGAGATTCGAGAGCGGCACTCGATCGCGGATTAAGCCGACGACTTCTGCGCCAGCCTCCAACAAAGCCAGCGTCAGCCACGAACCGAGAATGCCCGTACAGCCGGTAACAAATACGCGCCGTTCTTTCCAAAAGTGATGCTGAGACAATGGAAACTCCTTCAGCCTGCCACTAACCTTGTGCCGTCACCGCGCTGCCTATACACGATCGCGCCTGCCCGTGGTGAACTCGTGTCAGATCGCCTCACAAAAAATAATCTTTGCTCACCGGGTTGACCGATGACAAAGATCAAGCGGCGCAAATTATAGCACAGTTTTAACTGAAGCTGAGGCGCTGGTTGGCTTAGCAGCAATTCTCATTTTGGGTGAAATGCTCTCGCTCCGCTGCGCGTGGTCACACACCGCACTGCACGCACGCCTTGTCCGCCACGTTGTGGCGGAGGCGCGCCGGGCGGGGTGCAAGTGTCCGGCAACTGACGGCGATGGATGTAGCCATCCATCGCGAGCGCAATAGGTCAAATTGAGAACTGCTGTTGGTTTTCAGCCAGCGCGCTGTAGACAGCACAACGCGTGAGGCACGTTGCATCACGCGTTGAAGCGAGACAAACGGTCAGGTCGAATAAGTTAGAACTGAAATCCATCCCGGTAGGACACAATCTTCTTGTGGTAAGCGGTGACGAACCGCTTGAGCTTGTCTTCCAACTGTCGCCAGTCGGAACCGGCCAGGATGCGATCGAGCGTCGCCTTATCACGCGCCACAAAGCCGTTGAGGCGAATCGGATAATCGCCATAGGCCGTATGCCAGGCCTCGCTCAACACCAGGCCCATCGACTGGGCCGCCGGGATCAACTCGCCCAGCACAAATTCGTAATAGGCCTGCTGCAATTCCGGCACGACATCATACGAGATCAACATCTTGACACGCATATCCGTCATGATCGATCACTTCCATATTCCAGGGATGGGGGTATTGCATTTAGGGCACGACCCGCGCCCCGCCAGGCTGTTCTGCCGAATCCGATAACCCACGCGGTCGACCAGCAATTCACCGCAGTGCGGACAATAGGTGTTTTCGTAAGAGCGGGTGCGCCCCGGCAAGTTGCCGGCATACACGTAATGCAAGCCTGCCTCCAGGCCAATCTCGGCCGCGCGAATCAAGTCATCGGCGGTGGTATCATCCGGATCGAGCATCTTATAGTCTTTGTGAAACGCCGTCACGTGCCACGGAATATCGGGCGACACGGAAGCGATGAAACGCGCCATATCCCACAGCTCTTCACTGCTATCGTTGAAACCCGGCACTACCAGCGTGACGATCTCCGTCCAGAGACCGCGTTCCTTCACCATGTGGATGCCGTCGAGCACATGGTTCAACGTCGTGCCCAACTGCCGGTAATGCTTGTCATTCATCGACTTGAGATCGATTTTGTAGCCGACCAGATAGGGTTGCAAATAGTCCAACACTTCCGGCGTCGCATTACCGTTGCTGATGTACACACACCGAAAACCGACTTGAGTCGCCGCTTTGAACACATCGACCGCCCACTCCGTGGTGATCAAGGGTTCGTTGTAGGACGATCCAAAGAGCTGCGCGCCGGACCGTTTCCCGATCGACACCATCTGCTCGGGCGTAACTAATTGCGGCGTTACGCCCGCCTCCTCATCCCGCAGCGCCTGCGACGTCAGCCAGTTCTGGCAGTAACCGCAGTGCAGATCGCAACCCAGCATCCCGAAAGTTAAGGTGCTGGAACCTGGTAGGATGTGAAAAAACGGCTTCTTTTCAGTGGGATCGACTTGCAAGGCCGCCACATAACCGTGCGGCACGTACAACTTTCCGTCACGATTGAACCGCACCCGGCAAATCCCCTCACGCCCCGCGCGGATGAGGCAGCGATGGGCGCAGGCGTAACAGCGTACCGCGTTGTCCGGCAGCTTCTCGTACAACGCGCCCTCGACGGTGAGCTGATCGAGCAGATTACCCAGGGCATGTGCTGGTCTGTCCACAGCGCCTCCTTCACGTTTAATTATAGCACTTGACACAACTGCCACGCCTGAGTTTCGGCCCGTCGGGTAACTACTCGACCGTCATGCCCGAATGCTTTCGCCATGCGCGCTGGGCGTGTCGGGCATCCAGATTCGCGGCTGACACGGCCTCTCGATTCCCGCCTTCGCGGGAATGACCTTGCACAGTCCGGCGTTCTGGCTGAGTAGTAACAATCAATAGGCGTATGCGGCCAGAGATTGATCCGGGCTGAAGAAGCGATCCATGAAGAACACGAAGGGTAAGTGGTGCGTGGTGCGTAATACGTGAGGCGTGACTGATTTCTCGTTTGAGCGGGGTGTGGTGTATCATAGTGTCAGCGTGTATGCGGAGCAAAAACTATGACCGACTTCGCCGATGTTGAAATCCACATCTTACCTCTCTGGGGCGCGCAGTATCCTGTTCAGATCAGATTGAACGGCCAACAAGAATTCAAGGGTCTCCTCAGCGCCGACATCGAGCAGTGGTCGGCCAGCGGTGACCCTAAAGTCGATGGGGCTGCGTTGTTCGATCGATTATTAGCCGACCCCGCTCTGCAAAGAGCCTGGGGCACGATCAGTGGTCAGGCGACACAGCGCCGCATCCGTCTGTACATCGATCCAGAAGCCGCCATTCTTCACACCTTGCCGTGGGAGTTGTTGCGCGATAAGAACGTCGTGCTGGCCGCTCATGCCGACACGCCCTTCTCGCGCTATTTGCCCGGCGAAAGGCCATGGCGCGAAGCCGTTAAGCGGCTGCCCATTCGCATCCTCGTCGTTATCTCCAATCCAAGTGATCTTGAAAAGTACAATCTACCCCTCGCAAAAATCGAGGTGGAGAAACAGGCGTTGGATGAAGCCTTCGCCACCGTTGTGCCCGGCAAAGTGAAGGTCGATTACCTTGAGCCGCCTGCGACATTGAGCTGCATCGAAGATGCCCTGCGCGATGGAGATTACCAGATTCTGCACATCTTGAGCCACGGCGCATTCAACAGCAGAACACACGAGACCGCCCTGTATTTGGAAGACGCCGATCAGCGAGCGCGGCGTGTCGGTGACAGCGACTTTGCGGCGATGCTGGCGCGCAAGGGAATTCAGCCGCATGTGGTCGTGCTGGCCGCCTGCCAGAGCGCCACACGCACCAGCGCCGATGCGTTCCGCGGACTGGCCCCTAAACTGATCGCGGCAGGCGTGCCCGCTGTGGTGGCGATGCAGGATTTTGTCACGGTGCAATCGGCGCGACTTTTCAGCGGTGAATTTTATCGCCGCCTGTTGGAACATGACACAGTCGATCTGGCCGCCAACGAGGCCCGCGATAAATTGCTGACCGAGGACCGCCACGATGCCGCCGTGCCGGTGTTGTTCATGCGCTTGCAGGATGGTCGCTTGTGGCAAGCACCTTCCTCCAGGTCAATGGAGTTGAACGCCTTCCATCAACTCCCCGCTCCGCCTCTTGATTTCGTAGGCCGCACCACAGAACTGAACGCCATCTTGAACCACCTGCAACACGGCGCGGTGATTACGGGCCTGCGCGGATTGGGCGGCATCGGCAAGACGACGCTGGCGCTGGTGATCGCCGAGCGGATGAAAGACCAATATCCTGACGCGCAGTTCTACATCGACCTACACGGCGCAAGCGATCATCCCCTGTCCCCCGCCGAGGCGCTGGCGCACGTCATCCGCGCCTATCATCCCACCGCGAAGTTGCCCGAAGGCGAGGCCGAACTGCGCGGGTTGTATTGCTCCATGCTGAATGATCAGCGGGCGATTATTCTGCTGGACGATGCCCGCGATGCCGCGCAGGTGAGGCCGCTCTTGCCGCCTGCTCGCTCCGCGTGCCTGTTGTTCATCACCTCGCGCCAGCACTTTGCGCTGCCCGGCCTGCACGCGACCGATCTGGATACACTGCCCGCCGAGGATGCGCGCAAGTTGCTGCTGGAGATTGCGCCTCACCTAGACCGTGTCATTCCGAGCCGCGAAGCGGCGAGGAATCTCCTCGCCAACCATCCTGAGATTCTTCGCCGTCTAACGACGGCTCAGAATGACACGGTTCAAGTGGTGGATGTCATTGCCTATTTCTGCGGTTATCTGCCGCAAGCGCTGCGCGCCGCAGGCAGCCTGCTGGCCGTAGCGCTGGACCTTAACCCGCTGGACTACGCGGCCCAACTGCGCGATGAGCGCACGCGCCTGGAACGCCTCGGTGTCGATCCGGCCATTGGTGTGAGCGTGGAAGCGTCTCTCAATTTGAGTTATGCGCTGCTATCGCCAGAAGCGCGGCAGGTCTTCGACCAGTTAAGTGTCTTCCCGGCCTCTTTCGATGCCGCCGCCGAAGAAGTGATCTGCACTGACGAAGGCCATAAACACTTGAGCACGCTGTTGCAGTTGAGCCTGGCGCAATACAACACTGCCACGAAACGCTACAGCCTGCATGATCTGGTGCGCCTCTTTGCCGCCACGCGCCTTGCTCCCTCTCCCGCGCTGGGAGAGGGCCGGGGTGAGGGTGAACGCACCGCCGCCCAACGCCGCCACGCCGAATACTACAAGAACATACTGAGCGCCGCCGATGATCTTTACCTGCAAGGCAACGAAGCCATCACGCGCGGATTGGCTATGTTTGACGCAGAATGGCCCAACATTCAAACGGGGCAAGCGTGGGCCGTGGCGCACACCGCTGAAGACCCAACCGCCGCGCAATTATGCGATGACTATCCCGACGCAGGCGCATATGTGCTTACTCTGCGCCTTCATCAACGCGAACGGATTCGCTGGCTGGAAGCGGCGCTGAAGGCCGTTCGCCAACGAAAGGATCGATCAGCCGAAGGCGCTCACCTCGGCAACCTTGGCATCGCCTACGCCGACCTCGGCGAGACGCGCAAGGCGATTGAGTTCTACGAGCAGATATTGATCATTCATCGCGAGATCGGCGACCGGCGCGGCGAAGGGGCCGACCTCGGCAACCTCGGCAGCGCCTACTATTCCCTCGGCGAGACGCGCAAGGCGATTGAGTTCTACGAGCAAGCATTGGCTGTCATGCGCGACATTGGTGACAAGCGTGCCGAAGGATCAATCCTCGGCAACCTCGGCCTCGCCTACGCCGACCTCGGCGAGACGCGCCAGGCGATTGAGTTCTACGAGCAGCACCTTGTCATCGCCCGCGACATCGGCGACCGGCGTGGCGAAGGCAACGCCTCGTTCAACATGGCTCTGGCCTTGGATGAGTTGGACGAACGCGAGAAGGCCATCGCCCATGCAGAGGCCGCGTTGAAGATTTACGAGCAGATTGAAGACCCGCATGCGGACATGGTGCGCCAGCGATTGGCGAAGTGGAAAGGGACGTGAAGACCTGGCAGGTTTTCACATCCCGTCAGGCAGCAAGTGGCTATGACATGGATTGTCCGACAGGCGACGCATTCCCGCCGCCGAAAACCTGCCAGGTCTGATAAACGGCGTCAACGAATGAGCAACGGATCAGCGGATGACAACGGATGCCCGCCGCCCCATTCGTTTATCCGAGTTTATCCGTTGCCTCAGTTTGTCCTCTCCAACCTGATTTTCCCCAACCTGCGGTATGATTGCACCTCGTTTATTTAAGGCAAATCTTTTTACTCGTTACTCGTTACTCATTACTCGTTACTCATTACTCGTTCTTCATCATGCGTAAACGCTCGTTGATTCTCATCGGCCTCGCCGCTGGTGCCGGGGCCGCTGCTTTGATCTATCGCAACTGGCGGCACATCGTTCGACATCCGCTGAAACTTTCACCCGCCACGCACGGCATTAGTGTGGAGCGCAACATCCCCATCGAGGTCGATCCCGGCCTCGCCTTGATGGCCGATCACTACTATCCTAAAGCCGCTGGCACATTCCCCACCATTCTCGTTCGCTCGCCGTATGGCCGCGAATTGCGCGGCGGACCGGTCGGGTTGATCTACGGCTTCTTATTACGCCGTTTGGCCGAGCGCGGTTATCACGTCGTGGCGCAGGACACGCGCGGGCGTTATGAATCCGACGGGGAATTCGATCCGTTCGTGCACGAAGCGTGGGACGGGCAAGCGACCATTCGTTGGATCGAGCAGCAACCGTGGTTCAACGGATCCCTCGGCATGACAGGCCCAAGCTATCTGGGTTACACGCAATACGCGGCCGCGCTGGAACCCGAGCGCGTGCCGCACCTCAAAGCCATCATGCCCATCATGACCAGTTCGCAGTTCTACACCGTCATCCATGCCGATGGCTCCTTCGCACTCGACATGGTGCTGCACTGGATGCAGATCACGTTTCTGGCCGGCCGGCCCGATCGCAAGCGGCGCTTCATCAGTCCGCAAGAAGAAGATCGCCGCCTGACGCGCATCTTCGATCACGTGCCCGTGCAGGACATCGACGAGTTGCTGCTGGGTGAGCGCGTGGACTTTTATCACGAGGCGCTGGCGCACACCGATCGAAACGCGCTGCGTTGGCGCACGGTCGATCTCAGCGATCGCGTAGGCAACATCGAAGCGGCGGCACATCTGATGACGGGCTGGCACGACTTCATGTTGCGCGAGTTACTCGCCGATTACCAGCGGCTGGTAGTCGCCGAGCGATCACCTTACCTCACGATCGGCCCGTGGTATCACGCCGATATTCGTTACTTGCGGGAAGCGATCCGCCTCGGCGTCGAATGGTTCGACGCGCAGCTCAAAGGCCAACGCGCCAACCTTCGCACTAAACCGGTGCGCGTGTATGTCATGGGAGCCGATGACTGGCGCGAGTTCGACGCGTGGCCGCCCAAAGCGCTGCGGATTCGTTACTATCTGCGCGAGCAGCGGCACTTGTCGATCGAGCCGCCGCAGAACGGCGAAACGCCTGATCGCTATCGCTACGACCCCGCCGATCCCACGCCCAATCTGGGCGGTCCGCTCATCAATCTGCCCAAGGGCGCGGTGCGCGACAATCGGGAATTGGAAGCACGCTCGGATGTGGTGGTCTACACCACGCCGCCGCTCGATCGTGATCTGGACGTGATCGGCCCCATCCGCTTGGAACTCTTCGCCCGATCGACTCTAGCGCACACCGATTTCTTCGGCCGCGTATGCGATGTGCAGCCCAACGGCAAATCGCTCAACGTCTGTGACGGACTTATTCGCGTCAAGCCGGAGCCGCCCGTCGAACACCCCGAGCACAACGGCCGCGCCAAGCGCTGCGGCACCGATACGCTGCATCTCGAAATCGATCTGTGGGCAACCGCCTATCGCTTCAAGCGCGGCCATTGCCTGCGCCTAATCGTCTCCAGCGGGGCGCATCCGCGCTGGCTGCGCAACTACGGCACGGGCGAGCCGTTCGGCGCGGCGACGGACATGCGCGCCGCCGATCAAACTCTCTTCCACGATCGAGAGCATCCGTCGGCCCTGATCCTGCCCATCCTGGACTAACTGCCATCCGGTCAAGCAGTTTCCAAGTTGATTTACGATCTGGATTCGAGGCTTCAGCCGGTTGACGGGCGTGCGACGGATCCGGCTACGCCCAGCGGCCCGCCGCCGCAATACGACGAATCCGGCTAAAGCCTCGAGTCCGGTTTGATCATTGATCATTGTTCATTGTTCCCGGCTTTGGTATAATCGCGCTGGGCACATGACTCACTCAACGTGCTCACACCCATGACCAAACCCTTACGCTTCCTCCTCTTTTACGCCGACACCGGCGGCGGCCATCGCGCCACGGCGCAGGCGCTCGCGCAAGGCTTGAAGCACCGCTACGGCGACGCGGTCGATCCGGTGCTCTTCGACGGCCTGCGCAAGTACGCGCCGTATCCCGTCAGCCACCTCGACGACATGTATCCGTGGATGTCGGGGATGTCCAAGACCTGGGGACGCGGCTGGACGCAGCTCAACGAACCGCAGCGCGTACAGCGCTTCATGAAGTTGTGGTGGCCGTTCGTGCGCACCGCGGCCATCCGCATGGCCAAAGAACCGTGTGACGCCATCATCAACGTGCAGCCCTTGTACACTTTCCCCGTGTTGTGGGCGATGGATCGGATCGGCATGCGCAAGCCGTTCGTGACCATGGTGTCCGATCTGATCGTGGTACACGCCCTGTGGTGTGATCCCACCACCGATCGGTTCCTCGTCCCCACCGAGGTTAGCCGCGTCCACGCGTTGGACAACTACATCCCGCCGGACAAGATTCAAATCGTGGGGCTGCCGATCCGCCTGCTCTTCATGGCTCCGCCGGAACCCAAGCCCATCGCGCGGCAGCGGCTGGGCTTAAAAGACAAGTTTACCGTGCTGTTGATGGGCGGCGGCCAGGGACTGGGCCGGGTCTACGAGACCGCCGAAGCGATCGGGCGGAGCGGGCTGAACGTGCAGTTGATCGTCGTGGCGGGTCGCAATAAGAAGCTGAAAGAGCAGCTCGACGCCGCCCACTGGCCGATCGATCTCAAACCCTACGGCTTCACACAGGACATCCCGGCGTTGATGGATGCGTCCGATGTGCTCATCACCAAGGCCGGCCCCACCACCATTTGCGAAGCGTTTACGCGCAGCCTGCCGATTATCATCAGCGGCTATATCCCTTCGCAGGAAAATGAAAACGCCGACTACGTGATCAACAATCGGGCGGGCGTACTGGCCGAGGATCCAGAATTGATCGTCGCCACCCTGCGCGAGTGGCTGCACCAGCCCGCTGTGCTGGTCCTGTTCTCGCAAAACTCGGCCCGGCTGGCTCACCCGCGCGCCGCCATCGATGCGGCGGAAGCGGCCTACGAAGTGGCCACCACCCACCCGATCGTCTATCGCGCCCCGCAGGGCGAACCGATGTTGGCCCGGCTCGATCGATTTTTCGGCAACTGAAGTCACCGACCCTGCCTGCCAGCACGCACCACTTGTCAGGCAGTTGATGGTCTCTTGTCAAACACCGTCGGCTAGCCGTGCTAAGATAAAGGCTGATCGTAATCGCCTCCAAATGTCCGTCCCTCAATGGGAGACTCTTCTATGCTCAACAACCTGACCTCTTTTCTCTTTGCCTGGTATAACCTGCCCTTCACGGTCTTGCTTATCGCCTGTATCGTGCTGGCCGTTTTTCAATTGATGGGGCTTGGCGGCGATCACGATTCGGAAGGCGAGGCAGGTGTCGAGCACGATGCCGACCTTGATCATGACGCCGATCTCGATCACGACGCCGACATGGATCACGACATCGATCATGACGTTGACCACGATGTTGATCATGATGTCGATCACGACGTGTCGCATGATGCCGGCTCGGATGGCGGACCCAGCGCGTTGAACGTATTGGCCTTCATCGGACTGGGCAAAGCGCCGTTACTGGTAGTGCTGTTGATCCTGTTCGGTTCGATTGGACTGCTCGGCTGGATTCTGAACAGCGTCTTGACCAACGCCTTCGGCACTTATCCCGGTATTGCTTTCGCCGCCGTGCTGCCCGTTACCCTGCTGGCGGGGACGCTGATCAGTTCGCGCACGGCGCGCTTCATTGGCCGCGCCCTGCCGCCCATCAGCACCACGGCGACACGCGCGCAGGCCCTGGTGGGGCGGCGCGGCACGGTCATCAGCCCATTCGTCGATACGAAGTACGGCATGGTGCATTTGCGCGATGATGGCGGCACCCTGCTCAACGTCTTTGCCGTCATTAAGGACGGCGAGCCGATCAAGCGCGGCAGTGAAATTACGCTGGTCGCTTACAATTCCGTGAAGAAAGTGTACACGGTCACAGAGGTATAACATGGGCTTCTCGCAAGTCGGGCAAGTGATTGGCCTCTTCTCGATCATGTTCGGGCTATTCAGTATCTTTGCCCGCAACTTTTTCTGGAAGGCCGAACAATTTAGCGATCGTCTACGCGGCAAACGCTCAGAGCGGACAACGGTGTGGGATATGTGGCAAGTTCTCAAGGGCGTGATCGCGCTTGCCGTTGGACTCGCTCTGCTGTCACAAGGACATTTGTAAAACACGACTCAACCACAGATCAACTGTGATTGCACATTGAGGAGGAAACTATCATGGATTTCTTGATCCCCGTCGTAGCCATCGTCATTGGCGTTTTGATCCTGTTGGTCTTTACGCGCGCGCTCGTTTCTGCCTACGTAAAGACGCCGGCCAACCGTTCCTTCGTGCGCACGGGCGGCCTGTTCCGCAAGCCGAATGCCCCGCCCAAAGTGGTGATGAACGGCGGCGCCTGGGTTTTCCACACGATCCACGAATTGACCTGGGTCGATCTGGGCACGATGGCGATCGAGATCGAGCGCACCGAGAACAATGCGCTCCTCACCATCGACCCGCAGTATGCCGACATCAAGGCGATCTTCTACATCAAGGTCAATCCCACCGTGGACGGCATCGTCGATGCGGCGCGCACCATCGGCGGCAAACAGGTCGATGCCAACGCCGTCAAGGCGTTGGTTGATGCGAAGTTGGACGGCGCGCTGCGCGACGTGGCGGCCTCGTTCTCCCTGATGAGCCTGCATCAGGAACGCGAGAAGTTCATTCAAGAAGTGCAGAATCGCCTGAAGACCGACCTGGAAGAGAACGGCCTCGTGCTGGAATCGGTGTCGATCCTCACGCTGCGCGCCGCCAAGCAAGGCTCGTTCGGCACCGATGACGTCTTCGGCGCCCAGGTGGCCCGCGCCAACGCGCAGGTCATTCAGCAGGCGCTGCGCGAGCGCAACGACATCGAGCGCAAGACCGAGATCGAAATCAAGCAGCGCGACATCGGCACGGCCAAGTTGCGCCTCGACCTCGATCGCGATCTGGCTTATGCCTCGGCGACGCAAGAGCGCGAAGTGCGCACTCTGCAAGCCAGCGAAAAAGCGACGGCGGATAAGCAGGTCTTTGAAGAAGCGCAGAAGTCTGAACTGGCACGTGTCTCCAAAGAACGCGCGGTCGCACTGGCCGAAATGGAGCGCGAACAGCAAATCGGCATTCAAAATGAACGGAAGCAGCAGGAAGTGGCGGCGGCTGAGATCACCCGCCACCAGGCGCTCGAACTTTCCGAGCAGCAGCGGCAGATCATCGTGACGCAAGAACAGCAAAAGCGCGAGTTCGCCGAGAAAGAGAAATTTATTGTATCGGCGCAGCGCGAAGAAGCGACGCAGAATGTGAAGACCGTCGAAGCCACGCAGCAAGCGCAGCGCGAGGCGAAAATCAAAGTCATCGAAGCCGAGCGCGAAGCACAGAAGGCGATGATCGAGCAGAAGAACAAGATCGAGATCGATGCCTTCCGCAGGCAGCGCGAGGCGCAAGCGCAGGCCGGGGCGTTGAAGGAAATCTCGGCGGCGGAAGCCGAAGCGGCGTTGAAACAGGCCGACACCCTCCGCACACAGGCCGCCGCCGAACGCGAGGCCGAGCAGCTGCGCGCCGACGGCATGAAGGCGAAGACCTCTGCGGCGGGTCTGGCCGAAGCCGATGTCATGAAAGCGAAAGCCGAGGCCGCGATGCGCGAAGCCGAAGCGGTCAGGGCTAAAGGTCTGGCCGAGGCCGAAGTGCAAAAGTCAAAGGCCGAAGCGCTGGCCGCGTACGACGGTGTGGCGCAGCGCGTGGAAATCACGCGCTTACAACTTGACGCGCAGGTGCAGATCGAAGTGGCCCGCGCGCAGGCGTTAGGCAATGCGCTCGCCTCGATGAACATCAAGCTCATCGGCGATCCGACCGCGGCCTCGCAGTTGCTGAAGATGGTCACCATGGCCGATGGGTTGGGCGAAGTCGTCAAGAACGTTCCGCAGCCGATGTTGGCCGTTGGTCAGCAAATGCTGAACAAGGTGACAGGCACGGAAGGCGATGGGTTATTGAGGATGGCGCAAGCCACCGGCGGCACCGGCGCGTCGTCCATCACCGACCTGGCGTTGCTGGTCCCGGAGTTGATCCGGATCGCCGAGAAGACGCTGGACGTGAACAAGCTCAAGGGCCAGACCGTGCGCGATGTGCTCGCCACGCTGAGCAAGCGCGCCGCGGCGGAAGATCGTCCGCTGGTTGAGAAAGCGCAGCAAGCGCTGGCGCAGATTCCCATCATTAACGACCTGCCGTTCGAGGAAGTGTATTTGCGCGCCAGTGTCACGAGCAAGTAATGGCTAAAACGCGGGAGCACTCCCCCAAAAGACGGGGACTTCGTGCACCGCATGTGTAAAGCGTAAAACGTAACATCGACATTTTACGCTTTACGTTTCACGGGTTACACCATGAAGTGGTTCGATCGTATCTTAACCGCGTTGCGCTCAGCAGCCCGCGATCTCATCAGCGAAGACGATGAGATCGAAGGCGATCGCATCGACACGCTGATCGACGCGGCGCAGACCCGTCTGGTGGTGCTGCGCGATGAGTTGGCGCAGGCCGTCGCGCGCGAGAAACGCGCCGAGATCGAATGGCACGCCGCCTGGGATCAGGCCAATGCGCTGGATACGAATGTCGATCAGGCGCTGCGCGCCGGCCAGGACGATCTGGCCCGCGCGCACATCGAACAGGCCTCCCGGGCGCAGGTGAAAGCCGATGAGCTGAGCGAACACTATCAGGCCTGTGTGCGTGTGACCACCCGCTTGCGCGAGGAAGTGAGCACGCTGCAAACGCAGCTCGACGACGTGCTGCGGCGGCAGACGCAACTCACCGAGCGGGAACACAGCGCCGCAGCGGTGGAGCAGCTCAATCGGTTGCAGCGCGAACAGCGCCGGGCTGCCTCGGAGCTTAAGCGTGATCTAGAAGATCGAGCGCGGGAAGTGGCGAAGCGGGAAGATTATCTGGCGGCCAGAGAAGAGATCGAGCGGACCAAGAAGTAAACCCGTCCACGAATCAACGCGAATCTACACGAAACTGAAACTCATTGGCGAAGATTCGCGTGAATTCGCGGTTAACAGTTTTTGACCTTATGCGACATACATCATGACTCTAACACTTGAACAACAACAGGCTTTAGATGAGCTCTTTATCCATGTGCCACTGCCATCCAATGGCAACGGCGCTGCGGCTCAGCCGGACTTTCTGCAAACGTGGTTCGGCATATCGGGCAGTGATCTGAAAGCCAAACTGCTGACGCTATTCGACAGGAAGAATGAATTCGAGTCGCGCCTGCTGGACATGGTGGAGAGCAACCCGTTGGATGCCGCCGTGACATTTCTGGCGGGCGCATCGTATGCGTTCTACCTGGCTGAGAAAGACGTCAACCCCAAAATCAAGACCTACGTCGATTCGTTTTACTACATTTCGACGTGCGCCTCGGTGGGCTATGCCGACATCTTCGCGGCCACTCAGGCCGGACGCGCGATTGCCGCGTTGGTGATGATCGTCGGGCCAGCGTTGGCTGCGCGCTCACTGGACAGGCCACGGGTTATGGATGCAGATAAGCTCACCTAGAGCGAATTCCTAAATGGTTTACGCTCGCGGCGGATGGTCACATCCGCCGTTTGGCCGCTGGATGTGACCATCCAGCGGAAGCAGTGGCGTAAATCAAAACGAGAACCGATCTAGCGTCTGCGTTGAAGCGCAAAGTCAGACGCTGTAGACTCTTCAACTCGTCGATCAAAAACCTCTCGCCAGAAATAGTTCGGCGAGAGGTTTTCGATCAGCTTATCTTAAAGCGAATTCCACTTTGATTTACGGCTCTGTCATTCCCGCGAAGGGGGGAATCCAGTGTCGGCGGCTGCCGAAGGTCCCGCCTTCGCGGGAATGACTACACGGCGCGATACCGTCAATCAAACTGGAGACCGCTCTAGTGCAGCGTAAATGGCTGTAAGTGTCGCGCGAAGTGTTTCTCTAGATCGGCGGCATATGCCTCGGGATTGGCGCGCAGCAAACTTATCAGACGATCGTAAAAGCGCCGCTGTCCATCGGCGCTCCGTTCAGTCAACACCGACCCGAAGGTGACGTGCAGCACTTCGCGCACATCGAACTGTTCCAGCAGGCGCGGCAGTTCGGCATCGGAGATATCTTCCGGCAACGGCGTGCGTGAGACTTCGGCCGACACATGATAACTGGCCTTGTCGGTATCGTAGCGCTCGCGCGCAAAGGTATAGATTTTACGGAAGAGGACGGCGTCCACTGCGGCAATGGTGCGCAGCGCCTCCAGGTAACTGGTGCCCGCCGTCTTCAAATGAACCAGGCCGCGCGTCTGCCGCATTGCCGCCGGATAAATGCTGAACTTATCCGAACCCAAGTGCAGACTCAATTTGTAGGGACCCAGTACGCGCGCGATGGCGGCATGCACGGCGATGTCTTTTTCAAAGGCGGCCACATCGCCAATGTAATCGACGCCCTTCTCAAACCGCCCGATGTAGCGCGGCGCCAGACTCACCCAGCGCACACCCTGCCGCCGCAGTTCGCTGGCGATGTAAATGTGCTCGGCATACGAGGTTGGTTGATCGGTCTCACCGACCGAGACTTCCAGTTCGCAACGATCAGGCGCAATCACCGCAATAAGATGTTGGTACAGGTGCGCCACGTGCGCTACGGCCCGGCCATACTTCACGACGGCTTTCAACAGAGTGGGTTCATCGAAGTGGAAGTGATAACCTTCGATGCTGAACTCTCGATTCAACAGGCCCGTCGCCAACGGCTGCTGCTCGCTTGGCAGCTGCTCCGCCGCTTGGCGCAGGTCTGGCAGGGTGGCCGTCTCCGCGGTATTGTTGACGTACTCGCCAGGATCGATCGTGAAAAACGTGAACCCCGCGGCCGCACACGCGTCGATGTCGGCGGTCGTCTTCAAACGATCGGCGTCGGCGCCCATGCCGCGCTGCCAGCCTTCTTGAAAGACGCCCCACGTCGCATCGTCCATCACTTGCTGCGGGGTACGGCCGGTGCGCGTCATCTCGCGGATCGACTGCTGCGCAAAGATAGGCGCGATATTGCCCGCCGCACGCACCGCACGCACATGCCCCGGCGTGGCCAACCCCAACCGATCGCCCAGTCCCGCCGACGTATGCAGACCCAGCACGCGCGGCTTCAACCACGGCAGTTGCCGGCGCAGTTCGGCCGCATTCCACGGACTCAACGGGCCGAGCAGCAGCAGCTCTCCATCGAGGAAAGAACGCTCGCCTTCAAACTGGCGTAACGTCGACGAACCTTTCCCAGTGAGAACGGCCAGCTGTGGACCTGCGGCGCTTTCGATCAGGCCGAACTCCGCATCACCATGCACCGCTGGCGAGCGCGGAAAGAGTTTCAAGTGGGGAAGAGCCGTTAAGTTAGACATACTGTATCCTCGCTGAAAGAATTGCCCGGAGTCAAACGTGAAACGAATGGCGCGACAGATCCAACTACGCACTCTGTTGCGCGCACTCAATCGCCGTGCGGATGTTGATCTCCGGTGTGGGTATCATGGTGACGCAGCCCGTGCCCACAATGTACCGTCGCCCGTTCGTCTGCGCGATGGCTTCTTCCACCTGCTGGCGCACCGCTTCGGGTCGACCGCGCAGCATCACCATATCGCGCACGATGCCGCCGCAGGCCGCGCCCTTGATCTTAGCCAAACCGTCTTTCAATGATGGTCCGGTTTCACGATCGTGCCAGTTCCACACTTGCAGTGGATAATCGGCCACCGCGTCGAAGTACACATTATCGCCGTGGAGGTGCATCACATTCAACCAGAAATTCTTCGTCGCTTCCAGAATTCGCAAATCGTACGCGCGCCCGAATTCACGGAACTCGTCCTCACTGAGCAAATTCGCCGTCGCATGTTGCACGGCATAGAAGATGCCCGCCGCGCCTGTCGCTGCAATCTCACGCACGAAGGCCAGCGTCGATTGCGTGATCGTTTCGAGCGCCGCAACGAAATCGGCCGTGTTCTGCCGCAGATCGATCAGCAGCCGCTCACCCGCTAGATTCTTCATCTGCGCCAGCGGACTGAACACCGTCTGAATGACGGGCACATCCGGCATCGCCTCCACCACCGTTTTCAGGCACTGCAACTGCGTACCCAGCGCCCCCGATCGCGCGTCGAGTACGCTCAACGCACGCCAATCACTGGCCTGTTCGATGGGACGATAGGTATACTGGCGCGTGCCTTCGGTGTTGCCCAACCAGACATCCTGCACGCCCCAATCCTTGATCTGAAAACTGCTAGCCGGTGTGACCTTCACAAAATCAAAATCCCAGCGCTGTTGAAAAGCAATCGTCGCCGCCGCTAAACTGGCGGGGTCTTGATCGTCGCCGGGGAAATGCCGCCACAACGCCGCCGGAACCCGATCAACACTTTGTCCGGCAATCGTCGCTTCAAGCCGCTCGCGTTTATTCATTTCTTCACCTCGATCGAAGTTAGATCCAAAGTATCCAACACTTGCTGATTTTCATCCAGCACCATCAGCCGCAGGGCGTATGGGCCTGCGGGAAATTCCGGCGGCAGCCAGAACCCGATCTGATCACGACGAATCTCGCCGCGCGCCAAGGCGGACACACTCGTCTCAACGGTCTGCGCGATCTCACCGGCCTGATCGAGTAACTCGGCACGCACGTTCCGCGCCGGCGACGGATCGCCGTTCGATTGCCAGAACAACGTCAAGCGCGCGAAGTTGGGCGTCTGCACGATCGGCGCTTCGATCGACCAGCCCAATAACTGCGCGCCGCCATAATCCCGATCGATTCTCTGCTGCATCTGTAGCGCTTCAATGGTCGGCGGATACGGCGGCGACACAACTCGCACGACGGTATCCAGCACCACATTATCTCCGACGATCTGACCGGCCTCATCAAACACCGGCGCACGTTGACCGTTGCCCAGTTGATAGAGTCCGGCCGATAGCCGATACTCACCCGGCGGCGTGCCCGGCAACACCTGCAAACGATGATCATCCCACACGAAGCGATCCACCGGCCAGCGCGTCGAGGGAAAGTCGCCGGGATTGAGTTTATCGGACTGGCCCCATAGCGTCGTCGCCGGATTGGAGAGATGCACGAAGACCTGATAGTTATTAGGCACGGGCGCAGTCGCATGCCAGTACAACGTGAGCGGCAGCACTTGCCCCGCCGCCACTTCCATCGACGGCAGATCGTAACCCAACAGATCGATGTGTCCGCCGAAGTTGGCGCGCTGCTGATGCTGTGCGCCGAGGGCCTGTCCTGCCGGTGAGGAATAGCGGAAGCACGCATCGCAGCGATCGACGACGGCGATCTTGACGCCTAGAAAGATCAAACTGACGAGCAGGAGATCGAGCGCGAAAGAAGGATGCCGCGCGACTACCTTCTCTTGCTTGATCGCAATCGTTTTGCGGCGGCTGACGGCCAACACAAAAATGGCGACCAACGCCCCAAAGGTGATGAAGCCGCCGATCAACTGTGGCTCGGTGGCGGAGAGTGTCGCTTCGATGGTATGGACGCCCGCCGGGATGGGAAATTCGATGAAGCCGGATTGATCCATTGGCGTGAGTGGAACCATCACGCCATCAACCAACACTGTCCAGCCGGGAAACAGGAACGTGAGCAGACGCCCCTTGAAGTCAGTGGGAGATTCGACATGAATACGATCGTAGTTGGCCGCGTGCGCTTCAGCCAGTGCCGTTGCGCCAGCAGGTAGCGTCGTGTGATCAAATTTATCGATCACAGCCGCGTTGTATGAATCCAATAGAGAAGCGGTCGGACCAGGCTCGCGTCCCACGGGAGTAGGGAGAAAATCGCCGGTCGAGGTTGTGCCTAGCGCCACGCCGCTCAATTCAAAGTCGATCATCGCGCGCGGCGAAGTGTCGCCGAAATTCGCGTCCCACAACGGCGGATACATGTTAGGCAGAGCAGAAATGAACAGCGCAGACAGCGCAACGACGGGAAAAATTCTGTGATGCAAAACGTAGTGCGTGGTGCGTGAAGTCTGGGCACTCGATCGATCTTCACGAAAGACGTAGCCGACGCACAGCGCTAACGTAAACGCCGCCGGGCCAAGGAAACGCCACGGGAATTGGACGAAGGCAGCCGACGGGATCGCTTCCCACAGAAACGACGAAGCGGGTGTGATGAGGAAAACAAACACCACCGTGACCAACATGAAGAATATGGCGATGCGGCGGCTCGTATCAGTACGTCGCAGCACCGCCAACACAACAGCTGGAATGAACAACAGCCACTGCACCACGCCGAGATTGTAGATATACTTTGGAGTGGTAGCGCCCAAATCCAAAGCGGGCGACGGCGACAACAGCATCGACAAGGGGATGAAATGATTGTGATAATCGAAGTGACCGGCGCCGGCCACGTTCAAGCGAATCGCATCTCGTTCGGCGCCGAAGGGCAGCCAGAAAACGGCCGTCAGGGCCGCCGCCAGACCGATCGAGACGACGTCATACACCCAGCGCTTGATCCCATCGACGAACAAGCCGCGCCAGATCAGATAAGCCAGCAGCAGCGCCACACCGATCAACGCGATGAGGTTGTGGCTGAAGATTAACGCGGCCAATACCAGCGGTCGCGCAATCGAGAACTGTCGGGGTCGATCGAATACGTAAAACACCCAGGGCAGTAAGCTCAACGCGAAAAATTCCGCTAGATCGCCGCGCATCAATGGATCGATGAACAAGAAGTAGGGCGACAACACAAACGCCGCCGACGCGATGACACCCGCGGTTGATCCAAAATGTCGTCGCGCCAGGAAGTACATGCCATACGCGCCCAGCGCGTACACCGCCACGATCACCAGTTTGACGCTCAACACCGTATCCACATCGGGAAGCGCATCAAACACATTGGCGAAGGCATACGTCAACGGCGCGTAGTAGTTGAAGATGGGATAGCCGTAGCC
>PMCF01000109.1 GCA_003154115.1 Anaerolineae bacterium
GAATCTGACATTGTCAAACTAAGATGACGACATCTAAGCGAACTTCCGTGTTAGTTGTGGATGACGAAGACACTGTGCGCAGCATGCTGCAAGCTGCTTTGCTGCGTGATGAGTATGATGTTGTGTCCGCGATCAGCCCCGAAGATGCGCTGCGCAAATTGGGCGTGCTGACGTTCGAGGTTGTCATTACCGATTTGCGCTTTCCGGGCATTGACGGCATTCATCTGCTGCGCGAGATTCAACGCCGCTGGCCGGACACCATCACGATTGTGTTGACGGCGTATCCGTCGTTGGAAAGCGCTGTCGCGGCTTTACGCGCCGGAGCGCACGATTTTCTGTCGAAGCCCTGCCCGCCCTCGGAGATTCGTCACAGCGTGCAGGAAGGGCTGGACAAACGGCGCGGTTTGGCGCGGCGCCTGGAATTGATGCAAGTGCTTGAGCGCCAATTAATGGAAGGATTGCGCGCGATTCGCGGCGATGTCGCGCTCATTCGCGGGGGCACGGGTGAACTGCCGCCCCTGCCGCAGACCGGCCGTCTGCCCGATCGCCGTGAAGGCCGCATTCTGCGAGCGGGCTCGTTCATCATCGATTACGAACGGCACGAGTCCCTGCTGGGCGATCTTCCGCTCGATCTTACGCCCACCGAATTCGATATTCTGGCGGCGCTGGTGGAGCGTGCGCCGGCGGTACTTAGCCCGCAAGAAATTGCGCGCCGCGTGTTCGAGTACAATGTCAGCGAAGTGGAAGCGCGCGAACTGGTGCGCTGGCATATTCATCACCTGCGCCGCAAACTGGAACTCGATCCCGATCAGCCGCACATGCTCAAAAACGTGCGCGGTGTCGGCTATAAATTGGATATCTCATGAAGCGACGAAATACGTGGTGGTTGCTCATCACGATCGGCCTGTGCCTGCTGATCGGCTTGAGGCCGGTGCAGGCTTCAGCTTTATTCGTGGCGAATCCGGGTCTGACGATCGCGGCCGATCCGTGGCCGTTGGTCGTCAATCAGGGCGCGCGCATCACGATTGTGGCGACGAATCCCGGCCCGGAAAATGCCGACAATGTCGTGGTCACGGCGGGCGTGCCCAACAACATGGGCATCCTGAATGTCACGACGACGCAGGGCCAGATTAGCGTTTACAACTCAGCCGTGACGGTGCATGTGGGGACGGTGGGCGCGGGTCAAACCATGCAGGTGTTGGTCGATGTGGTCGTGGTCGAGGCCTATCCCAGTGATGCGCCGTTCAATCTCTGCGCGGGACTCACGTACACCAATGGCACGGCGCGTTTATCGTGCTTGCCCAATCAACCCGCGGGGACGAAGCCCGGCAAGCCGCCTGCGACGCTTTCGCCGAATGGCCGCCGTCCGATCAACAATCCCAATCGTCCGCCGGAATATCTGCCGGTGTCGGGCGCCCCGATCGTTCTGCTCGGCCCGATCGCTTTACTCAGCGGCACAGCCTTGTTGGGATTGGCTTGGTCACGCCGTAAGATCAGATAGAGAGACGGAGCGATAGCGGGAATGCGAGATTTCCCGCTATTGCTCCGTCGCTCCTTCCCTCTATCTCCTATTCCCTTGCGATCCACGTCCGCCACTTCTGATCGAATGAGAAATTTTCTAATACCGTCATCTTCGTGCCGCTCTTCAATTGACGATGATCACGGCTGAGTTCAGCTTTGCGATTCAACCAACTGCTTGATCCAGGTTTGCCACTTCTGTTGCATCTCAGTGTAAGACAAGCCCAGCTGTTTGATCGCTTCAGGCAGCGATGGCGCGACATTGACTTGAGGCAGCAAATTCAAGACCTGATCCGGCCCGTATGTTTCGGCCATAAACTTGATGAACGCACTTGTTTCGGCTGACAGCATGAATCCATCGGTCGCCATAGATGGGTCCCACAGTGATTCCAGCGGCGGTAGGTCGAGGCTGTGTAAATATACCCACTCTAAAGTGCTATCACTCCGGACACCCAGGTGCATCAGTTCCCAGCTGGAGATCGTGTATGTCCACAAGGCGGTGTGTACCGTGCGAGGAGCAGATGGTAGCGAACGGCTCACTAACCGATTAATCAGATCAGTCGTCAGGAAAGGATACACCGCCTGATCGAATAAATCGGTTGGAACTGAAAGATCGTCGCCGGATTCCGGTAGGTAAAAACCAACAATACGCGGTGACGGTAGATCCAAATCAACTGTCTGATCGGCCGTCAAGATTCCGCCCGACAACTCTATCCGATAGTTGATTTTCTGATCTGCCGTGCCTGGAGTAGCAGTCTCGGCGCAGTGCAGATCGCGACAAACCCGTTGATAAGCGGCTTCGAGTTGGTCTGCCAGCTTCACGACTAACGGCATATCTCTTTCACGGAACTTCAGGTTGAAGTGATTCACCTGGATCGTCTGCCACTCGCCCCAAAAGGTCTGATCAGTAACGGGTCTGGTGCGAACCCATTGATTGGCGCGCAGCCGATAGAAGCGCGTCTCGCGGAAACGCTGCCCGTCGCGAAATTGAATCACATCGGCCCAAGCGCGATTGTCAGGCAGCGTGCCGCTCTCGACTATGGTATAGACCGCACCAGTCGGCGGGGTTCCCCAGCCATTGAAATAATCGGTGGATGACGCAACCTGCCGCCAGCCCTCATCGTCGGCATCCTGAACAGCCATGAAATCTTGCAGATTGCCGCGCGCCAGAGACTGTGCTTCCCGCTCGATGGTGTTTTCCACGCCAGGCGGCAGCACTGCCGTCGGCACTGGAAGCGGCGTAACTGTTGGTGGAATTGGCGTAGGCGTTGGCCGTAGGGCCGGTTCGGGGATCGAGCGATACACCACGCCTAGGCTCGCGCCTAACACCACGACGATCAAGACCGCGATCCAGCTGCGGCGTGAACGGCGCGGGGATGTCGTCTGTGCGATCGTTTCTTGCTCGGCGTCTTCGCCGACGTGCCAATGAATATCGGGCATACTTTTCCTCGCAGGTTACTGGTGATTATTGAGTGACGATGTTCTGCTTTACCCAGGCTTGCCACTTTTGATCGAACTCGCTGAAGGGCACGTCCAGCCCTCGCCAGATTGCTTCGGAAAAAGAGTGGGATTGGCCGACCGCTTTTAAGAAAGGTGCGATTGATTCAGTGCCATAGGTGGCTTCGATGAATTGAACTAAAGCATAGGCCTTGAAATATGCGGGCAACCAATTCTCTGGAGAGGCAGGTTCCCACTCATGTCTCAACGAAATCATCTGTGACAAATCTGGCTTAAAAGCGGTGAGTCTTCCGCCGGGCAGCGGCAATAAGCGATTGACGCTCCAGCGCGCAATTGCCCACAGAAGCGCGCCGCGATCGAGTGTAGTGGGCCATCCTGCCGTGCGGTTGGTCAAGATAGTAGCCAGTGTCCAGAGACCGTCGATATTTTCAACGCCGATGGGTTTAGAGGATTGGTAAACCCCCAGGCGGGGCGAGGGCGAATCGACGTAGGGAATCTGGAAGTTCTTCTTCCAGGGGTGATTATGGGGAATGCTGCTCAGATGAAGGATAACAGCACCTTTGTCTGGATAGACCGTGCACCAGGCTTGCCCCAGCGCTCTAACGCATTGGCGCGGGCCGGTGGCACAGCCTAAGTCTGCGCAAAATTGCTCGTAAGCGTGCTCCAGCTGCGCGACGATCGGTCGTATCCTGTCTTGATCTTCGACGGCGTAGACAACGCGAAAGTGCGCTGTTTCAACGGCGACTTCTGCGCCGCTCCAAAACTGTGGATCAGTCGCACTACGCCGCCATTGCCCGTCGCGCCAACGATAGAAGCGCATCTCGCGGAAACGATCGCCGTTGCGATATTGGCTCACGTCCACCCAGGCTTCGGTATCGGAGAGTAGCCCAAAATCGATGATGTCGTAGAGACTCTGCCGCTCCGGTATGCCCCACGCTTTGACCTGGTTCAGCAACGCTTGTTGAACTGTGAAATCATCGATATCGAGCAGCTGCTGAAACGCCGAACGATCTCCTGCGGCTAACGCCCGGGCTTCACGTTCGATGGTTTGGTGTAGTGCGGCGGGAATCGCTAAGGGTGCGAAGGTCAAACGATAGATTACACCGAGTGTCATGGCCGCGATAGTGATAACAGCATAGTGTCGCAGTGGGCTGATGAAAAAAGGCTCAGA
>PMCF01000272.1 GCA_003154115.1 Anaerolineae bacterium
CAATTTATACCCGTGGGCAGTATATATACCGCCCAAGTGGCATCTTATACAGCCAGCCGGCGGGTTAAGACCTGGTTGGGCCACGAACAACATAAGGGGATTTCAGTGATAATCCTACCCGCAGTTGTTTTAGGTGGACTTGCAATAATCGTATTGTCTTTCTTTATAGGTCTTCTATTTTGCTATCAATTATTGACCCTATCACGATCGAGTGTTAGAACAAGAATTAGAAAAGATAAAGGCGTATTCGCTATTATTAATTGTAAGGGCTCAGGACATCGCTTACNNATGTTAGCGATGTCCTGAGCCTCCGATGAGATAAAATGGGCTTCAAAAAGTGTTAGCGATGTCCTGAGCCTTGACAATTAATAGATTATCTGAGAAAGACATAGAAACTATATCAGTATCATGTGGAATTGCTACAGTGGCTATTTCAGGTGTGTTGTTCATAATCTTAATTCAAAATAATCCAATTGGGGCATGGATATTATTAATTGGCATGGGATTTATCGCAAGTATATTGTCATTTGTCCGTCCAGGTATATTGTCTAGGTGTCAGGGCTCAGGACATCGTGAACCAATTTCAAAGGCTGGCTTAATTCAGAAAAGGCTCAGGACATCGTGAACTATTTCAAGCGCTTGGCGGTTGAACGAATTCTGGCTTCAGACGCTTGATGCTTTCCGGTAACGCATAGGCAACGGTTTTGATCAAGCGCCAGTCGGCTTGTGCCGAGCGTTGATACCAAATGTCGAGTCGATGGCGATGCGTCGTGATCGTGGCCCAGACGTAGTGCCCTGCGAAGCGTCGGCCTACTCGCCAAGTTTCGCTCAGCAGAGTGATGGTGCCGTCGGCCTGGACGCGCCGAATGAAGTGGATGCGCCCCGCTGTGATCGGTAACGTTCCGGGCAGGCCGCGCACTTGTGCGGCTGTCAGCCGTCGGTGGCCTTCGGTGCGTTGGGCTTGGGCGGGTGTCTTGCCGGCTAAAGCGGGCGGGCAGTAGCGTGTCCCATACCACTGGACAAACTGCGGACTGGTGCGTTGCACTTGCCGAAAGGAGGAGAAGTGGCGGCGCTGCCAGTAGGCACGACTCCACAGCCCATTCAGTTCTTCGATTTCGCCATTGCATTCGGGTTCGGCGACGGGCAAAAAGATCAGCTCGATACCCAGATACAAACAGAGCCGCACGACCTGACCAATGCGGCGTGGTGTTTTGTAGCCGCCACAAAAGGCCGCATCGTTGTCGAGTTGCAAAAAGGCTGGAATTCCCAGAGTTTGCCAAGTCTGGTATAAATGGGCGATGACGGTCGTGCCCTGTTTGTTGGCCGCAATCGTTTGCACGCAGGCTCGGGTCCGGAGATTCAAAGTGTGAAAGGCGTAGACTTTGACATCGTTCGCCAAGTAGCGACACGTCCAGTCCAGCGCATGTAACACTCCGGTCATGACGTGAAGTGGCCGGGGAAAGTAACTGGGATCGGGTGGCTTGGGCACGAGACCGTGCTGATGCAAGACGCGCTTGATGCTGGCCAGCGAAGGGACGCGCCCACCGAGTTGTTCCAGCTCGTGTTGAATCGCCTGTGCGCCAATCAGGCCGACGGGCTGACGTACCAGCCGCCGTCGGATATGGACAATGGTGCGCACCAGCGGCGGGGGCAACACCGTCGGTTGATGATGTGGCCGCCGCGAACGACTCTTGAGGCCGGCCGCACCGAATTGTTCGAAGCGTTGTGTCCATTTGCTGAACCATGCTTTGCTTCGGTGAACTATTTTCAGAACCTGAACTAGTGGCATGCCACTCAGTCGCAACCGCAGCGCCTTGCGGCGTAATCGAAACTCGTGTTGGTCGTCCATGCTGCCTCCTTATCCGAAGACAGCATGACACAAAGACGCTCACTTGGTTTTCGCAATACGTGGGTTCACGATGTCCTGAGCCTTTTTCGAATTAAAAGGGTTCACGATGTCCTGAGCCCTGACATCTAGGAATAGCAATTCAATGAAGACTACATCGGAAAGTAGAAATCGAGTAATCGAGATTGAATTAAATGAACAAAGAGATAAATCAGAAAAGGAAAGACGCAATAATCTAAAGAAGTATTCCAGAGATGTTCAAAGAAAAAAGAGGCGAATAGCACAAATACTTATACTTTGGCGAAATTGCTTTTCGAAGTTTCGGATTGCCTCGAATTTATTGCGAATGATATTTCTAAAGACATTGTTGAATGCTCTTAGTGAATTGCTGACTCTATACAATCTTTCAATTACTGAACCATTAGAGTTGCAATCAATTCTGGATAGGGATAAGAGGAGCAATTGCATTCGTGGAATAATTGAAGTAGATTCCCGAAATATACTCCTATTTATTCTGAGTCGAAACGATGCTATCGGAAGAAAAGAAATATCTCCATTAATAATTCAACTTTATAATTCCCGATTAGAAGATATGATTATTTGCACAGATACGACCTTCGAAGAGTCAGCAATAAATACGTGTAGAGAAACTTCAAAAGAAATTAGAATCGCGCTATGCAGAATGGAAAAATTTGCTGATAGGATAGAGGAGAATCAAAACCTGAAAGATATTATTATGGGATTATTTCAGGATTGAATACAATCAAATAATGCTGTAGTTCGTAGCCAAACCAGGCGCTGCACCTGACGCGGCAACCGGCGGGAATGCGCCGCCGGATTGTATTGCCGTTCTCTCGCGGCGCAAGCGCAGGAATGCCATATAATGGGGAGGCAGTGGACGCGGCTTCGCCGTTTGCTGGCGGAGGGAAAACGCCCCCAAGCGGCTCCTCTCGAAAACTCTACGCTGCAGCCGCCACGCCGCTGAACCTGAGCGTTGGGCGACTCACAGTGCCTCGCCCGTCGAGTTTCCTTTGTCGCGAGTCAGCCTTGCAGAGAATGCGATGAGTAGTAGAGCTCAATAAGAAGACAGCATGAACGGACAACAACGCAAAAACATTCGACCCGGCGTACGGGTCGAAATTGTCTTGAAAAAAGATCAACGCAGCGGCAAGTGTACGGTGGGCGTGGTCAAAGATATTTTGACTTCGTCGGCGTTTCATTCGCACGGCATTAAAGTGCGATTGGAAGACGGCCAGATCGGTCGCGTGCAGACGGTTCTCTCCGACGAAGCATCGGCGGCGGAAGTGGCATGACGTTCACGGCCTGTGCCTGTGATGAATGTCAGGCGATGTGCCAACGTCGACCATGCTGGCCTACTCCCGCGGATGTGCAGCGCCTCATCACGGCGGGTTATGCCGATCGGCTCATGCTCGATTGGTGGTTCGATCGGGAGCAGAACAAAACGATCTACATCCTGACACCGGCCATCGCCGGCCGTGAAAGCGGTGAGGCTCCGGCCAACCCGAGCGGTCCCTGCACCTTCCTCGACGAAAACAATTTGTGCCGCCTGCACGACCTCGATCTGAAACCAACCGAGGGTCAGTTGGCCTTGTGCCATAATCGGACTCCAGACGGCCTGCATGAACAGATCGGCCAGACGTGGAATGGTGACGAAGGGCGCACCCTGATCGATCGGTGGGAAGCCCATCCTCCGCGCGGGCGGCGCTTAACGTTGATCGCTCAGCCTGCGCGGCGCAGGTCGAGCGCAAGGGTGAGCGGCAAACAATCCAGAAAGTGAAGGAATCTCTATGACACACAAAAAAGTCGCAATGGAACATGATAAGAAGATTGCGTTAGTCGCGCACGACAACAAGAAGCACGATCTGGTGGAATGGGCCAAGTTCAATCGGGTGCTGTTGGCCCATCACAAGATCTATGCCACCGGCACCACGGGCACGATCCTGGAAAAGGAACTCGGCTTTACCGTTCACAAACTCCAGAGCGGGCCGTTGGGTGGAGATCTGCAGATCGGGGCGAAGATCACGGAAGGCTCGATCGATTTTCTGATCTTCTTCTGGGATCCGCTGGAACCGCAGCCGCACGATCCCGATGTGAAGGCGCTGTTGCGCATGGCGGTGGTGTGGAACATCCCGATCGCCTGCAATCGCGCCTCGGCCGATTTCATGATCTCTTCGCCGTTGATGGATGGCGAATACGATCGGCTGGTGCCCGATTATGAGGACATCCGCAGCCGGAAGATCGTCGCAACTGAATAGCGCGCGGTCTAATAGTTGGTAGACCTACAACTTCCTACTGACGTCATTCCCGCGCAGGCGGGACCTTCGGCAGCGGCCAAGTTCTGGATTCCCGCCTGCGCGGGAATGACCCATTCAGAAACTTATCCTGTGACGATTCCGAACTGAGCATGTACAAACCACAACCAGCCATTGTATTCGACTTCGGCGGAGTTCTCGTCGACTGGAATTCGCACTACCTCTATCGCAAGTTGCTGAATGGCGACGACGCGGCCATCGATCGCTTCCAAGCCGAAGTCGGCTTTACGGAATGGAATCTGCATCAAGATAAGGGCCGCTCGTTTGCCGAAGGGGTCGCCGTATTAAGCAAACAGTTTCCGCAATACGCCGATTTGATCCGCGCGTACGACGAACGCTGGCAAGAGTCGCTCTCTGGTCCCATCTGGGGCACGGTGGAAGTTCTGCGCGCACTGAAAGATGCCCGTTACCCGTTGTATGGCCTGAGTAACTGGGCGCTGGAGAAGTTCGAGTTGGTGCGCCCACAGTACGAGTTCTTCAGCTGGTTCGACGACATTCTGATTTCCAGCACGGTGAACCTGATCAAACCCGATCCGCAAATCTTCACGCTGTTTCTCGATCGCATTGGGTGGGCCGCTGCAGACTGCGTGTACGTCGATGATTCAGCGGCGAATATCATTACCGCGAATCAACTGGGCTTCACGACCATTCACTTTCAATCGCCCGATCAACTCGCTGCCGAACTGAAGCAGTTGGGCTTGCTGCGACAGAATGGGCACGTCTCAAACTGCACTTGACGATGCTTTCAAACTGCGGTCCGGAGTCGAGGCTTTAGCCGGACGAGGTTGTGATAACGCAAACCGGCTAAAGCCTCGACTCCTATCATGTTCTACAAAAACTTTCCTGTGGCCGAATTCGCCACGCGCTTGATCTGTTCCGGCGTTCCCTCGGCGATGAGATAGCCGCCAGCTTCTCCGCCCTCCGGCCCCAGATCGATGATCCAATCGGCCGCGCGGATCAACTCCAGATTGTGCTCAGTCGTCACGACGGTGTTGCCTGCCTCGACCAGCCTTTGCAGCAACTTCAGCAAATGCGCCACATCGGCCGCATGTAGACCCGTCGTCGGCTCATCGAGCAAATATAATGTGCGACCCGTGCCACGTCGCCCCAGCTCTTTCGCCAACTTCACGCGCTGCGCCTCGCCACCAGACAGGGTCGTGGCCGGTTGGCCGAGTTGCAAATAGCCTAAACCCACTTCCACCATCAGCGATAAACGCGCGGCCACGGCAGACACTTCGACAAAGAGCGGCAACGCTTCTTCGATGGTCAGGTCGAGCAGCTGGGCGATGTCGTAACCGCGATACTTCACCGCTAGCACATCACGCTTGAAGCGCTTGCCGTGACAGGCCGGACAGCGCACTTCCACGTCGGGCAAGAAGTGCATGTTCATGGTCAGCACGCCCGCACCCTCGCAGCGTTCACAGCGGCCGCCCGCCACGTTGAATGAAAAATGCTTCGCCGTTAAACCTCGTTGTTTGGCTTCGGGCAAGGCGGCAAAGACCTCGCGCATCGGCGTAAACGCATCGGTGTACGTGGCCGCGTTCGAGCGCGGCGAACGGCCAATCGGAGTTTGATCGATCGTGATGATCTTGTCGAGGTAGTCCCAACCTTCGATGGCTGTGTGCGTGCCCGGCTGATCCGTCGCACCGAAGAAACGCTGCCGCGCCGCGCGATCGAGAATGTCGAACATCAACGACGATTTGCCTGAACCCGATGGCCCCGTTACGGTGATCAGGGTGCCGAGCGGCAGACTCACCGTGATGTTTTTCAAGTTGTGCTCGCGTGCACCGCGAATGATCAAGGCCTGTCCATGGCCGGTGCGCCGTTCGGCGGGAATAGGCACACTCGATCGACCCGCCAGATAATTTCCCGTGACAGACTCAAGGACGGTAGTTAGCTGATCGGGTGCACCCGCCGCCACGATGCGCCCGCCGTGCTTGCCCGCGCCCGGCCCCACATCCACCACGTAATCCGCCTGCCGGATCACTTCGAGATCGTGTTCGACAACGAGCACGGTGTTGCCCAGATCACGCAGCTGCTGCATGACTTTTATCAAACGGGCGGTGTCGCGCGGATGCAAGCCGATGGTCGGTTCATCCAGCACGTACAACACGCCCGTCAAGCCCGAGCCCAACAACGAGGCGAGCCGCAGGCGCTGCGCTTCACCGGCCGAGAGGGAAGGTGTAGCTCGATCGAGCGTGAGATAACCGACGCCCACATCGATCAAACGGTGGATGCGTCCGCGCAGATCAAACACAATCGCTGCGGCGATCAGCCATTCATCGGGTGTGGCGGCTTGCTCCAACCGATCGATCCACGCGGCCAGATCGCGGAGCGGCAGTTGTGACACGGCGATGATATTTTGTCCGGCGACGGTGACGGCCCGGCTTTCCGGCCGCAAGCGTGTGCCATCACAGTCCGGGCACGTTTGCAGCACCAGGATCTTCTCCATCTTTTCGCGGTAGTTCGCGTTGTCGGCGTGTTCAAAGTAGCGGCGCAGCAAGGCCGTGACCAGACCCTCGAAGCGACCTTCGCGCACATTCGCGGGCGGTTCGATGTCGGGGACGTGCCGACGAAACTGCGGACTATCCACACCATATAGCAGATAAGCGCGCTCGGCCTCGCCCAGTTGCTTGATCGGCACGGTGAGATCGAACGTGAGGCCATAGTGCTCACCGGCATGTTGCAGCATGGGGGTGTACCATTCGAGTTGGGAACTGACCCACTGCAAGATGCCGCCGTCTTGAATGCTGCGTTCCGGATCGATCAGATGATCGACATTGGCGGTATGAATGACGCCGAGTCCGGTGCAGGTGGGGCAAGCGCCCGCCGGTTTGTTGAACGAGAAATGCGCCATGCCCAATTCGGGAAGGGGTGCACCGCAGTGCGGGCAGGGATAGGACTCGGTTGTTTCGGCGTCGCCAACGGCGCCGTCGCCGTTCGCTTCATCGTCCCACGCTTCATCCTGATTCGCATCGAACGACGGCGGCACATCCGCCTTACACTGCGCGCAGACGCGATGGCCCAGCCGCGCATAGAGCACACGCAGATACGTGAAGACTTCAGTAGCCGTGCCCACCGTTGAGCGCGGACTGCGATTGGTGAGATATTGATCGACACTGATCGAGGGGGACAGTCCTTCGATCATATCGACCGGCGGGCGGCTCACATAGGTCACCATGCCCAGCGATTCCATGTATTGCCGCTGGCCCTCTTTGTGCAGGATATCGAAGGCCAACGTCGATTTGCCGGAGCCGGAGACGCCGGTCAAGACCACAACTTTGTTTTTGGGAATACTCAGCGTGACGTTCTTCAGGTTGTGCAGCCGCGCGCCTTTGATGATGATGGTGTCGAACATGATATCCTTCCCAAGTGTTAGTTCATACTTCATTTTACAACCTTAGTGTGTAAGTGGAGCGTGGGGCTTGTCGAGTTTCCCACAGGCTGATGATATGCCGAGTAATGTAGTTCTTGTCGTTTGTTAGAGGTAAGAGAAGGTAAGATTAAGGTAAGAATTTAGCGGCAGACTTGCCCCATACGCAATCTTGCGTATAATGAAAAAACGTACAATCTGGCCTTCTTACTTTAGTGCTTAGACATTTCCTCGCTTGTCGCCAATCTTGCAGAGTTGTAAACGGGAAATTGTTGCATCCTAGCACTTTCGGTTTTGTTCATGCTGACAAAAAACGGATGGTGTTTGGTGTCCATGATGCAGCTGGCCCAATCAAGTTCTCTAGCGTTTGCCTTATTCTATCTTGGCTTGTGGCATCTCCACGTTTGTTTATCCAGGCCAAATGTTTCAAATCAACGGGCGGTGCGACGCTGGCCGATGGCCAGACAAGATTCGCCTTATTCGGTTCATGGCTTGTGCCGCACCAACGCCGGGTTCCAATCTTTGTTGGAACATCCGCTGGTCGGTCACTGCCAGCAGTCGGTCGAGCTTGACGCGGCTGAAGTAAGCTTTGTTCAAGCCGAACAGATTGCCACGACGACCTTTCACAGCCTCAAACATGCTGAGCAGCAGGACGTTTGTCTCCAACTGCCAGATCTGGTTCCAATCTTTGTGGAAGTCAAAAGGCGCAGTATCGGCTAGAGTTAAATCGATGTGGAAAAGCGCTTGAGCAGTTGTCGAAGGAATCGCGTACCACTTCGTTCTCAAGAACAAGAATACTGAAAGGTTGTGACATGGATACTCAATGCACGTCTACCTCTAAGCAGAAAGATAAAGGGGCGCATAAACTCCAACCAAAGCCAACGACTTCCCCGATCACCAGCGAAGCTAAGCGCTCCCCAGCGTCGATTATTACGACTTTCGGCCTGCCCAGTTCTGCCGACCTATTGATGTTGCAACGTACCATTGGGAATCGCGCTGTCTCACGCCTGATTCAAACAAAACTTGCCGTCGGCCCGGCTGGTGATCGATATGAGCAAGAAGCCGATCAGGTCGCGCAGCAAGTGATGGCGATGCCCGCACCAGCGCAATCTCAAGCGACGCTGCAACGCGCGCCTGAGGAAGACGAAGAAATTCAGACCAAGCCGATCGTCCAACGCGCCCCCGAAGAGGAAGAAGAACTGCAAGCCAAGCCCGCGGTACAACGTGCTGCATCAGGGGCGGGTTTTGAAGTGAGCGGTGAGTTTGAACAACAACTGGCCGCCAATCGCGGTGGTGGTAGTCCATTGCCCGACGAGGTCCGCTCATTCATGGAGCCGCGCTTTGGCGCAGACTTCAGCGGGGTGCGGATTCACACGGGCAGTGAGTCAGCGCAGCTTAATCGATCGGTGCAGGCGCAGGCGTTCACCCACGGGTCGGACATTTACTTGGGCGAAGGTAAGACTGACGTGGAATCAGCACCGGGTAAGCAGTTGCTAGCGCACGAGTTGACGCATGTGGTGCAACAGACGGGTACGTCATTCACACGTGCTGCGCAGACTCGGGCGTCGGGAAGGTTGCAACGAACACTCGCCTTCAAGCCAGGTGATCTTAAAGGGCAATTGACCTTCAAGGCTAAGACGGCAGGCTTTTTCGGAAAACCGAGTACGTGGGCTCAGATCCAAAAAAACCTTCAGAAGTACTGGGCCAACTCTAAGCATCCTATCAGCCTGCTCTTTGAACTGGACGCGTTGACTAACCAGTGGCTCACGAAGCATGGTAGTAGCTCGAACCCCAATGATCTGCTGAAAAAGCAAAGCCTCCAGAAACTCATGGGCGACCTCCAGGCCGAGTATGCCACGGCGGTTCCAGCGCCTAAAGCTCCGACAGTACCACCATCAGGTTCTGCGCCGATTGCCACGCCGATTGCTGGTCCAGCACCAATGGCGTTTCCTCCAGCCAAGCCGTTACCAACTCCGCCATCCAAGCCGTTGCCGGCCGCACTACCCAAGCCGATAGGCTTCCCGCAATTCAATCCATTGGCGAGTCCACCGTCCAAACCGTTGCCAACGCCGCCATCCAAGCCAGCGACTCCGCCACCAGTTGTTGCGCCGCCAGTTGCTGCACCCACTACCATGCCACCTGTGATTCCTCCGCCGATTTCAGAGGCTGCTTATATGCAAAAAATCGGGCAAGCTGGAACCGGCGCTGGCGTGTACGATTGGATGTCCGACAATGCCAAGATGCTTGCGTCCCAGGGATGGGCTAATGGGGGACCACTCACGGAAGCTCAACATACTGCCATTCGCGTATATACTGCCGGGGACTACAAGTACATCAATCCGGTCCTCATAGACAGCCCTGGATGGCTCCAAAGCACAATGTCTCCTTCCGACCCCGAAGTGTATGGAGAGTGGCAGACCCAGATTGCGGCTGGGACCTTGCAAGCCGAATTGAGCAATCCTAAGGCCTTTATCAAAAAATTGGAAACGGAGGCCTTAGAACACTCTGCGATGGCGATTGAAGGACTAAAACAGCTGCCGCCATATACGGCTAAGTCTTATCGCGGCGAGTCACGGACGAAAACTGACTATGAACGGGACTTTGGAAGCAAACTTCTTGAAAAACGCAATTTCCTGAGCACGAGCAAGGACCGGGGGCAAGCGGATAGTTTTGCCAAAGATAATCTTACTGAGACTCCGCCAAAGCGGGCAGTTCTTTGGGAGATTGACGGCAAAAAGGGACGTGACATTTCGGCTATTTCCCTGGTTCCCTTTGAGGAAGAGATTAACTTTATGCCCGGCACCAAGTTTAAGATCAACCATGCGGATGATTTTGTTACCACCCCTGGGTCTCAAAAACTGAACGTGAACCTGGAAGAAATTTAGAGGCCTGCCTCGGTTCTAACACTTGGAGTTTGATGTTGATCGAGGTTTTTCGACAAACCGGGGAGAGAAGGAAAGTGATGCATTATGGACAAGATTCACGAGAGCTTTGCCAAGTATTTTGAATCTTTCGGCATTCAACTGCCAGACCCGGTGCCGGACCGGGGCCAGATCCGACAGGGTGGATGGAGTATCCAGTACGTCATCCTTCCGGATGAGGAAGGGCGGACCTGTCTGGAATTTTTGGCCAACAACCGTTTCACCAATTCGCGGCACGAGCGGATCTTGAGCAGCGGCCAAATGCTCTCGCTCCCCAGCTTCGAAGATGGTCTTAGCTACGATCCGGATGTGCCTGGAGATCATGAGGCCGCCGAGGCGCGCCTGCTCGCGCACAATCAGGCCGTGATGGAGGATCTGAGGAAGAAAGGATTGATGCTGTGAGCCAGCTCTTTGAGGCTATCGTGCAAGACCTACAGGCCGACGGATGGCCTGTCCTTCTAGTTCCGAACCAAACGATTGCCGTGACTCGCTTTCACGGCGAACATGGCCAATGGGAATGCCAGCTGCATCTGTGCGAGGAGCAGCGCCAGATCGTGTTCTATTCACTTTGCCCGATCGCAGTTCCGGCGGACAGACGTGCGGCGATGGCCGAATTTATCATCCGCGCGAACTATGGGCTGGTGCTGGGAAACTTGGAGATGGACCTGGAGAATGGCGAGGTTCGCTACAAGACCAGCCGGGACATTGAAAGCGGCGCGTTAGTGGAATATCTCCCGCCGCTCTTGTGTGCCAACGTATTGTCACTCGACCATTATCTTCCCGGTATCGTGCTGGTTATTAACGGCAACGTCTCGCCGGCCGAGGCTTGTGCGGCGGTCGAAAACGCCGCACTGGTCCTGAGCTCTTGAATTCGCACTAGTGTCCACTACACATGCAGACAAGCTTGCTTAGCAAAGCTTAATTCGAGCAGGGGTAAGTCTCTGTCGTTTCGGTCTCCTCTCCGCTGACTTTCTCCACGCTTCAGTCTAGTTCGCATCGATTGCGAGCGGCATATCCCCGCCGCACTGTACACACATATGACACTCGAGTCGCTCATGCCTTATTCTTACGCCTGTGGAGAGTAGGAGCCCAGAAAGAAATGGCTGCTCATCGACAATCCAAAATCGTCCACACCCGACTATGACCATACGATGTAGGATATTGCCGTACGTGCACATCTGCAAATCTCTAATGGGTCATGTCGTGAGCTATATTCATAGCGGTCTTTCAATTGGCTCGCCCAACCCCATTTGTTAATACTTCTTCAAGAGATTCGAGGTCAAATTTAAGGCTAGAGCCTTGTTGCAACCTTGCATCATAATAAGTATTAAGTATAATACCTTATGAGTTGGAAGGTGCCCATCCTATGATAGGACGTGTGCGTTTCTTTGTCGTTGGATAAACCCGTAAAGTTCTATCATTAGGTGTAGCCCGGCATCCTGCTTGAGGCTTGCTCGGCCTACAAAGCGAAAAAGATTGTGGCATTGACGAATCAGCAGGCCCAATTGGACTTTCTGTCGCCGGTCTCAAACGACCTTAGCTTGCAACATCTACAAGCTAATCTGTCACGTCTGGATATTTCTATTCAACGTGCTATCCGTCGCTGGCAGTTAGCCGGACAAGACCCCTCTGATCCTTTTCGCGGTTTGCGCGTGTCTGATGCCGACGCGCAGGCGTTATTGGCGCGGCCACTCGCCAGCCATTGGGGACAGCTCGCTGAACAAGATGACGCGGAAGCCGCAGCTTTCGATCAAGCTGAACGCGCTGCTCTGGCCGCTGTGCAAAATATTGAACAGCTCGCGCGCCAGCAGGGCGTCCGACTACTCCTGCAAGACTTAGCCACGACCTTTCAGCTGGATCCATTTGATCTCGATGCTTTCCTGATTTGTTTGGCGCCGGCCCTCGACCTGCGCTATGAACGACTATATGCCTACTTGCAGGATGACGTGACCTGTAAGCAGGCCAGCGTCAATCTGATCCTTGATCTGCTCGCTGAGCCGGGCTTGGATCGCTTGCGGTTGTTGGTGCATTTTATGCCGACAGCGCCGCTCATGAAGTATCATCTCTTAGAGCGCGGCGAGTCTGCGACGGCGTCAACCGCGTTGTTGTCCCAGATTCTCACCATCGAGCCGGGCATTGTGGCCTGGTTGTTCGGTCATTATCAAGCGCACGGCTTGTTGGATCGGCAGGCCAGGCTGTATCAACCGGTTGAAGATCCCGTGGATGATTTATTGGCCGCTCACATGGCGGACGAGTTGCAGCGTGCCGAGGTGGAACAGGCCATCGTGGTGTTGTATGGCCCCGATCGTGCCGCGCAGCTCAGCGCGACACAGTTGCTAGCGCGGCGTAATCAGCGCGCGCTGCTCATTGTCAGCCTGTCCAGCGTTATCTCTGAATCCATCAGTCCGCTACAAGCACTGCAATTGACTCTGCGGGATGCCCGCCTCACCGGCGGTATTCCCTGCTTGCTGGATTGGGATGCGTGCCTCGTCGATGGTGCACCGCCCGCCAACATGCTGACCGAACTGTGCGACTATCCTGATGTGGTGTTGGTCTTAGGTCAGCTTCCCTGGCAGGCGCGGGGCGCCGATCGACAGCGTCATTTGATGTGGCTGGAATTCCCCATTCCCGATTATGCCCAGCGGGTGGCTTTGTGGGAACATCTCCTGAACGATCAAGCCCGTACCCCGATCGATTTTTCGGCGCTCGCCGGACAATTCTCGCTCACCGCTACTCAGATCCGCGACGCGATCGCCTCGGCAAGAGACCAGGCCTTACAACGTGGTACAACCATCGACGAAACTGATCTTTTCGCCGCAGCGCGCGCGCATTCCAGCCCCGGCCTCGCCGGTCTGGCGCGCAAGATCACGCCGCGTTACGTCTGGACGGACATTGTCTTGCCGCCGGATCAATTAAGCATCTTGCGCGAGATCGTCGCCACGGTGCGCAGTCGGCCAATCGTATTGAATGAATGGGGCGTGGGGCAAAAACTCGTGCCCAGCGACGGCATCACCATTTTGTTTGCGGGGCCGCCGGGCACCGGCAAGACGATGGCCGCCGAAGTCATCGGGGCTGAATTGGGCCTGGATCTTTACAAGATCGATCTGTCCACGATCGTCAGCAAGTATATCGGCGAGACCGAAAAGAATCTGGAGAAGATTTTTACCGAAGCGCAAAGCAGCAACGCCATTTTGTTCTTTGACGAAGCCGACGCCATTTTTGGCAAGCGGTCGGAGGTCAAGGACGCGCACGATCGCTATGCCAACATCGAGATCAGTTACTTGCTGCAGCGTATGGAAGCCTACGACGGTGTGACGATCCTTGCCACGAATTTGCGCGCCAATCTGGACGACGCTTTTACGCGCCGCCTGCAATTTGCGCTGGACTTTCCTTTCCCCGAAGAAGAATATCGCTTGCGCATCTGGCAGACGCTCTTCCCGCCGGATGTGCCGCGCGAGACCGATTTGGATTTCACGATTCTGGCGCGCCGCTTCAAGCTGGCTGGTGGCAACATTCGCAATATCATCGTCAGTGCGGCCTATTTGGCGGCGGCTGATGACGGGTGCGTGACGATGAATCATATTATGCATGGTACTCGCCGCGAATTACAGAAGATGGGCCGGCTGTTGAACGAGAAAGACCTGGTCACCTAGGGAGACAGTATGTCTGCTAAAACAACTAATCCCAATCAGACTCACGAAGCCGTTCATAAGCACGAAGCGGCCAAGCCGGTTGCGCCACAGTCGGGCGAGCTGACGCAATCGCCCGATCTCGAAACGCTGCAATCGGCCGTTGCTACTCCGGGGCTGGCACGGCCCGTGGATATTTTGGCGCTCCAACGCACCGTGGGCAATCGGGCGGTCACACGCCTGATTCAGACTAAGCTCAACGTTGGCCCGGCGGGCGATCAATACGAACAAGAAGCGGATCAGGTAGCGCAGCAGGTGATGAGGATGCCGGCTGTGCCGCGGCCGGCACAGCGACAAGCCGAGGAAGAAGAAGAGCTTCAAACCAAGCCGCTGGCCGCATTGATCACGCCTGTGATTCGACGGCAAGCCGCGCCGGAGGAAGAAGAACTGCAAGCTAAGCCGCTGGTTCAGCGAGATGCTGCGCCAGAGGAAGAGGAACTTCAGACCAAACCATTGCTCCAGCGCGAGGTGATGCCGGAGGAAGAAGAAGAACTGCAAGCTAAGTCATTGGTTCAGCGAGAAGCTGCGCCCGAAGAAGAGGAACTTCAGACCAAACCGCTGATCCAACGCGAGATGCCGGAAGAGGAAGAAGAACTGCAAATGAAGCCGCTCGCAGAGCGAGTGCAGCGGGTCGAAGAAGATGAGGAGGAGTTGCAGGCCAAGCCTGAGGTACAACGCGCTTCATCCGGGGCAGGCTTTGAAGTCGGCGGCGAATTTGAACAACAACTGGCCGCGAGTCGAGGCGGAGGCAGTCCGTTGCCCGCCGACGTGCGCTCTTTCATGGAGCCGCGCTTTGGCACCGATTTCAGCGGGGTGCGGTTACACACAGGGAGTGAGGCCGCGCAGCTCAATCGCGCGGTGCAGGCGCAAGCCTTTACCCATGGTCAAGATATTTATCTGGGAGAGGGCAAGACGGAGATTGGATCGGAGCAGGGTAAACAACTTCTGGCGCATGAATTGACCCACGTGGTGCAGCAGACGGGAAAGATTCAGCCACGCATCCAGCGCTGGAGTCTCATGTGGACGGGGGCGAAAGGGGCGCCAGCCGGGCATGAGGTGCTCACGGCCGCGAGTCTGGAAGCAGCCGGGTTGCGTCCCAAAGGTTCTTTGGCCACTATCTATGGCTCCAAGACAGAAACCTGGCTGAGGGACAAAGTGGTCAAGGAGAAAGAAAAACAACTGGAAAAGGCAAACAAGACGCTTGAAAAGGCGCAGGCGGCATTCGCCAAAAGGGACGAGCAAGCCCAACTGGCTCTGACCAAATTGGCGCCAGAAAAGAAGCGAACCCAATTAGCTCTAGACAAAGCGCTGGCAGCAAAAGAGCAGGCCCAACTGGCTCTGGACAAAGCGCAGGAAGATCAAAAGCAGGCTCAGGCGGAATTGGAGGACATTCAGACCTATGCCAACTTTATCAAGGGAGCTGTGTGGAACGATGACCCCGAACAATTATTAGGAGGTACCGGGGCACAGTTCGGAACAGCTTTCACTGGTGGCAAGTCTGCTGTCGAAAAGGTGGAAAAGAGGCTGCACGAGGCAGAGCAAGATCTTGCGAAGGCCAAGCGAACCAAAAATCAGGAAGCTATCGACAAGGCCCAGGTGGACCTAGACCAGGCGCAGGCTGATATGAAGCAGATTCGGCTAACGGGCCGATCGCACGAGGGCGACCTGCAATTCCTGCACGGCATGGCCAGCAGTCTGAAAGAAACGGCGCAAGTGACGCAAGGCAAGGTCATGTTGTGGGCCGAGTTTTGCTACAAAATTGCCACTGGTGAGATTCCCTGGGACACGCTCGTCGAGAAAGTGGATGTGAAACCAAAACAAGAGTTGGCCGGATCGGTCAGCAGCATCAAGGACTTGTTCCCGAAGCAAGGCAAAATGAAAGTCGTAGAATTGTTAGGTGCCAAAGGTGCAGAAGGCAAAGAAAGAGCCTTGGGCAGTATGCTGCACATGCTGCAAGATACTTTTTGCGCTTCACACACCGAGCGCGTGGCCGCCAAGCGCAAGGGTGAAATGATGGGTCGCATCAAGTCATTCCGGGCCTACCCGGCGCAGGAATCGGAACGGCACGCTCTGGCGGATGTGATTGCCCAAAAGGGAACGGCCGAGGAAGCGATTGCCAGTACCATGGGAGCACAGGAAGCAGTTGATGCCGGGAAAGGAGTGGTACAAAGGTGGAAAGCGGGCGTAAGATGGAGTGATGCCTGGGGAGACAAGCCGGGTCCCGAAAGGTATCTGCAAGAGATTTTTGCCCTCGTGCCAGAGGAAGTCACCCAGATCGACGGGAAACAGGTGCAGGTTGGCCCGGGCAAAGCAGGGGCGGGGCGGTCGTTCCGCAAGAGTGTCCATAAGGAGTACTACGATATGTTGACCACTGTTGCGCCGAGTGTAAGACCGATCACCGCCGCCTCCAAAGTCTATGACGACATGCTGCTCTATCAGAGCACGGCACTGACTCCGATACAGGCGAAAGAAAAAAAGAACCTGGAACTGGCCCAGGTCAAAAAGATCTTACAGTGCATTGCCGACTGGGAGCCACAGAAGGCAGACGCTAACGAGAAGAATCGACAAGCCGTTGCGTTTTTGAAACGCAAGATGCAGGAAGACGACAGGATGATTCTGGAAGAAATCGCGGACATTGACAACGCTCTCAAGACACACTAGCCGATCCACGCCTCAACTGTTTATCGGCAGACGGGAGATCATGATGTCTGGTAAAGCGCAAAACCCACAAGCAGCACAGGAAACGGCTCACAAGCGCCGGGCCACTAATCTGGCGGCGCAGAAATCTGCCGCGCAGGCGCAATCCGTTGATCCGGTTTTGCTCCAACGCGCCATCACCGATCCGGCACACTCTGCACCGGCCGATGTGCTGGCCCTGCAACACACGATGGGCAACCGTGCGGTGAATGAATTGATTCAAGCTAAGCTCACCCTTAGCCCGGCGGGCGATCAGTACGAACAGGAAGCCGATCGGGTGGCGGAGCAAGTGATGACCATGCCTAACAGCCATCCGCAACAGGCGAGTGGTGCTCAAGCGTCGGTTCAACGTACGCCTGAAGAAGAAGACGAACTCCAGATGAAGCCGCTGGCTGCGTCAATCACACCGCAGGTGCAGCGCGCGCCTGAAGAGGAAGAAGAACTGCAAATGAAGCCGCTGATACAGCGCGCCGCTGAGGAGGAGGAGGAAGAAGAACTGCAAGCCAAGCCCGAAGTGCAACGCGCGTCCTCCGGTGCCGGCTTTGAAGTCGGCGACGACTTCGAGCAACAACTGGCCGCGAGTCGAGGTGGTGGCAGCCCGTTACCTGCGGAGGTGCGTTCGTTCATGGAACCGCGTTTTGGTGCCGATTTCAGCGGGGTGCGGATTCATACAGACAGCCAGGCGGCGCAACTCAATCGATCGGTCAGTGCTCAGGCTTTCACACACGACAGTGATATTTATCTGGGCGAAGGCAAATCCGATGTTCAGTCGGCTCAAGGCAGGCAATTATTGGCACATGAGCTGACGCATGTGATACAGCAAAGCGGGGTGCAGCAGCAAAGTCAGCAGAAAAATCTTATGATGAACACCGGCCTCAGTGTGCAGCGACACCCGGTGGGAACCGAATTGCCGGACAAAAACACCCAGGTGATCGAAATAGGTGAAAAGGAGAAGAAAACGCCTGAAAAGATTGGCAAAGACGCAACCTTAGCGCCTGAAGCAACCAGGACCAACCAAGTAGAAATGGCCGAGAAGAAGGCAGGTAAAGAAGCTGGGACCGCTTTTACCAAGAGTCAAAAATTGACTCCGGGCGCGATGAGCCTCGCGTCAGCCGAGAAAATTTTGCAGGGGGCGTACGGTGGCCTTAAGAAGATTGTGCCTGGGACGATTGTCATCCTCGCTGATCAACCGGCTTGTTCTGCGAAATACGACGAAGTCTGCATAGCAGATGGTATTTTGCATGAGGGCGTCCCGTGGCAGCCAGGCGACTGTGCTATAGATGACGCGGCCGCTGGTGTGTCGACCGAAGGCTTTGCCTGGAAGGGTGTAGTCTACGTCAACGGCGCGACTACGCTGGTGACAGCGACGGCCCACGAGATTTTGCACAACAATGCCGTTTCGAATTTCCGCTCCACGGTGGGAGAAACGTTCAATGAAGGCGTCACGGAGACGCTGGCACGGAAAGCGTTGACTGATGCAGGCGTTAAGGTTCCCAGCGTCACGGCGTACTCGGCCCAAGTGAACCTGACCAAGATGCTAGTGGACCTCGTAGGGATAGATGTGGTGGAGAAGGGTTACTTCGAGAACGTGCAGGAACTTGTGCGAATGTATAACCGCAAAGGCAGCAGCACTTGGAAGAAGGCAGTCGAGGCTGCCGAAGCGCTCGACACCGAAAAGCTCAAAATCGCCTTAAAACGCGGCTTTGGCGCATAGTCGGGAATTGCGAAGTTCCCACCCTAGGGCGACCGGAGTTATCGAGGAGATGATCAGCATGTCTCAGTCAACCAAGAAAAAGAACCACAATGAGGAGATTGTTAAGTCTATTCACGCGTTCAGCAATGAGGCTTTCGCAGTAGCGAAGTCGTTCGTCGCTGGCGACGATGTCGAACCGCTCAAGAAAAAAGCCAGCGATTTAAAGATCGATCTCCCGAAATTTGCAGCACGCATGCAGGAAGCGGATCAAGCTTATCGAGCAGACCTTAATCGTGTTCTCTCGGAAGCTCGCCTAGATCTGGAATACGTGCTCGCAGGTGGAGGGCGTCCTTCAAGCATACGATTGTCATACGTTATTCGCGAACAAAGCGCCGGTACAATACCTTAAGTCCGTACAACTGGGAGAAACGCTATGTCAGATGAACCCACACCGGAAGACGAAGTGCACGAAGTAGAGCAAGAAGCACCGGTGGAAGTGAAGTCGAGCAAGAAGTCCAAAGCGGACAAGAAAAAGCCGATTGCTCATACTCAACCCAAGGAAGATCAAGCCGTGGCGAAGGCGGCCGCTGAACCGAGTGGCGCGATCGAAACGCCGCAGGCCGCTGAGATGCCAGCCGTTGTGAGCAATGTCGAGGCTGTACCCGCTGCGCGCGCAGCGGCCAAAGACGGCGCACCAGCCGATCGGAAGGATGATCTTTTCCAGCAGGGTGTTCAGTCGTTGCTGCATGGCGAGTACGATGCGGCGGATAATTGCTTCGGGCAAGCGCTGACTAACTACCGGAAGCAGGGCGATCAAACAGGCCAGATCGCTGTATTGGAACAGCTGGGGCATCTCTGTTATCTACGTGGCGCCGAGGCCCAGGCGCGCGAGTATTATCAGCAGGCCGGTCTAATGCGTGCCGTCTAGCTGAGTCTGTTACGCAGGCAAAGATGACTCATCCCATCACAGGCTGGGGATTGTCTCATGATTGAAGATTTGGACGAAGCCTTGCGGCGGTTGTTAGTGCGTGAACTGCCGATCAACAACGGCGAAATCGATATTCAGTTTAATCAACCCCGGCGTGAGTGGTCGGCCAAGCTCAGCCGCCCCACACTGGATCTGTTTTTGTATGACCTGCGCGAAAATGCCAAACTGCGCCATACGGCGCAAGGTTGGGAAATCGAACGCCGCAGTGATGGGGTAGCCGTTCAGCGCCGTCGCCCTTTCCGGGTGGATTTGCATTATCTGATTACGGCCTGGGCGTCGGAGCCAGAAGATGAGCACCGGCTGCTGGCGCGCACGATGATGGCGCTTTTTCGGATACCGGAAATGCCCGCCGATCTTCTGCCAGATAGCCTGCAGGATCAGCCGGCGCCGATCACGTTCAAAGTGGCGCAATATGACACATCACCGAATTTGACCGACTTTTGGAGCTCGCTCGATAACGAGCTGCGGCCGGCCATTGTCTGTCTGGTCACCATGGCGCTTAATCCTTATCAGCCCATTATGGGGCCGCTGGTTCGTACACGCGAATTGCGTTTTGGTCAGGTTCAATCTCCGTCGCTGGCTCAGAATCTGATCAAGCCGGCGGGCACCGATACCTACTGGACGATCGGCGGCACGCTGCACAGCCAGCAGCCTCTGGAAGCCGACCAGGTGCGCTTAACGCTCGTGGAACGCGGCCTGGAGATTGACCTCAACCCCGAAGGTCGTTTCTCGATAGGCAATCTGGAGGCGGGCGATTATACGCTGGAGTGTGTCATCGCTGCTGGCGCGCCGCGTCGATACAAGATTAAAGTACCATCGCCGGATTACGATATTGAAGTGTGAAACTTCTGGCATGAACACAAGAGGAGGTAGACTGAGCTAAACCAAGGACGCCCTACTGGAACCACATCAGCAAGAAATCTCATTAGCCCAGCAGGAGGCTGCGTAGGCACAAGGGTAATCATTCAACAACATCTGGTTTTGGCGTGATGTGCAAGGCGTTGCCGGCCAATAATCTCGCCCGTCGTTTGCAGGCAAATTTCTAGTCTTATTACCTTACAAGGAGACCACCATGCCTGAATACTTGTCACCGGGGGTCTATGTCGAGGAAATCGACCGTGGCCCCAAACCAATCGAAGGTGTCGGTACTGCCATGCCGGTGTTTATTGGCTTTACCGAAAAGGCGCAGATCGTCGAGCAGCTCGATGGCGAGTCTGTGTCACGCGACGTACTGGGCCTGCCCCAGCTCGTGACCAACTGGAGTCAGTTCGTTGAGCGCTTCGGCGGATTTTTGGAAGGGGCTTACCTGCCGCACTCGGTGTATGGCTACTTTCAAAATGGCGGCAATCGCTGCTATGTGGTGAGCGTCCGCACGATTCCTAAAGCGCAGACTGCCTTGCTCAACGCCGAAGGTAAGCCGCAGCTGCTCGTTCGCGCGAAGCAAGCTGGCTTTGACGGCATGCGGTTGCGCGTGAAGGTGGAAACACCTCCGCCCGCCGACGGCGAACCACCGGCCGAGGGTGGGGGCACGCCCTTTACTGTGACCGTCGAGCGCGAGAAGAAGACGGGCGGCTGGCAGACTGCCGAAGTTGTGCGTGATGCGCAGCTGACGGAAGTTGTTTTGGACGACGGCGCGAAGCGTGTGGGCGTGGCCTACAAACAGAACAAAGCCCCGCAGCTGATCGAACTGCTCGTCCCCGATGCCACTATGCCGCTGGCGCAAGTTCAACCGCGCGAGCAGGAACAGCCGTTGACCATTGAGAGCAAAGTCTTGTCGCTGCCGACCTCCAGTGAATTCCAGGGCGAAGTGACCGAACGCACGGGTCTGGATGGTTTGGCTGCCCTGGACGATGCCACCATGGTGTGCGTGCCTGACTTGATGAGCGTGCCACCCGGCCAGAAGCTGGATCTCAAGATGGTGAAGGCCGTGCAGACGATGGTGATCGCGCACTGCGAACAAATGCACGATCGCGTCGCCATCCTGGATGCGCCTCCCGGCATGTCGCCGCAGCAAATCAAGAAGTGGCGCATGGATACCGCCGGTTTCGATTCATCCTATGCGGCGCTGTATTATCCGTGGATCGAAATCATGGATCCGGTGACCAACCGCAATATCCTCGTTCCGCCCTCCGGGCATATGGCCGGCATCTGGGCGCGCAATGACAATACCCGTGGCGTCCACAAGGCTCCCGCCAATGAAGTGGTGCGCGGCGCGACGGGCCTGGCCGTCAACTGCACCAAGGGCGAGCAGGATACGCTCAACCCGAATGGCGTGAACTGTATTCGGGCTTTCCCGGGCATGGGCATTCGTGTCTGGGGCGCTCGCACCCTGGCCAGCAATCCGGCGTGGCGCTACATCAATGTTCGCCGTCTGTTCAACATGGTGGAGAAGTCGATCGAGCGCGGCACGCAGTGGGTGGTGTTTGAGCCCAACGATCCCAGTCTGTGGTCGCAGGTGACGCGTGACGTGAGTTCTTTCTTGTCCACCGTATGGGTCTCTGGTGCGTTGTTCGGCACCACACCCGATCAAGCCTTCTACGTCAAGTGCGATGCGGAACTCAACCCGAGCGCGTCGCGCGACCTCGGACGCTTGATCATCGAAATCGGGATGTGCCCGGTGAAGCCCGCCGAATTCGTCATTTTCCGCATCAGCCAGTGGGCCGGGCCCGGCACGTAAGTCGAACCGTAGAAATTTCTCATTTAGGAGCTAGAACATGCCATCCGCAATTGATACCTCACGCGAAGATCCGATTGTTGGTTTTCACTTTGCTCTGGATGTACAGGGCGTCATCAAAGGCTACTTCACGGAAGTTTCCGGCATTGGCTCGGAGAGCGAAGTCGCCGAGCAAAAAGTCGTCAATGAGAAGGGCGTCCAGGTCGTGCTCAAGGTCCCCGGTCGCTTGAAGTGGGGCGATATCACCCTCAAGCGCGGTTTGACGTCCAGCATGGATCTCTGGAAGTGGCGCAAGCTGGTCGAGGACGGCGATGTCAAAGGCGCGCGCAAGAACGGCTCGATCATCATGTTCGATCAGTCGCTCAAGGCGGTCGCGCAGTGGGACTTCAAGAATGCCTGGCCGTCCAAGATTACCGGGCCAGCGCCCAAGTCCGATAGCAACGAATTGCAGGTCGAAGAAATCACTATCGTGCACGAGTACATCATCCGCAAGAACTAAGACCGGCTGGAGCACAACCGATCCCACCAGAAAACGGGGATTATTTCATGAGCCTGCAAACCGAATTCGAATTTACCCTACCACGCGGCTACGTCGATCGGGATGGGATCATCCAGCGGGACGGGCGGATGCGCCTGGCGACTGCGCTGGATGAGATCGCGCCGCTGCGCGATCCGCGCGTGCACAGCAATCAAGCCTATCTGGTGATTATTCTGCTCTCCCGCGTAATCACCCGGTTGGGCACGCTGTCGACCATCACGCCGGAAGTCGTGGAAAATTTCTTCGCGGCCGACATGGCTTACTTACAAGCCTTGTATCGCCGCATCAACGAAGAAGGCCTCACGACCTTCCCGGCCGTCTGTCCGCAATGTCAGGCCAAGTTCGAGGTTGATCTCGTCAGCCTGGGGGGGGCTTAGGCTACCCCCTCGATCATCTGTATGAGGAGGTAGCCTACGTCGCCTACCACTTTCACTGGCCCGCGCAAGAGGTGCTCAACTTTGAGCATGCTGAACGGCAGCGCTGGGTCCAGGAGATCGCAAAGATCAATCGCAGGCTTAACGAGCCGGCCCGCTCATAGAATTGTCCGACTGGCTCGTGCGGAAGTGAGGGGCTGCTAGGTTTTGATTCTGCGCCTAGCCTGGTCGAGGGCGGGTTTTATTACCGCCCTCCCAGGTTGGTTCGGATGAGTATCGATCGTATCCGTTCAGGAAAGCTGCAACGATGCCTGAGTTGAGTGATCCCATCCCTCTATACAACTTCGTGGTCAAGATCCAGGACATGGAGATCGGCTGGTTCACGGAATGCAGCGGCTTGACCGTAGAGCGTGCCGTGCTGGCGCAGCCGGAAGGCGGGATCAATGACTATGTGCCGCAGCTGCCCGGTCCGATCAGCTATTCCAAGATCACGCTCAAACGGGGTCTGGCCGATAATGTGTTGTGGGATTGGTTTCGCCAGGGTTGGTATGATGGGAAGGTAGAACGGCGGCATGTCACCATCACGCTGCTCAATCCCGATCATACCGAAGCCAGGCATTGGGACATGACCAATGCTTATCCTGTGCGCTGGACCGGGCCGGATTTTCAGACGGACAGCGCCCAGGTGGGTGTTGAGACGCTGGAACTTGCCGCGGGGGGAGGATCTGAACAAGCGTTGGTGCAACGAGCGCTTGACGAAGGATCCAACGCTGCGCGTGGCGATCGGGCTGCGCCCCAGGACTCAGAAATCGATCTGCCGGCGTTGGCCGAAAAGGTGTATGCTCTGCTGAAGCAAGAGCTCTCGGTAGAGCGTGAACGGTTAGGCCGCAAGTGGTCTTGAAGTTAGCGAGGAATGACAATGGCTGACCGAATCGATCCGACTGTCAAGTTTAGATTTGCGGTCCAGATAAGCGATGTCACGGTAGGCTGGTTTACAGACTGTAGTGGTCTGTCAGTCGAGCGTGAGACCGTGCCCCGGCCTGAAGGCGGCGTCAATGATTTTACGCATCAACTGCCGGGCCGTATTAAACAATCGCGTGTTACACTGAAGCGCGGCCTAGCCGATAATGCCCTGTGGAGCTGGTTTGAGAAGGGCCTCTATGACGGCAAAGTCTTGCGCCAGAATATCTCGATCATTTTGTACAATTCCGATTTGAGCCAGAAGAAGCAGTGGGATCTGGAAAACGCCTATCCGGTTAAGTGGAGCGGCCCGGATTTTCAATCGGACAGCAATCAAGCGGCGATTGAAACACTGGAGCTGGTGCATCACGGGTTGAAGATGATCGATTGGGCGAGCACTTAGGCCAACGACGCCACGTGAGTTTGACTATGAACGCAGAGCAACTAGCAGACCCAACTCAAAATGCGCAGTCCCGCCTCGCTATGCCGGGTGAGGCGAACCCGATCGTCAACTCAATCCTGGCGCGAGCCCGCTGGATGCAGCGCGCCCTCTCGCCCTGGACACAACATTGGTTGTCGCAGGCTAATGAGCCGGCGGGCCCTAGCCAGTCCGCTGCGCCCAGTGGACAAGCCCTGCCCAGCGTCTTTACCACGGGAGCTGTGCAACAGACGCTGAGCCGGATCCAGGCTCAATACGGACCTTATGCAAGCCGCTCGGTGGCCGAGGAGGCCAATGCTCTTCCCCTGGTAGGGGCACCCTCTCAACTGACATCCACACCAGCAGCGGCGTCAGGTCCTTATTCCAAGCCGTTCAATTCATTAGAAGATTTTCTCGCCGCTGTTGAAGCGAGCAAAGAACGCACTGACACGCCGCCGCCCACGGAAAACGCAAAACCGGCGCCCCAGCGAACTCAAGGTCCCTATTCTAAGCCATTCAATTCGCTGGAAGAATTTCTCAAAGCGACCGAGGCGGCCAAAGCGCGCAACTATGCGCCACCACCCGCCGAGAAAATGGAGCCGCCTGCACCTCCGCGTGAGGCCGGCCCTTATTCGCATGCCTTCACCTCTTTTGAAGAGTTTGTCAAAGCGGTGGAAGAGTCCCGGCAGCAATGGGGTTACACTGCGCCCCAGACAGTTCAACCGGAACAGACATCCTCACCACCTGGAAAAATTCGCCCCATCTCTCGCGTGGAAGAATTGCCGACGCGCGACAATTCAACTCTGGTCAACATTCCAGCGTCGACGGCGCAAGTTGCGCCGCAAGTCGCGCCGCAACCTAATGAATCATTTTCCATTCCCGATCAATTGCCAACGACTACGCTAGCAACTGAAGCGTTTCCGCTCCAGTCTGACTCGGCTATTCTTACTGCGCCAGCGCTAACGTCTGCCCCTACAGGACCGGCGGTGATTCCCCCATTTTCTCCGGCAAAAGCGCGCGGGGGGCCTGCGCCACGAGGGCCTGCGCCACGAGGGCCGGCGCCACGGGGGACACCGCCTAGAGCGAGCGGGTCACAACCTGTTCAACGCACGACCACGGGTTCTGAGGAACTGCCGGCCCCTGTTGAGCCTGTGCCTGCGACGAGTCCAACCTCACCGGTGACGCCTCTGCGCGATGTTGCGATCACAGTGCCTGAATCTTCTGCCGAATCTGCCTTACCCCCGTTCGTCCAACCACAAACCGCTGAGTCTGCCTCGGCGTTAGTGCCAGTCGACTATGAGGCTACGTCCTCTGATGCGCCGCTAACGACACGACCTTCAGTGGAACCTCTGCCCACACCATCGATGCGTGGCGTGCCGCCTGAACAACGGCCAGCAATCGATCATGTTCCCGCGAATGCAGCGCAAGAGACGCGCGCTGCTGCAACCCCTCAGGCAACGCCGCAACCCGCTAGCACCCCGGTTGCAGTCGCGCCAGCTGCGAAGGTCGTGGCGGCCAGCTCGCCGACATCACGTGGGCGACCATCGGCGATCAGCGGCACTCCATCTGTCCAACGCGAAGTGGAAGAAACCGCACAGGATGAATTCGGGTCAAGCGGTGCTGAACCATCGGCTGCACCAGATGTGCAACGGCATGTGGCTGAACCCGCACAGACCGCATTACCTATCGATCAATCTTCATCCGAATGGACCGTATCTTCCATTAATGAAGAGCCTGCCGCTACGACTGCACTGCCGATTGTGCAGCGTCACGTGAGCGAGCCGTCGATTTCGCCTGTGGCTTCTGACGTTGAGGCGTGGCCTGAAGTGACACCAACGCAAGCGGACATGCCGTTGGCTCAACGGCGAACAGCAGCAACGCGGCCCGCGCCCGCGACACCCGCTAGACCCGGCACGCCAATTCCCGCTCACCCGGAAACTTCACCAGGCTCGGATACTTTGCCGGTTGTGCAGCAGCTAGTGAGTGAGCCGCCGACTTCAGCGGTCGCGTCTGAAGTGGCACGGGAAGATGAAGGCGCTTTACCGAGCACGCCTGCGGACTTCACGCCTGCTCGATCGGCGCTTAACATGCCGCTGGCCCAGCGGAAGTTGGATCAGGCGAAGCCTATGCCATCCACTCCGCCGGTGGTGCAGCGTGACGCGAGTGAATCGCAGGTGGTTGCGCCTGTAGCTGAGGCGGCGTTGGAAGAAGAAATTCTACCGACAACACTGCCCGAGCCCACGCCTGCTCGATCGGCGCGTAGCATGCCGCTGGCCCAACGGAAGTTGGATCAGGCGAATCTTCCGCCATCCACATCATCAGTGGCGCAACGTCTCGCGAGTAAATCGCAGGCGGCTGTGTTTGCAGCTGAGCCAGCGATGGAAGAAGAAGCGGTTATGCCGACGACCACGCCAGAGGTCACACCCACCCGATCGGCGCGTAGCGTGCCGCTGGCCCAACGGGAATTGGATCAGGCGAAGCTTACGCCATCCACATCATTAGTGGTGGAACGTCTCGCGAGTGAATCGCAGGCGGCTGCGTTTGCAGCTGAGCCAGCGGTGGAAGAAGAAGCGGTTATGCCGACGACCACGCC